>NZ_WXYH01000389.1:816372-820258 GCF_009872365.1 Rhodococcus sp. T7
CAGCATGCCCGAGCACGCCTCCGAGCTGTACTCGAAGAACATCTCCGCGCTGCTGGAGCTGATGCTCGTCGACGGCGTCCTGGCCCCCGATTTCTCGGACGAGGTCCTCGCCGCGTCCTGCGTCACCCGTGAGGACGGAAAATAGATGTCCACAACAGGTCTCATTAAACTCGCGCACCGGCTCGGTGCGTTCATCATATGGACGCTGGTGCCCCAACATAACTACGCGCACTTCGACTTCTCGTACAGCACTCCAATCGATCTCGATCGAGCTTCTGACGAGCACAAGGAAATCTCATGATCTCCAGTCTTTTTCGAATCGCGGCGATACCGGTGGCGATCTTCCTCGACCACCTGATGGCGCCTCGCCGGATACGCGAATTCTACGAGAACATCGACGAATACGGCGCAGGCATCAGTGCGCCAATCCACGAGGAGGTGTCGTAGATGTATGCGGAGTTGTTGGCGAATATCGCGATCCTGGTGTTGTCGGGGTTCGTGGGGTTCGCGGTGATCTCGAAGGTCCCGAACACGTTGCATACCCCGCTGATGTCGGGGACGAACGCGATCCACGGCATCGTGGTGCTCGGTGCCCTGGTGGTGCTCGGCAAGGTGGAGAACCCGCCGTGGGGGTTGCAGGTGATCCTGTTCGTGGCGCTGGTGTTCGGAACGATCAACGTGGTCGGTGGTTTCGTGGTGACCGACCGGATGCTGGGCATGTTCAAGTCCAAGCCCGCTGCGCCCGCCGCTGTGTCTGAGAAGGGTGGGGACCGGTAATGGAGTACCTCGTCAACGTGCTCTACATCGTGGCGTTCTCGATGTTCATCTACGGTCTGATGGGTCTGACCGGCCCGAAGACCGCGGTCCGCGGTAACCAGATCGCCGCGGTCGGCATGGGGGTGGCCGTGGTCGCGACCCTGATCTCGATCCGGGACACCTCCAACTGGGTGCTGATCGTCGCCGGTCTGGTGATCGGTGTGGTGCTGGGGGTGCCGCCGGCGTTGCGGACGAAGATGACCGCGATGCCGCAGTTGGTGGCGTTGTTCAACGGTGTCGGTGGTGGCACCGTCGCGCTGATCGCGTATGCGGAATTTTTGGATTCGGACGGGTTCACCGCCTTCCAACATGGTGAGTCGCCGACGGTGCACATCGTGATCGCGTCGTTGTTCGCGGCGGTCATCGGGTCGATCTCGTTCTGGGGTTCGGTGATCGCGTTCCTGAAGCTGCAGGAGACGCTGCCGGGCCGGCCGATCGGCATCGGCAGACTGCAGCAGCCGCTCAATGCGGTGCTGCTGATCGGGGCGGTCGCGTTGGCGGTGGCGATCGGGGTCAAGGCGATCGACCCGACCGGACCCACGTCGCAGTGGTGGATCGTCGGGGTGCTGGTGTTGGCGGCGGTGCTCGGGTTGATGGTGGTGCTGCCGATCGGCGGCGCCGACATGCCCGTGGTGATCTCGCTGCTCAACGCGCTGACCGGTCTGTCCGCGGCGGCGGCGGGTCTGGCCCTGAACAATCAGGCGATGATCGTGGCCGGCATGATCGTCGGGGCGTCGGGTTCGATCCTGACGAACCTGATGGCGAAGGCGATGAACCGGTCCATCCCGGCGATCGTGGCCGGCGGGTTCGGCGGCGGCGGCACCGCGGCGGCGGTCGGGGACGGCACCGCGAAGACGGCGAAGGCCACCTCGGCGGCGGACGCGGCGATCCAGATGGCGTACGCCAACCAGGTCATCGTCGTCCCCGGTTACGGGTTGGCGGTGGCGCAGGCCCAGCACGCGGTCAAGGACATGGCCAAGCTGCTCGAGTCGAAGGGCGTCGAGGTCAAGTACGCGATCCACCCGGTCGCGGGCCGGATGCCCGGGCACATGAACGTGCTCCTGGCGGAGGCGGACGTCGAGTACGACGCGATGAAGGAAATGGACGACATCAACGACGAGTTCTCACGCACCGATGTCACCCTGGTGATCGGCGCGAACGATGTCACCAACCCGGCCGCGCGGAATGATCCGTCGTCGCCGATCCACGGCATGCCGATCCTGAATGTGGATCAGTCGAAGTCGGTGATCGTGCTCAAGCGGTCGATGAACTCCGGGTTCGCCGGTATCGACAACCCGCTGTTCTTCGCGGACACCACCTCGATGCTGTTCGGGGACGCGAAGAAGTCGGTCTCCGAGGTCACCGAGGAACTCAAGGCCCTTTAATCGTTTGGTCCGAACGACTTACGCAGGACAGCCAAGCTTCCTACCGTCGCTATACCTTCACCAACAAGAAAATCGCACGATGAGTAAGGGGTACGAAATGGGAAAACTCGATGGGAAAGTTGTCATCATCACCGGAGCTGCTCAGGGCATGGGTGAAGCTCACGCTCGGCGCTTCGTCGCTGAAGGTGCCAAAGTGACACTGACAGACCTCAATGAAGCAAGGGGAAAGGAAATCGCAACCGAACTCGGCGAGAACGCTCAGTTCGTTTCTCACGACGTTGCTTCTCTGAGCCAGTGGCACGACGTGCTCAGCGAAACCGAGCGCGCCTTCGGGCCGGTGAATGTACTGGTCAACAACGCTGGGATCATCGGTCCCATCGCTGAGACCGTGGAACTGAGCGAGCAGGACTATCTGCATGTCATCAACGTCAACCAGACCTCGCAGTTCTTCGGCATGAAGACAGTGATCCCTTCGATGCTGGAGGCGGGCGGAGGATCCATCGTGAACGTCTCATCGGTGGCCGGGATCGTATCGATCGTCGGAGCTCCCAACCTCGCGTATGTCGGAAGTAAGTTCGCCTCACGCGGAATGACGAAACACGTTGCTGTTCAATATGGTCCATCGAACATTCGCGCAAACTCAGTTCATCCCGGATACATCAAGACCCCGATGATGGCAGCGGCCACCGACGCAGACGGCGGCGGAATCAATGAACAGATCCCCATGGGCCGTATGGCCGACCCTGAAGAAGTCGCAAACCTCGTACTGTTTCTCGCCAGCGACGAATCTTCTTACGTGAACGGTACAGAGCATGTCATCGACGGCGGCCTGACAGCCCAGTGAAGTACTGATTTTCCGAGAACCCCCTGACCTCAGGAGCGTCCGCCGCCGCCCGGAGGCGGCCGCGTCCTGAATGTCAAACCACATCGAGATACCTAGTTCAAGGAGAAAGGGCATCGAATGAAATCCCTGGACGACGCGGTGCTTGCATTCGCCCGAGTCTGGGCGCCGTACGGCGGCCCTTCGCCGGAAGACATTTTCGTCGAGTTCGGCATCAGCCGCGTTTCATTCTACCGGCGTGTGCAATCCAGGCTGAGAGCCCTTCCTCCGGTCCCTCTTTCCGATACAGAGAAACGACGGCTCATCGAGGTCATCGACCGTCACGTAACGGGGGCGTCGACTGTTTGTACGTAGGCCCATCATCGAGGACCGTGCTCGCAACGGTCGGGAACACGCACGGACAGACCGAGCCCACCCACGACCCAGTAGAGGTCTCGCCCGTTCATACCATTTCTTGAGTTCGGGCTCGAAGAACCAGATTCCATCGGGTGTGCACTACTCAGGTCGCCGGTATGAGGGCGCCCCAAGGTGCCGCGTTGTGCGCCGCCGTGAGCGGCAACCAATTCGAACTCTTCGTGACCCTCGTCGCCCTGCCCCAACGGACGAGGGGTCCCGAACGCCCTCATGTTCGCTCTCGCCACCCACCACCTGCAGCACCTCACGACACCCAGCCTTGATGCACCACGAGAACGGCGCAGCCATAGGCGATCACCGCGCCGATCTGTCGGGTGGGTTGTCAGTTGTCGATCTCGATGAGGTCGGTGCCGCCGCGTTCGAGCCACATCGCTTCGACGTTGCGGCGGATCACCTTCCCGGACGCGCTGGTGGGAAGCATGTCGTTGCG
>NZ_WXYH01000389.1:820268-821720 GCF_009872365.1 Rhodococcus sp. T7
GGGCGGATTCAACCGGTCGTCGCAACACCGTGCCGTGAGGACGAGTGTACCTGTTCGGCAAACACTTCCGCTGGAGTTCTCCAACCGTGCACTTTTCGGGGGCGGTTGTTGAGCGCATCGGCGACCGCCTGAAGCTCACGGAACTTGTATCGGGACAGATCAGTTCCCTTCGGAAAATATTGTCGCAGCAGCCCATTGGTGTTCTCATTCGTTCCGCGCTGCCATGGACTGTACGGATCACAGAAGTAGACACGGATACCCGTAGATGCCGTCAGCTCGGCATGACGCGCGAGTTCCTTTCCGCGATCCCACGTCACGGATCTGCGTAGATGCTCGGGCAGCGGTGACAGCGTCGCGGCCAGAGCATCACGAACGGACTCCGAACCATATCCGGACAGCGCCGGCCCGTTCTTCACCATCGCCGCTGTTCCATAGCCCTTCAGTCGCGGCAGGTGTAGTAGAGTCGTGTATCTGCTGGTGCGCTCGACGAGCGTGCCGATCGCGGACCGGGTCAGACCGATGATGAGGTCGCCCTCCCAATGCCCCGGCGTCTTCCGGCTCTCGACCTCCTCCGGACGGGCGCTGATGGTCACCTCCTCGGTGATAAATCCGGTGCGCTGCTTCCGTGCTCGCGCACGAGGCTTTCGCAGCGCCCGGCCGGTGCGCAAGCACGCGACGAGCTCCCGCTCCAGGCCGCCGCGACCCTCGATGTAGAGCGATTGGTAGATCGCCTCAGGTGAAATGCGCATCGTCGGGTCCTCCGGATAGTCGATCGGTAGGCGATTCGAGATCTGCTCCGGACTCCACGCCGTCGCCCACCGACGATCACCGCGCCGAGGCTTGTTTCGGCCAATCCAAGCGGCATCCGGACCGGACACCACGGTTCCATCGTCGGCACGAATCACACCAGACAGTTTGTCCTGCACATATTCTCGTAGCCGATCGTGTTCGGCGAGCTTCGCTGGTTTTGGGCGCCTCGCGGCGAGGTCGGCCTTCCACTGTGCGGTCGACGCTCGGTATGTGAGCTTGCCATTGCGGGTGGCGGCGTTCCGCCGCAACTCCCGCGAGATCGTCGACGGTGACCGTCCGATCCGGTCAGCGATGTCGCGCATACTCATACCCTTGGCTCGCAGCAGCGCGATATCCTCACGCTCGGTGAACGACAGGTACCTCCCCGAGACCGGGGTCAACTCGATCGGTGGCATCCCACCAGCCTGGCGGAACCACCGTGTCCCCACCGGCCCCGACACGCCGCATGTGGTCGCTGCGTCGTCGCTCGTGAGACCCTCGGCGATCCGCGTCCAGAATGCCCGCTCTAGATCTCGGCGTATCGGAGGCCGTCCCGGTGACCGCATCACCGCACGCCCCGTCAACGCTGCTGCCCACCCGGGTGGTCGTCCCATTCCCACACCTCCGTTATCGAGGTGTTGCTTCCACCGGTTGAGCCTGGTC
>NZ_WXYH01000389.1:821730-823164 GCF_009872365.1 Rhodococcus sp. T7
TCAAACCGATCAACAACGTCTGCCACACCGAAGAGTCTGCAGCACAACACCACAAATCATTGGGAGACACACCCTAGTGGAACGCTGTCCCGGCGGCAGTGGTCTTGCGTGCTCGCCGTTTGGCGAAAGCGTTTCGGATCAGAATGGCCGGGGTCGGCGGGATCCACCCGGCTTGTTGTGCCATACCGAGGTCGTCGCGGACGGCCCAGTGTTCGATCAACCTGCCGTCGACGAACCGTAACCAGTGTGTTTGGCGGACGGAGAAGCTTTTTCCGGTCGGCGCGAAGGCCTGGTCGACCCGACCGTGTTCGTCGTAGGTCACGAACGGCCCGACCTGGCGGCCGGTCATGACGGTATCGAGCACGACGAGATCGTCCGCTGCCACGGCGTGCAGGACGTCGTGGTGCAACTCGGCAAATGCGCCTCGTAACCACAGCGCGGTCGCGTAGAACCCTTCGGGGCCGATGACTCTGGTGTCCGGGGGTTCGGTCCGAGACTCGCGATTGATGGCGTCGGGGTGCACCAGTTCCTCGAACGTGGCGCGGTCGCCGTCGGCCATCATCTCCATGCAGCGCACGGCGACGGACGTGATGTCCGAGGGGCTTGTTGGTGTGGTGGCCGGGGTCGGTTGTTCGGTGTTCACGGCGGGCCTCCTTGCCGTTGAAGGTTGGATTTCGGGTGAGTGAGTTCGAAACGTTGTTACCGTGCGTGCCGGAGCCGGAACATCCAGGTGGCGATCCTCATGTCCCGTTCCGCGCGTTCGAGCGCGAACAGTTTCAAGGGGGCTGGGTATCTTTCGACGGTCAGGGCGTGGGCGCGGCTGAACTCGAACAGCCCGTCGGCGCCGTGCACGCGGCCGAAGCCGGATTCACCGATCCCACCGAACGGCAGTGCCGGGATGGCGCCGTAGCTGAAGACCGAGTTGACCGACACGGCCCCGCTGCGCAGGCGGTGGGCGAGCGCGGTGCCGCGGGCCCGCTTCCGGGTGAAGACCGACGCCCCGAGCCCATAGGCGGTGGCGTTGGCCCGCTCGACCGCCTCGTCGAGATCCCCGACCTTGTTGACCACCACGGTGGGGCCGAAGGTCTCCTCCCGCACCGCGGTAGAGGTTTCCGGGACGTCGGTGAGGATCACCGGGTCGATGTAGCGCTCGTGCACCGCGCCCACACCGCCGACGACCGCGGTGCCGCCCCGGGTGAGGGCGTCCGCGATGTGATCGCGCACGATGTCGACCTGGCGGGGCAGGGTCATCGGCCCGTAGGTGGCGGTGTCGTCGCCACCGGGACGCACCCGCTTCGCCGCGGCCGCGAGTTTGTCGAGGAACCGGTGGTAGACGGGTTCGACGACGTAGACGCGCTCGACACCGGCGCAGACCTGGCCGGCGTTGCCGAACGCGCCGACGGCGGCGGCTTCGGCGGCCTTGTCCAGGTCGGC
>NZ_WXYH01000389.1:823174-824572 GCF_009872365.1 Rhodococcus sp. T7
CGGGCGGTGTTCACCGCGATCGTGTACGTGCTCACCAGCGGATGTGCGTGGCGGCACCTGCCGCCCTCGTTCGGGGTAACCGTGCCGACCGCGCATCGACGGTTCAGTGCCTGGGTGCGGGATGGGGTGTTCGAGAAACTCCATCGCGAGGTGCTCGATCGACTCGGTAGCGCGGGCGAACTCGACTGGACGGCAGCGATCCTGGACGCGGCAAGCGTGCGGGCGAAAAGGGGGGCTCACTGACGGGTCCCAGCCCGGTCGACCGCGGTAAGAAGGGATCGAAGATCCACGTCCTGTCCGAAACGAATGGAATCCCACTGGTCGTGGGCGTGACCGGGGCGAACACCCATGACAGCACGATGCTGCAACCATTGGTGGCAGCGATTCCGGGCGTGAAGTCTCGGCGCGGACCGCGCCGACGCAAGCCGGGAAAGCTTCGCGCCGACAAGGGCTACGACTACGACATGCACCGACGGTGGCTGCGCGAACGAGGCATCGTCCCGCGGATCGCCCGCCGCGGCATCGAGCGAAACGATCGCCTCGGCCGGTACCGATGGAAGATCGAACGCACCATTGCCTGGCTCACCGGCTACCGGCGCATGACCATCCGCTACGAGCGCCACGGCGAACACTTCGCCGGCTTCCTTCACCTCGCCGCCGCACTCACCTGCTTCAAGAAGCTCCCCACATGAGACACGCTCTTAGTGGGACGCTGTCCCGGCGGCAGGGGTCTTGCGTGCTCGCCGTTTGGCGAGGGCGTTTCGGATCAGGCCGGCCGGTGTCGGTGGGATCCATCCGGCTTGTTGTGCCATGCCGAGGTCGTCGCGGACGGCCCAGTGTTCGATCAACCTGCCGTCGTGGATTCGTAGCCAGTGTGTTTGGCGGACGGAGAAGGTTTTTCCGGTCGGTACGAAGGCCTGGTCCACGTGACCGTGTTCGGTGTAGGTCACGAACGGCCCGACCTGGCGGCCGGTCATGACGGTATCGAGCACGACGAGATCGTCCTCTGCCACGGCGTGCAGGATGTCGTGGTGCAACTCGGCGAAGGCACCGCGCAACCACAGCGCGGTCGCATGGAACCCTTCGGGGCCCGCGACTCTGGTGCACGGGGGTTCGGTCCGCGACTCGTGATTGATGGCGTCGGGGTGCACCAACTCCTCGAACGTGGCGTGGTCACCGTCGGCCATCATCTCCATGGCGCGCACGGCGACTGACTTAGAGCGTGTCTCATGTGGGGAGTTTCTTGAAGCAGGTGAGTGCGACGGCGAGGTGAAGGAAGCCGGCGAAGTGTTCGCCGTGGCGTTCGTAGCGGATGGTCATACGTCGGTAGCCGGTGAGCCAGGCAGATGGGTCGGCCGCGCGGCGAGGTGTCTGTGAGGCAGATCCTTTTCCTAAGAA
>NZ_WXYH01000389.1:824582-825947 GCF_009872365.1 Rhodococcus sp. T7
TGAATCGCCCCGGGTTCTACGGAGGCTCGGCTATCTGGTTCCGGCCTCAGCGAGGACCGGTGTCTCACGGTAGTCGGCCGCCGTGTGATTCGACCAGTAGGCGGTCTCGTACTCTGCGGGTGGGACGTGGTCGATCTCGCCGTGCAAGCGGCGGTGATTGAACCAGTCGATGTACTCGGCGACCGCCCACTCGACGTCTCCAAGGCCTCGCCAGCCCCCGTGCGGGCGCATCACGGGATTGCGAATGCACTCGGCCTTGAACAACGAGTTGAACGCCTCCGCCATCGCGTTGTCATACGAATCTCCCTTGGAACCAACAGAAGACACTGCGTCACACTCGTCGAGGCGCTCGGTGTATCGCACCGCTCGATACTGCACGCCGCGGTCGCTATGGTGAATCAATCCGGCGACGTCCTGGCCGACCCGTCGGCGAGCCCACAACCCCATATCCAAGGCGTCGAGGGCCAGGTCGGTACGCATCGACGTCGAAACCTGCCAACCGACGATCATCCGGGAGAACACGTCGAGGATGAACGCGGCGTACACCCACCCCGAATGAGTGCGAATGTAGGTCAGGTCCGCCACCCACAACGTGTTGGGCGCGTCGGCGACGAACTGCCGCTGGACCCGATCCGCCGGCCGCGGAGTCTCGGCCCCGTCAGCGTGCGTGGTCTTCCGCCCTTTCAACCGTAATATTCCCCGTAACCCATCGGCTTTCATCAATCGTTCCACGGTGCACCGGGCCACTGACATCCCTTCTCGTTTCAGACTGGCGTGCACTTTGCGGGCCCCGTACACCCCGAGATTGTCGGCATGAACACCCCGGATCCGGGACAGAACCTCGCGGTCACGCACCGCACGTGCCGATTCGGTTCGCTGGGGGCTCAGGTGAGCTCGGACCGTGGACGGAGCGATCTGGGCGGCCGTACCGCGCAAGACCGCGCAGATCGGATCGACTCCGTGTTCGTCGCGGTGAGCAGCGACGAACTCCACGATCAGCGCTGTGGGCGGTCGATCTCCGCCGCAAAGAAAGCCGAGGCCTGCTTGAGGATCGTGTTCGCCCGCCGCAGCTCGCGATTCTCCCGTTCCAACTGGGCAATCCGTTCGGCATCACTGGTAGTGGTGCCCGGGCGCACGCCGCCGTCGACCTCGGCCTGCTTGACCCAGGTCCTGAGCGCCTCGGGATGCACACCGAGCTGATCGGCGATCCGCTTGAGCGCTCCCGGCCGCGTCGCCGGATCCTGGCGGGCCTCGACCGCCATCCTCGTTGCTCGTTCCTTCAGCTCAACGCTGTACTTCCGTGGTGCTGCCATGCTCTCCATCCTTCACAGGTTTGAGAGCCTCCGACAGACCCGGGGCGATTCA
>NZ_WXYH01000389.1:825957-827314 GCF_009872365.1 Rhodococcus sp. T7
GCGCCCGGCTCCCACGGCGGCAGCGGGGAACCGTCCGGGGAGGACAGCTCGAGCTGCACGACGTCGGAGGCCAGAATCTCCCGGCGCGTCAACGTCAGAGTTCTCGACTGTTCGAGATCCGAATCCACTGAGGCCTCCCTCGATTCGCTGACCATCGCATCTGACATGACTTTCCACCTGTTCGGACTGGACGGGGGTTTCACGGACTGGCTGCTCCGCCGGAAATGACTGTTCGAGTAGCGATTATAATCTAACATCATTGAAACACGATAAACAGGACTCACCGGAAGGTTCGCGCGTACCCGGAGGTGCCCAAAACGAAAGCTGATGTGGACCTCCGGTTGTGCGGGGCGCGTCCACCGTCGCCGACGTGCGCCCCGTATCCGCGTATCGTTGTCGATTTCGTAAAAGTCGTTGCCGACAAGCCTGATTCGCCGGGATCAGCGATCGCGGTCAACTCCATGGCAGGCTCGGCTTCACGCGTGTGTGCGGCCCGCCTGCACTTCACGCGAGCCGTGCAGGCGCCGGGTATCTGGGGCTCCGCGCATCAGCGCATCAGCGCTTCGAACGTATCGCACAGTTTGCGCTCGACGCGCGGGCGCAGTGATTGCTACGGAACAGAATCCGTATCGAAAGGTTGATGCCGACAACACTTCTCGGGTAGTTTGCGCGTGCAAACTGCGCAGAATCGTCCACCGAGTGTCTAGGTCGGGTCACCGCTGTGCGTATTCAAGTTCTCGTGCATCACCCCCGATCGAATTCGGCCAGGCTGTGCGTGAGTGCATGGACAGGCCGTGATAGCAACGATTTTCGGACAGCGTCACCACCGATGCGTGGTCAAGAAGGAGACCACGCGCGTGCTGAAGTACCGTGTCGCTGAGTATCATTCGGTGGTAATCGTTTCGGAATCGAGCACTGCGGTCCCGAGCCAGTGACACAGTGCCAGCGCGTTCTCGAGTTCCAGGCGGCCCTCCCGGACGTTCTTCCCGAGCAACTCCTCGATCTTGTGAATCCGGTAGATGACCGTATTCTTGTGCATGGTCAATGCGGCGGCAGCTGCGGTATAGCTTCCCCCGGTCGAGAAGAAGGTTCGCAGCGTCTGACGGTGCAACGCTGCGGTGGAGTCGTCGACCGCCAGCGGGCCGAGCACATCGCGTACCCACCTGCGAGCGGCGTCGAGATCCTCACACATCAGCGCCACGGCACCGACCAACCCGATGGGAACCACCCGGGGACCGGACACATTCGAGGCGCGTGCCACAACCGTGGCCTGGGCGGCCTGACGGTGGGTGCGGACGAACCCGGCCACCCCGTGCTGCGGGGCGCCCAGAGCGACCGTGATCGGTTGGTCCCACTT
>NZ_WXYH01000389.1:827324-828476 GCF_009872365.1 Rhodococcus sp. T7
GACGGTCGACGACGCCGGTCACTGGATTGTCGATCAACGACCCGAGCTGGTGCTCGACCGACTACGGGCGTTCCTGCAAGAAACCTGAATATGGGCTCGAAATCCCGAGTTGAATCAACCGGAGCAGGCCACGAAAGTGGGGCACCGTCTCCGACCGCGGTGATTGTCCGGCCCACCAGCACCGGTTGCATCAAACTCAGTCCGGTATTGGCCATGGAGAACGCCGTTGCCGCCCCGAGCAGCTGGCGGTGCTCACGTAGGTACGGCCACAAAACAGCGCACACCGCCCCGGCTGGAAGTGCGTGCTTTTCCTCCCCGCGACCCGTAAGCCCCCTAAACCCCAGAAACAAGTTCCGTCATCATATTTGGGCCGGTCCCGGATCTCGGGTTGACTGGCCGATCGGTGTTCTGCAGCGGTACGGATCTGACCCGACATACATCGGGTATCGGTGATCGCTCCGATTTCGTGACCAGGGCCGACGGAAAACATCGTCCCCGGTGCGGGCCACGCAGTGACTCCTCAAGGGCCGACAGCACACAGAGTTCGAGTGTCTGCCGCCGGCCGATCTTCCCGGTACGACCTGGTGCCAGACGACGGCCCGGTAGAGACGTACCTTATCCAGATGTGGCCGACCACCGACCGAGCAGGGGTATCGCTCACCAGTTCAACTCAGGACGATGAACTCGCCACGAAGTGCAGTATCGACTCTCGTGCAAGGTCACCAATTGACGATCCGCGCGCCCACACCCCAATACATCCAGTTCACCGCCGTGGAACCCGTCGGCCCGGACATGATCAACGCGAATGGGCAGAGTCACCTCGAAGGCATGGACCCTTACCCCGGTGGGACCAATCCCCTTCGTGCGCTGCAACAACGAGTGGAAGCTCTCCCGCACCTTCATCTGTGGTGGATTGTTTTCGCCGCACCGCAGGTCTGCGACTAGTACTGCAACGGCACATGTTTGACAGATAGACGATACTGACTGCGTGGTCCTCGATCTGGTTGCTGCCGAGTTGGAAGCCTTGCATGAGCGGATCTCCGGTCGGTTCACCCGGTCGGAGCCGAGGTCCCGCGTCCGTGAATATGTGACGGGATTGGTTGCGGGTCTGGAACGCAAGAACGGGTGGACCCTCGCCGAGCGGGCCGGTGA
>NZ_WXYH01000389.1:828486-829531 GCF_009872365.1 Rhodococcus sp. T7
TGCAAGGGGTTGGCCTGGACTTCGACTTCCTTCTCGGCCGAAAGTACGCACGTCTGCTGGACCGGCGCAGCGGCAGCTCCGGCCTCGGCGTCGATCTCGTACTGTTCGAGCAGTGGGTCGCGCGACTGACCGAACTGGGCCACTCCCCGGCCAAGGCCCGGAACAGTCTGACGTGGTGCCTGGGCCGGGTCATGCTCCACCGCGGCGACCCCGACCTGACCGCGATCACCGCCGCCGATCTGTTCGCATTCGGGTCAGCCATCCGCGACTTCGCCGCACGCGACGATTTCAATGTTCTGCGCCGGACCCTGTTCGCGAACGGCCAGTTTCACGATGACCCGGACGCCAACCGCGGGTTCCTCCGCAATCACCTCGCGAACCTGCACGCCACCCACGTGCTGCTGTACAACCTCGGCCAGGTCACCACAGCGCCGCGCATCGGCACGCGAACGATCGAAAACTGGACCGACCGATTGCTCCCCGAACCGTGTCCGCCCAAAATCAGGGCGGTCATCGAGAGATACCTACAACTGCGGCTCGACGCCAAGCTCGATCGCCCGCAGACAGTGCACAACGCCCGGCAGGCTCTGCGCCGGTTCGTCAACTGGCTCGGCGAAAATCACCCGCAGGTCCACAGTTTCGCCCAGGTTGATCGCGCCATCGTCGAGGAGTACATGCGGTGGCTGCCGACCTGTCCGAGTCAGCACACCGGTCTGCCGCTGGCGACGACCACGGTTAAGCACGAACTCAACGCGATCGCCGGGTTCTGCCGCGACACCGCGGTCTGGGGATGGGCGGAGGTGCCAGGGCGACCGTTGCTGACCTCTCGTGACACACCCCGGCGCCCGGAGTCGATTCCCCGGTATCTTCCGCAACACGAACTCGACGCGATCATGACCGCGGTCGACGACCTGGCCGACCCGCTACAAAGGGCCGCGCTGTTGTTGCTGCGGTGGTCCGGCGCCCGCCGCGACGAAATCCGCCGACTGACCTGGGATTGCCTCGACACCTATCCGGGCGGGCATCCACGGCTGCGGATCCCGGT
>NZ_WXYH01000389.1:829541-830566 GCF_009872365.1 Rhodococcus sp. T7
CTGCCATGAGCGTGCGTCGATCGACGCGGCCAGCGCCATCAGGGCGAGCAGTCCCTCCGCCTGCTCGCCGTCCTCCGACCACGCTGTTACCGCGTTCGCATCGAGCGTCGCTGAACGTGTTGTCATCACTGCCCCTATGTCATTACCGCGAAAAACCGTCGACAGTGCCGTCATCCCTGCGCTCGCAGTGCGGTGCGGGTGCGCGACCACGACAGAATGCGACCGACGAGCTCCTCTGTGGGGCCGCCGCGGTCGAACCAGCCGCTGCGCGTGCCCATGATCAGCACGTGGCAGATCATCGCGGGCAGCAGAATCTGCGCCCACGCGGTCAGGGACGACAGCAGCGAGACACGGCCCGCATCGGCGGCCAGCCACGCGCACCCGAACAGCACCCCAGCGCCGAGAACCACCAGAGAGGCGAAGGCTTGCGGATATTCCGTACGCGCAGGGTTCACGCCGTTGCGGGCAAACGCCGCCGATACGACCAGTGCGGACACCGAAAGAACCGCCGTCATCATCATCAGCAACAGCACCCAGCCAGCGGTGCGGCCGCCTGCCCCGACTTCGATCGCCGCCGCATACACCGCTTTCGAGGCTTCGGCGAACGTGCTGACCGAGTGATCACCCCAGTTCTCCAAGTTCTGGGTGGCCACGTAATCGACGTCAGCGAACCGGGGCAGCCCCAAAATCCATGCTGCCCACACCGCTGTCATCGCGGCCATGATCAAAGGCTGCGACCACCGCAACACCGGACGGACCCCGAACGTCCACCCTGCGCTGACCCCGATAGCAACCGACATCATCGCTCTGCCGGTCTTGACGGTCAAAGAATCGCTCATTGCCTGCCTTCTTTCGGTTGAATACGGTTGTAGTGGTGCACCATTCGTGCCTAGCTGGGTTCGATCGGTTGGCATTGGGGCCGTCCTCGCATGCGTCGACGCGATGCCCCGGCGTCAGTGGACGGTCAGTGCGCTCACCCGCCACACCCCGAGACGGGTGGCTGTCATGTAGACCGCCAACGTGGA
>NZ_WXYH01000389.1:830576-831596 GCF_009872365.1 Rhodococcus sp. T7
GTCCGTGAATATGTGACGGGATTGGTTGCGGGTCTGGAACGCAAGAACGGGTGGACCCTCGCCGAGCGGGCCGGTGAGATCAGCCCGGACGGGATGCAACGGTTGCTGCGGCGGGCGGACTGGGACGTCGACGGCGTCCGCGACGACGTCCGTGACTACGTGGTCGAACGCCTCGGCGATCCGGCCGGTGTCCTGGTTGTCGACGACACCGGATTCCTCAAGAAGGGCACCCGCTCGGCCGGGGTGCAACGCCAGTACTCCGGCACCGCCGGGCGGGTGGAAAACTGCCAGATCGGAGTGTTCCTCGCCTACGCCAGCGCCGCCGGCCACGCGTTGATCGACCGGGAGCTGTACCTGCCCGAATCGTGGACCTCCGACCGCGACCGGTGCCGCGCCGCCGGCATCACTGACGACGTGGAGTTCGCGACCAAACCGAGACTGGCGCAACACATGATCGCGCGCGCCCTCGACGCGCGGGTCCCGTTTTCGTGGGTCACCGCGGACGAGGCCTACGGACAGGTCAAGTACCTACGGGTCTGGCTCGAGGAACGCGATATTTCCTACGTCCTGGCCACGCGCTGCAACGACGACGTCTTCACCCCGAGCGGACGCGGCGGCCGCGCCGACGAGATGATCGCCGCAGTCCCGCCGAAACAGTGGCGGCGCATCTCCGCCGGCGACGGCGCCCACGGACCGCGCGAATACTCCTGGGCGCGGATCCCGATCTTCGATCGCTTGGGCGCCCGGTCGCGGGCACTGGCTGCTCGCGCGCCGCTCCCTCTCCGATCCGACCGAGATCGCGTACTACATCTGTGCCGGACCCAGGCGGACCACGCTCACCGAACTCGCCACCATCGCCGGATCACGGTGGCGGGTCGAGGAATGCTTCCAGCAAGCCAAGAACGAGGCCGGCCTCGACCACTACCAGGTACGCACCTATCGCGCCTGGTACGCCCACATCACCTTGTCGATGCTCGCCCTCGCCTGGCTCGCCGGGACGAAAACCCAAGCTATAAAAGG
>NZ_WXYH01000389.1:831606-832601 GCF_009872365.1 Rhodococcus sp. T7
CTGTGATCCGCGGTCGCTGTGGAAGATAACGCCACCGACGTCACCACCGCGGGTGCGCACCGCCATCTCGATCGCGTCCGTGACGAGATCGGTGCGCATGTGGTCAGCGATCGACCAGCCCACCACCCGGCGTGAGAAGATGTCGATCACCGTGGCCAAGAACAACCACGAGGATCCCACCGGGATGTAGGTTATGTCCCCACACCACTTGGTATCGACAGCCGTAGCGGTGAAGTCTCGCATCACCAGATCCGGCACCGACGGAGCCGACTTGTCCGCGACGGTCGTGCGCTTGCTGCGGCGCAGGTGCCTGCCCACCACGTGGTGGATTCGCATCAGCCGGGTCACCCGTTTGCGGTTGATCTTGCGTCCGCGGGAGCGGAGTTCGGCGTGAACCCGCGGGGCACCGTAGGCGCTCCGGTGCTCGGCATGAATGGCGCGGATCTCGGCGACCGTCGCGGCTTCCTCGGCCTGGCGCTCGACTCGGGCCGGCTCCGTGATCAGGTGCTTGTAGTAGCCGGAACGGGAGGTCCCGAGCACCCGGCACAGCCGCTGCACGCCGAACTCGGCGCGATGGTCGGAGATGAAGTCCCAGCGGCGGGTCTTCACTTCACCTCCTTTGCGAAATACGCGGCCGCCCGGCGCAGAATCTCGCGTTCGAGCTGCCATTCCTTTTCCGCACCGCGCAGCCGCGCATTCTCCGCGCGCAGCCGCGCGAGCTCGTCCGCCTCGGTCCCGTCGGCGCCGGTACTGCGGTCCTGCGAGCGCGCGTTACGGGCGGTGTCCTTGCGGACCCACGTCCGTAGCGTTTCGCCACTGACGCCCACATCCGCGGCCACCGCCGCGTACGTGCGTTTGCCGTCGGCCGCGCGATACAACGCGACCGCGTCTTTCCGGAATTCCTCCGTGTACAGAGACTGGCGTCCCACCTCGACATCCCTCCTGGCTCTCCTAGAACCATTGTCCGGGGTGTCCACTCAAAGGGTGCAGCCTCA
>NZ_WXYH01000389.1:832611-833606 GCF_009872365.1 Rhodococcus sp. T7
CACCACTACGTGCAGGTTGACCGTGTAGCGCCCCTGCCAGCTGATCTCCATCGTTGGCGGGGGCTGCGCTTGGTAGCGTTCCCCACCACCACTACTACTGCTGCTCAGCAGGCCACCACCACCCGGTGTGGCAGCCATCCGCGGTACGCACACCACGCCCCCCACGGCGGCAAACCGGCGACCTCGACCCCGTGGTCGCCGCATCGGACCACGCACACCCACCACCCGGAGCACCGTCACAGCCACGGGCGCGGCAGGGTCATCGGTGTGGATGAGTCTGCAGGGTTCGAAACAATCTTCGGTCGACGATGATCGCGGCACCGTGCACAGCGACTCCGCACACCACCTACCCCACGTCCGCCGCCGCACCACACGATCCGGCACCGCGCCGGTCAACGGAAGATCGTCCACACCGCGGCGGCGAGCGCTACCACGACCACAACCATCACCACGGTGACAAAAGATTCGTGATCAGCGAGAAGTTGCCGCATGATGGGAAGACTCTCAGTCCCGGCTCCCGGCAGAGCAAGCAAGCGAGCGCACCGACACGGCACTGACAGCAGGAAAGAACCGACCCCCGTCGTGATGCCCAGAGGCAAACCTGGCGTGTGGAACCGTACCCGGGGCCTCACGATCCCCCACCGCCCCACGACGTTAGCCACCGCACGCCACACCCCGAGGGCGTGGCGCGCCGACGCACCCTCTAATCTGGCGGGTCCGAACACCGAGGAACATGAGGACGCACCAGGCATGGCCACCGACTACGACGCCCCCAGAGTCACCGAATCCGACGAGACCTCGGATACGTCCCTCGAACAGCTGACCGCCAGCCGGAAAGACACCCAGTCCCCCGCCGTGGACGTCGAGGACACCGACACCGCCGAATCCTTCGAACTGCCCGGCGCCGACCTGTCCGGGGAGGAACTGACCGTCCGCGTCCTCCCGAAGCAGGCGGACGAATTCACCTGCACCAGTTGCTTCCTGGTCCACCACCG
>NZ_WXYH01000389.1:833616-834577 GCF_009872365.1 Rhodococcus sp. T7
CTAGGGCATGTCTCCCAATAACTTGAGCCACTCGACGATGCCGGCGAGCAGGAATCCGGCGCGGTAGGTGAGGGCGAGTTTGTCGTAGCGAGTGGCCACCGCACGCCACTGTTTCGCCTTGTTGAAGGCCCGTTCGACCACGTTGCGCCCCTTGTAGGACTCCGGGTCGAAGTTCGGTGGCCGCCCGCCCGCGCGGCCCTTGTTCACCCGGTTCGCTGCCTGATCGGTCTTCTCGGGGATCACCGCCTTGATGCCTCTGCTGCGCAGCAGTTCCCGGTTTGCCCGTGATGAGTACGCCTTGTCGGCCCGGACCTCGTCGGGGCGCGTGCGGTGCGCTCCGCCCGCGAGCCGCGGCACGCAGATGCCCTCCAGCACGTGGGCGAACATCGGACTGTCACCGGCTTGGCCTGGGCCGACCAGCACCGACAGCGGGCGCCCGTGACCGTCGCACGCCAGGTGCGCCTTGCTGGTCAATCCGCCCCTCGACCGGCCGATGCCGTGATCGGCAGGCTCGTCACCGAGGTTCGTGTAATTCGGTAGATCCCCCTGTGTGGCGGGCGGCGTTCGCACCGTGCTGATGGACCCGGACCACTGTGGAATCGACAGAGACCGCCCAGTCCAGGTTCCCGCCGGCGTCGGCCATCGCGACCAGAGCCGTCAGCACCCGATCCCAGGTTCCGTCTCCGGCGTAGCGGCGATGTCGCTTCCACACCGTCTTCCACGGCCCGAAATGCGACGGGAGATCTCGCCAGGGCAACCCGGTCCGCAGTCGATACAGCATCCCCTCGACCACCACACGATTGTTCCGGAACTTCCGCCCCCGGAGCCCATCGGAACTGGGCAACAGCAGCGCGAGCAACTCCCACTGCTTGTCCGTCAACACCTCAAACCGATCAACAACGTCTGCCACACCGAAGAGTCTGCAGCACAACACCACAAATCATTGGGAGACACACCCTAG
>NZ_WXYH01000389.1:834587-835528 GCF_009872365.1 Rhodococcus sp. T7
CTAGAGCGTGTCTGCTATTTGCGGACACGGTGATGAATAACAATCGCGCCGAGGAGTACGCCACCGAGGAAGGTGGTGGCGTACTTGTCGTAACGCGTGGCGATGCCACGCCATTGCTTGAGTCGCCCGAAACCACGCTCGACGGTGTTGCGTTCGCGGTAGAGGTCCTTGTCGAATGCCGGCGGTCGACCTCCATCCGGCCCCTTGGCCTTGCGGCGTCGGATCTGGTCACGGCGTTCGGGAATGGTGTGCGAGATTCGGCGTTCCCGCAGATGCTTTCGAGTGCTCGGATGCGAGTACGCCTTGTCGGCCAGCAGCCGGAACCTTTCGGTGTCGTGGGCGCGATGTGCTTCGAGCAGCGGCGCCAGGTACGGGTTGTCGCCCGCCTGCCCCGGCGAGAGCAGCAGCGTCAGCGGGCAGCAGAACGTGTCGGTGAGGGCGTGGATCTTGGTGCTCAGCCCACCCCGGGAGCGGCCGAGTGCGTGGTCGGCGGGTTCGTTGGCCAGATTCTTGTCATTCGACCGAGCCCCCTGTGTGCGCATCGGTCCGGGCACCGGCCGAATGCTGGTGGGCGCGGACAACGGTCGAATCGATCGACAGCAGCCGTTCGAGCTGTTCCTCTCGTTCGGGTGCTGCCGCCCGCACCGCGGCGAACATCCGCACGTAGGTGCCGTCGTCCGACCAGCGGCGATGCCGTTCCCAGATGGACTGCCACGGACCGAAACATTCGGGCAGATCGCGCCACGGTGACCCGGTACGGAACCGCCAGACGATTCCCTCCAGCGTCAACCGATGATCGTTCCACGGCCGCCCCCTCCGTCCCGCCAGAGAAGGAAGGACGGGTTCGATCACAGCCCACAGGGCATCGGAAATCTCGTTGGCACGCAACACGGGGACAGTCTCGAGCATCCAACCGCCAATATTTGGCAGACACGCTCTAG
>NZ_WXYH01000389.1:835538-836430 GCF_009872365.1 Rhodococcus sp. T7
TTGCCGTCGGCGTCGACGCTGATGGTGACGGTCTGCCCGGCCTTCCCGGGGGTGTCGGTGGGGACGGCTCCGGTGCGCTCCCCGTGGGGTGTGGTCCAGCGGGCGCGGGCGGTGTTCTGGGTGCCGGCGGAACGAATCGCGTAGTCGGGGGTGTCGGGGGCGAGGTAGGTGTCCTCGAGCAGGACCGCGGGCACCTGGCGCATGCTGGCGCGGAGCGTGTGGGTTTGCTGCTCCAGGCGGGTGTGGGTGGCGGTGCCGAATGCGGCGGCAATGGGGATCAGCAGCAGAACCACGGTGGCGGTGAGTAGCAGGAGGGTGGCTTCGATGCGGTCGCTGGCGCGCATCAGGTGGTTGCGGTTCCACGGGCGCAGCCGCCACCACCGGATCGGCGCGGCCACCGGTGCCGGTGGCGGTTCCTCCCGGCGCATGGTCACCTCCCGCAGAAGCTGCGTTTCCCCTTTCCTTCGATTGTGCGACGGAATCCGACGCGGCGTTTCTGACGCGGTGCTCCGCGAGAGCAGGACAGGCTCACCCGTGTGTTTCAGTCAGCCGGAATGTTCGCGGCTGTAATCTCCGACGTGCTCTGCGTGAGGTCGCGGGGCTCGCGGTGCTGGCGCTGCGTGAGTTCGTCGAGTCTGTTGGGCAGTGGCAGTGGCAGTGGCGGTCGGACTTACCGTGTGGGGGAGGCGCCGCTGATGCCGGGCTCCTGCGGCAGGCACGGGCGGCGAGCAAGGGCCCTCTCGTGCAGGCTCGGCCCGTCTCGCGGCGCCGTTGCGGTGCATGAGGGGTGTGTTCGTGCAGGTCGAGTCGCGTACCGGGCCGGTCGGTGCTTATGCTCGATTGCGGGAGTGTCGCCGAGCGAAGAGGTGCATCAGCATGGCCGGAACTAGCG
>NZ_WXYH01000389.1:836440-837309 GCF_009872365.1 Rhodococcus sp. T7
TCTTCACCTCTGGCTTCGGCCCGTTCGACGATCTGCTGGGATGCCGGGTCGAAGGAGCGGCGCACCACACCGGTGATTTCGGCCGCGCTCATCGACCGCACCGCGACCCCGGACGCTTCGATCGCGGCGCGAATGCCGGGAAGCCGCCGACCGATCTCGACCGCTTGCACGCCCGGGTCCTTCTTCCGTTCATCGGTTGTGGCAGCGAAGGTGATCGCCACCCGCGCGGCGAGTTGAACTTCGTCGCGGTGGAACTCGGTGGCGCCTTCGTACACGACTGCCTTCGCCAGCGCGGGGGCATGCGGGGCGGTGATCAACCTCGCCTGGTTGAGGAGGGCGTTGCCGGTCTCGGGGACGGTGTCGAGGACCGGGACGATCGCCTCGATGTCGCTGGTCAGTCCGGCGGATGCGAGGACGACTCCCCACTCGCCGACCCACTGGTTGACCAGTACCCGGTCCACGGCCTCATCGCCCTGGGGCCAGGCCCGCAGCACGACGGTGTACTGATTCTTCTTGGGCATGTGGATCATGCCGAACCGGTAGCCGGCGCTGTCTTCGCCCTCATACATTTTCGTGGGGGCCAGCACACCGGGCAGGTGTGCCTTCCCGCCGGGCATTTCGGAGAACAGACCACCGCGGTAGATGTGCTCTTTACGTCGAAAGGCACTGAAGAATTGGATTGCCATGAGGGACCTTTCGTATCCGGTGAGGCCTTGACGTTTGCTGATCACCGGGAGCACGGTGAGTAGGAGGACGCCACCGGTGATGGCGCCCCACTTGATACCGGCGGTAATCAACACGATGAGAGCGATGATCAAAGAGCCGAGAATGAACCAGGTCACGGGTCCGGTCAGGCCCATGACGCCTTC
>NZ_WXYH01000389.1:837319-838155 GCF_009872365.1 Rhodococcus sp. T7
CACCACTACGTGCAGGTTGACCGTGTAGCGCCCCTGCCAGCTGATCTCCATCGTTGGCGGGGGCTGCGCTTGGTAGCCGTTCCCCACCACTACTACTGCTGCTGCTCAGCGGGCCACCACCCGGTGTGGCATCCATCCGCGGTACGCACACCACGCCCCCCACGGCGGCAAACCGGCGATTTCGACCCCGTGGTCGCCGCATCGGACCACGCACCCCCACCACCCGGAGCACCGTCACAGCCCCGGCGCGGCAGGGCCATCGGTGTGGATGAGTCTGCAGGGTTCGAGACAATCTTCGGTCGACGATGATCGCGGCACCGTGCAAGGGATGACTCTCAGTCCCGGCTCCCGGCAGAGCAAGCGAGCGCGCACCGACACGGGCCCTGACCGCAGGAAAGAACTAACCCCCGTCACTGCCCCCCGTCGGGATGCCCAGCGGCAAACCTGGCGTGTGGAACCGGATTCCGGGGCCTCACGATCCCCCCACCGCCCCACGACGTTAGCCACCGCACGCCACACCGGGCGTGGCGCGCCCACGCACCCTCTAATCTGGCGGGTCCGAACACCGAGGAACATCAGGACGCACCAGGCATGGCCACCGACTCCGACGCCCCCAGAGTCACCGAATCCGACGAGACCTCGGACACGTCCCTCGAACAGCTGACCGCGAGCCGGAAAGACACCCAGTCCCCCGCCGTGGACGTCGAGGACACCGACACCGCCGAATCCTTCGAACTGCCCGGCACCGACCTGTCCGGTGAGGAACTGACCGTCCGCGTCCTCCCGAAGCAGGCGGACGAATTCACCTGCACCAGTTGCTTCCTGGTCCACCACCG
>NZ_WXYH01000389.1:838165-889391 GCF_009872365.1 Rhodococcus sp. T7
CGCTGTACTTCCGTGGTGCTGCCATGCTCTCCATCCTTCACAGGTTTGAGAGCCTCCGACAGACCCGGGGCGATTCAACGTGTGGAACCCGCTATGACCGGCAACTTTCCTGACTTGTTCTACATGATGGGGCTATTCCTTACGTGGAAGCGTGGAACAACTTCGCCCTCTGGTTCAATCAGTTCTAGGAGAAATCATGATCGGCATCGTGTTCGATCTTCCAGGGTTCTTTGACGTCGGTGACTATTGGACACGCACCGTTCAATGGAACATGTTCGCCCAGTGGTGGAATCAGTTTTGACCCGTCGAGCGGGCACCACCTCGCTTGGAAGTGATGCCCGCCCACGTCGTGGCGCTGCTAACCGGCTCTGCTCGGAAAGGTGAGCGTCGTGGTCAGTGCATGGTTCCGTCCGGTGTCCGGTGACTTTGACGCCCTGTCAGTTGGTCTGTGGTCAGTCCTCGTCAGCGACCTTGTACGGGTTCACGTGCACGTCAGGGACGAACCCCTCAGCCTCGCTCATTCGTCCTGAGCGGCCCGGTGTGATCGACGCATCCGACCCGGGGATAGTCACCTCACCCTAGGATCGGCTACGTGCCGACAGTGACAACGCCCGACGCCGACATTTTTTACACCGACAGTGGGGGAGAGGGGCCCGTACTTTTACTCGGGCACGGGTTCTTCATGGACTCATCCATGTTCACGCCCCAGGTTCGCGATCTATCTCCGGACCTCCGGGTTGTGAGTTGGGATGCGCGCCGCCACGGAAAGACCACCGATGCGGGTATGCCGTTCACATACTGGGACCTCGCACGCGACGCCCTCGCCGTCCTCGACGACCTCGGCGTCGAGAAGGCAATCATCGGGGGCATGTCCCAGGGCGGCTATACCGCGCTGCGCACAGCACTTCTCGCACCGGGGCGTACGAGGGCTCTGATCTTGCTCGACACGGAAGCCTCAGCCTGTACTCCTGAGCAGAAGTCCGGATACCGCGTCCTGTTCGATCAGTGGTGCAGCACAGAGCCATTCGAACCGCTCACCAGCGCACTTGCCCCCCAACTGATCGGTGGAGAACCTGCGGATTGGACGTCGTGGATCAGCAAATGGAACAGCGGAGATCGCATGGCTGTCCGACCAGCCGCAGAGTGCCTTATCGAACGCGACGACATCGTGGACCGACTCTCCGACATTGACGTTCCGGCATTGATCATCCGTGGGGAAAATGACCTGTCAGCGCCCGCAGAGAAGGCCGACGAGCTCAAAGCAGGTCTTCCCGGTGCTGCGCCAGTTGTCACGATCCCGGTTGCTGGCCATGCCGCAAACTGGACACACCCAGAGCCGGTCAACGCGGCGATCACTGCGTTCGTCAAGGCGCTCCGCTAGTTCAGGAGGCGGGGAGGCGCACTCCGAGGTACATCTGCAGCGGATACTTGCCCCGCATCTCCGCGTGGACCTGCACGTGCACGCTATAGTGCTCACCAGTCTCGGCGTCGCGGAGGTGCATGAACGGCTGGTGCCGGCCAAACCGGACTTCTTCGCGTAACCACAGTTCGCGGAAGAGAGGGAACTCGCTCAACTCTTCGAGGGTTTCCACCGCCCAGTCGGGGTTGTAGTAGCGACCCATCAACGCTCGGAACCAGCTGACGGTCAAGGCGGCTTCCGCCTCCCACTCCACCATGACCGTCATTGATGCCGGAGTCGAGAAGAACCAGCGCAACACGTTTCCCTCGTCGACCAGTCCAGGGAACGCCTTGTCGTACGCCGAGTTACAGTCGATGACATTCCAGCGTTCGTCGAGGTACGCCACCAGGTGCGGGTTCAGCGCCGCGATGGCGGTCTCCATGTCCGGTGTAATCAGTGTCCGATAGTCGGCGATCGTCCACGGTGTCGTGATGTCCTCACGCTCGGTCTGGGTCCGCCGTGCCAGATTGAAAAGGTGCCGACGTTCTGCATCATCGAGACACAGTGCGTTGGCGGTGGCGTCGAGAACCGGTGGAGAAGGACTCGCGTCCTTAACGTTTCCTTCCAGCCGCGCGATGTAGCTGACACTCAAATAGTTCTCTTCGCCCAGTTGGGCCCGAGTCATACCATCCGGGTGCTTCGGCGTTGCCCGGGTGCGCCGAGCACGAATGAAATCACCGAGACTCGGCGGACTGATCGAGTCCATTGGTTGGCCTTTCCGATAGCGAATACAGCGGCACTACCCTACTCCCGGGGAATGTCAAGCCTTGTAGGTAACACTCTTGAGTGTTACCCCCCTGCTGGACAACGCAGTTCCCGACCTGATGGAATGTTTTCCCAGAAGACTCACAGCTGCGTGGCAGGCAGACGAGTGCGGGTCGACAGTCGCGCCGAGGGGGAGGGCCCAGGCGGGTTGCGGAGGGGAAAGCGTTTATGCCACGTGCAGCACAATGGGGTTCACGTGTGCGATCGACGGGGACGGTGCTCGGCGTTCGGCTACTCGTGCTCGACGTGGCACGGCACGGATCGCTAGGCGTGCTGAGGCGATGGTCGAGCCAAGCAGAGACGCCTAAAACGGTCCGCAGGCATGTTTACTATGACCATTTCAAACCCGACTGCCTATATAGGGCAATAGAAGTAGTCGGACAACGGCATGCCGCGCAGTTTGCCCAACGCCGGATAGTCGGAACCGTCGTCTCCGGCACCCGAGGTCGGGATATCGCCGGACACACAGGTTTTCATGCACATACCGGCGAAAACGTAGCGGCGTGCACAACTGCCATGGCGAGCAACACGGTCGCCGCCCCACCGAAATCCGCCACGCAACGCAGCTGGTTCACGCGCCCAGCGGCGCCCTCACACGCACCGGACCAGTCGCACCGGATGGCGTCACCAGTCCGTTGGAGCTTTGCAGGTGACGTGGTCGCAGCGAACGTGTCCAGGTACCTCTCTACTGTTCGCCATACGAAAGTCTCCGATACGTCCACACGTCCACTGTGAAGGACCACCACATGGCATCCCTGCTGACCAAGAAAATCGACAAGCTCCGCTCGTCCGGGGATGACCTGCCCCCGGCTCACAACGAAGCAGATCAGGACGACCCACCCGATCTGAATACCCGCGCGCGCGTCCGACGACGCCCCATCTACCTGGCAATCGGTGTCGCACTCGTCGTGGTGGCAGTGATCGGCATGCTCACCGCGGTCAACGCGATGCGCGCAACCACCGATGTGCTCGTCCTGACGAACGAAGTGCAGCAAGGCGAGACCATCGAGTCCAAGGACTTGGCCGCCAAATCGGTCAACGTCGATGCCGATCTCGGTGCGCTGCCCGCCAGCGAACGCGGCCGCGTCGTAGGAATGAGTGCCAGCACCCGGTTGCCGGCCGGCACCGTCCTGCTCCCGTCCGCGATCACCGATCAGGTTGTCCCCGGGGAAGGCCTCACGATGGTCGGCATCACGGTGAGCTACAGCCACCTCCCCTCCGAGCCGATCGTCCCCGGCGACATGGTCCGTGTCGTGGACACACCACGCGACCAGGACGACCCGCCCGTACAGGGCCCGATCAACACGAAGGCGCAGGTGTACTCCACCAAAGAGATCCCCGAAGCCGGCGAGACAACGCTCAACCTGCTCGTGCCCGAGGCAGAGGCCAACTGGGTCGCCGCCCGCGGCGCAACCAAGCGTGTCGCGATCGTCCTCGACAACCGAGTGCGGTGATCGGCGATGTTTCTCGCACTAACATCCGCCTCACGCTCACCCGGTGTGAGCACCACGGCGCTCGCCCTGGCCCTGAACTCACCGACCGACCGGACTCTGCTCGTAGAAGCGGATGCCATCGGGTCCTCGCCGGTCCTGGCCGGATACATGCTCGGAAACCACTATCACGATCGTTCCTTGATCAATCTCGTCGACGCGAATCGTCACGGGCGCCTCAAGGCTGCTCTGGCCGAGCAACTCATCCAGATCCCGGAATCGTCGGTGTCATTGCTCCCGGGGCTGGTCCACTCCGCCCAGGCAGATGCGATGCGGCCCGTGTGGGGACCGTTGGGTGTCCACCTGGCCGGATTGAGCGTCGACGACACCAACGTGATCGTCGACGCCGGCCGGATCGGGCAACGCGGCGCTCCAGTCGAACTGATCGTCAACGCGACAACGATCGCAATCGTCACCCGCACTGAGCGAACGGCAATCGCAGCGTTACGCGCCTCGCAGAACGCCCTGCGACAGCAGCTCTCCGCGGTGCAATCACGGGCAAGTCTGGGGCTGATCCTGATCGGTGAGTCCCCCTACAACGCAGAAGAAGTCACGAAAGTCACCGGACTTGACGTCATCGCAGTCCTGCCCGACTCCGATGACGCCAAGGTCTTCTCGGACGGGTTGTCCATCAGCAAATGGCGCCGTCGCCGCTCGATCTACCTGCACACCCTCCACCGCAGTACCTGGCCGAAGATCACCAAATTCGCGGTGAGCCATCAGGCGGACTGGAAGCCCGGTCCCACGCTCAATGCGGCGCTGCCGACACTGACAGGAGAACGTCGATGAACTCCGACGACGCGACTCAGCCTCCGCAGAACAAGATCACGGAACTTCCCTTCTTCTCAGCCCCGATCCCGGACGCCGACCTCGCAGGTGGGGGCCGCAGTTCCATATCGGAAATCACGCTCCCCGACACCGATCCGTTGCGATCGCTTCGCCTACACGAACTGCCACCGGCCAGCACCAAAGGGCACAGCGGCACTGCGCGACGGTCCGTGCCGCCGGCCGCGAAGGTCAAGGTCGATCGCGCCCTGGTCCGCGCTCTGCAGAAAGAAGCTGCGGAACTGTTGCGTGACTACCGGTCAGCGCGTGACCGCGAGCGCCACGACCCGAAGAACGCCGGCAAATACTTCGCCCCGTTCACCGAGGAGGAAGAACGCGAGTTCGGCCGTGAGACGATCACCGGCCTGGTCAAGAACCACGTCCAGAAGACCATCAACTCCGGCGGCGAAGCCTTCACAATCGTCGAAGAAGAAGCCCTGATCAAGGCCATCTTCGACGCGCAGTTCAACCTGGGCCCGCTGCAGGAACTCGTCGAAGAGCCGCACGTCACCGACATCTTCCTCAACGGCGCGGCCGTCTACGTCAAGTTCCCCGACGGACACTATGAACACCGCGACCCAGTGGTCGACACCCCCGAGGAACTCCTCGAGTGGATGGGACTGCTGGCCTCACGCGCCGACAACGGCGGCCGGCCATTCTCCCGGCTCAATCCGTCACTGCGTCTGACAATGCGCGGAGGCCACCGACTGTCGGTCATGGGCTACTCGGTCAAACGACCCTCGGTGGCAATCCGCATCCACCGCCTCAAGAACATCGCCCTCGATCAGCTCGCCATCGAACATCGGATGATGCCGATCGAGCTCGCGACCATCCTCTCGTGCGCGGTCCGCGGCGGTGCCTCGGTGGTCACCGGCGGCGGAATGGGCTTCGGAAAAACGACCTTCACGCGTGCACTGGCCAATGCGCTTCCTCTGCAGACGCGAATCGGAATCGCGGAAACCGAACGAGAACTCTTCATCGACGAACTGCCAGGCCGCGAGGATTTCGTGGTCGACGCCGAGACAATCCTCGGCGGCGGAGAACGCGGTGCAGACGGCGAGCTCGCCGGCAGCTACACCCTCTCGGACATCCTGTACGAGTTCGTGCGACAGCAGCTCGACTACATGATCGTCGGTGAGGTCGCCGGTCACGAGATCCTCGCTCTTCTCAAGGCACTGCAGACGGCCAGAGGAGGGCTATCCACGACCCACGCGTACACCGCTCGCGGTGTCGTCGACCGTCTGGTGAACCTGGCGACCGAACCCCCGATGAACGCGACGGTCGACTACGTCGAACGCCAGCTCGCAGAGCACATCGACCTGATCGTCCAACTCGGCACGAAGGTCCGCGTCGATGGCGAAGGGTCGCGCACCTCGGTCCGCTACGTCGACGAAGTCGTCTACGTCGAGCCCGGCGACGACAAGAAGCCGTCCTTCTCCACGATCTACCGGGGATACTCGGACGGCACAGGAGAATTCGGATCCATTCCACAACCTCTGCTCCGCAAGCTGCTCGCCGGCGGATTCAAGCGAATCCACCTCCCCAGCGACAGCCTCCGCCACTTCGACGAAGAACGCGACCTCTACGACGATGAAGAGGTGGCGTGATGTATCAGCAAATCGGCATCTTCCTGGTACTGCTGCTGTGCGCCGGGGTCGCCTGCATCGTCATGGGATGGAAAGACCGCCGCGATCCCACCGCGCCCACGCGTCAGCGCCGGCGCCGCAGCTCGTCGAAGATCCCGCGTAGCACCCAGATCCTGCTCGTCGTCGGCTTCGCCGCCGGCATCGTCGTGTCGTCCCTCTCGGGTTGGCTCTTCACCCTCTTTCTGGTCCCGGCGCTGCTGGTCGGCTTGCCGTACCTGCTCGGCCGTCCCGAAGCAGAACAGCAGATCAGTCGGCTGGCGGCCATGGATGAGTGGGCCCGCAACCTGTCCAGCAGCATGAAGGCTGGTTCGGGAATCGAGCACACCATCATCTCCACTCCGATCCCGGAGGCGCTACGTGAGGAGATCACCGCGTTCATCAGCCGCCTGCGCAACAACGTCCCTCCGGTGGATGCGATCACACGTTTCGCTTCGGACCTCAACGACAGTGTCGGCGACAAGATCTGCGGCGCCTTGCTACTGAGCATGCAACTGCGGGGCGTTGGACTTGCAGCCGTGCTCGAAGGCCTCGCCGAAGACGTCGGTGACATGGTCGCGCGCCGACGCCGCACCGAGGCCGACCGCAAATCCAGCCGTACACAGGCGAAATGGGTCACCATCATCGCGATCACAACACTCGCGGCAGCGTTCCTGTTCACCAACTTCATGGAACCGTACAAGTCGGGCGGAATGCAGATCGTGCTACTGATCCTGCTGACCCTGTTCGCGGCCGACCTGTACTGGATGAAGCAGGCCACCAAACCGCCGACCTACCCCCGCTTTATCGGCACCAATGATCGCGTCAACCGCACCGACCTCGTAGGAGCGCAGCGATGAGCATTCAGATGACGGTCATCCTCTACACGAGCGTCGGAACAATCGGCATCTACCTGGTCGCCCTCTACTTCATGCGCGCACAACCCGCACTCAGCGATGCCATGTCGCGCCTGTCCGGACCGGCCCCGGAGCGCACGTCGACAGCCGGAACCTCCCTGATCGACGGGATGGCGAACAAACTCGGCATCCGGGTCCACCCCTACCTGCAGGACAGCAAATTCTTCACGCTCCCCAACGCCGATCTCGCCCTGCTGCACCGAGATCCCGCCCACGTACTCGGGGAGAAGCTCGTCGCAGCACTGCTCGGACTGCTCATCTTCCCCTTCCTCAACCTCGTTCTGACTGCATTCGGGGTCGGCCTGGGATGGTCCATCCCGGCCATCCTGTCGATTGCGACCGCCTTCCTGCTCTTCCTCATCCCCGACATCGAGATCCGACGCCGGGCAACCGCGGCACGAGCGGAATTCGCGCAGGCGCTGAGCTCCTACATCGATCTCGTCGCGCTGTGCCGACGCGGTGGCATCGGCACCACCCAGAGCCTCGAGCGCGCTGCGCAGGTGGGAGATTCATGGGTGTTCCTGCGCCTCGACGAGGAACTGTACGAAGCCGGGCGCTCCGGCGAAGCCCCGTGGAATGCCCTGACACGCGTCTCCCATGAGCTCGGCCTGACCGAGCTGGGCGACCTGGCCGACATCATGAACATGACCGGAGACAAAGGCGCATCCGTCTACGCATCACTGCGGGCAAAGGCCGCGGGCCTGCGATCCGCTCAGGCCAGCGCAGAACAGGGTGCGGCAGCGGAGGCCACCGAAAAGCTGGCTATGCCGCTGGCCGGACTTGCCGGCTTGTTCATCATGCTGCTGCTCATCCCGGCACTGACCATCATCACCGGCTAGTCCGATTCGATGGCGCGCAGCCAGCGCCGCGAAAGGAGCGAGACGCCCAGACCACCGAGCCTGGCCGGTCACGATCATCCAGTCCAGCTCACCTGCTACACATCGACCAAACACAAGGAGCCCACCATGAGCATCACCACCGTCGCTACCGCCACCCGGCGCACCGCCCGCGAGGCCGTGACCTCCTACATCACCCTCACGATGATGTTCGTCGCCGCACTGGCAGGCACCCTCCTCCACCGCGCCGGCGGCAAAGACTCAGACCGCGGACCCTCCACCCTCGAGTACGTCTTCCTCGCCGTCCTGGTTGTCGGCGCCGCCGCCGCAGCCGGTGCGATCGTCGTCCGCAAGATCATGTCCCGCGCAAACGCAATCCCCGACTGAAATCAGACAGCGCTGCATCGATTGGAGAGACGGTGAGTACGTGACATACCTCGTGAGGGTCTTCCAGGCCGCTGCGATGGTGGCAGTCGCTGCGGTGCTTGTGCAGCTCGGAATCGATTCCTGGCCGTGGCCGTATATCCCTATTCCGTCCTGAAAAGCCAGCCGTCCAACAACTATCGGAAAGCAGACCATGGTCACACTGGAACAGTTGATCGACCGATGGCGCCGCGATGACCGAGGCCCGGCGACGCTCGTGACGGTCATCGCGATGGTCGCATTCCTTCTGATCTTTTCGGTCCTGCTGCAAACCGCTCTGTTCTTCCACGGCCGTGACGTCGCCAACAGCTGCGCCGAAAAGGCACTGAAGAACACGAGATCCCAGTACGGCAACCAAGCGCTCGGAACAGCTGCCGCTTATGCCTGCATCGCCCAGGCAGGAACCGGTGACCTGCAGATCCCGGTTGTCCTCGTCAGCAAGAACATCCGCGAAACAACCGTCAACATCACCGGAAAAGCCCCTTCCCTCGTCCCGGGTCTCGAATTCCCCATCGTCGTCAACCACACCAAACCGACTGAACGCGTCACCAACCCGGGAGGAATCGGATGAGAGGCACCCGATGGATATCCCGCGCCCGCCGAGATGACCGGGGCGACGTCACGATCGAGCTGTGCCTCGCAACCGTCATCCTGATCTTGCTCCTGGGCTGGATGTATGCGTACGGCGTCAACCGACAGGCGCACCAGAAGGTTGAACACGCCGCCACCGAGGGTGCCCGTGCAGCCTCACTCGCCCGCACCATCGCCACGGCCACCCCGCTGGCGTACCAAGCAGCGGCCGGCAGCATGGACGGACAAGGCCTCAAGTGCGCCACCATGAACGTCAACGCCGATACCAGCGGATTCCGCACCAGACCTGGTGTCCCCGCCACGGTCGAGGTCACAGTGACCTGCCAGGTCTCCTTCGACGCACTTGGATGGCCCGGAGTCAATGGTGCCCGCACCGTCACCGCTACCGCAATCTCGCCGATCGATACCTACCGGGAGCGCACCCGATGACCAACGCCCTGCGTAAGCGACTCGCCTCCCGACTGCCGGCGGAGCACCGCGACAAGGGTGCCGTCACCCTGATGACGGTGGTCTTCGCCCCTGTCCTGATCTTCTTCGTCTGGGGACTGATCGTCGACGGTGGCGGCATGCTCACCGCCGACCAGCGAGCCGACAACGTCGCCGAGGATGCTGCCCGAGCAGCCGGTCAGCAGATCATCGGATCGGTGAGCGCCCGCGGCATCGGCACGGTCGTCGACCCGGTCCGCGCGACCGCAGCCGCCAAGAGATACCTGTTCGAGGCCGGCGTCGACGGTGACGTGATCCCCACCGGCCCGCGCACCCTCCTGATCACGACCCGCATCGTCTACAACTCGAAACTTCTGCCATACCCCAGAACGAAACTGCTCATCGGTACGGCCGCTGTGAATCTCAACCGCACCAACGCCGGGGAGGTGTACATTCTGTGAGCGCAAACGCCGCGCGGTCACGCCTTGCCGGACTCGGCTACCTCCTGATCCTGGTGATGCTTGTCGCCGGGATCCCGGCCGCGCTCTGGGCGCTGCGCGGCAATCCGCTCGACATACCGTGGTCGGATTTCGAAGGTTTGCTCGCGAGTCCAGATGACGGCAGTCTTCTCATCGCCCTTCTTCCCCTTGTTGGCTGGGCTGCTTGGGCCACCTTCACCGTACCGATTCTGCTCGAACTCGCGGCGACACTGCGTGGCGTCAAAACGCCGAAGCTGCGCCTTCTTCGCTCACAACAGCGGACGGCGACGTTCCTCGTCAGCGGCGCCCTCTTGCTCCTGACCGCCGGAACCGCCACCGCCGCACCCGTCCTGACCCAGCCTGCGGACGTGGGAAGCACGTCTCCGTACGCGCCGCACTCGCAGCAGGAAGATCCGAGCGCGTTACCGCAGACGCAGGTGGATCCGCGGGCTACCCGGGTGGCGGTACAACCGGCGGGGCCGACAGTGACGACCGTGCGGGGAGACACCCTGTGGGGATTAGCCCAGCAGCATCTCGGAGAGGGCCGCCGCTACGCCGAGATCCTGGACCTCAACCGGACTGCTGTCCCCGAGCCAGGGTTTCTGGCCGAAGGGTTGACCCTGCAGCTGCCCGCATCCCAGCTCGAGGTGGTACGCGGCGCCTATACGGTCAAGCAGGGCGACACCCTGTGGGATATCGCCGAGCGAGAGCTCGGCGATCCTTTGCGTTTCAAGGAGATCACGACTCCCGACGGCACCCCGGCTGGCGAGCTGATCACGGTCGGCCAGCAATTGATCATGCCCACCGCCGCCTCCGCGGCGGCTGACGCTACGCCGGCGCCGGCCTTGGTGCCGCCGGCTGATGCTGTTCCGGCTCCGGCTCCGGCTCCCGCTCCGGCTCCGGAAGCTGTTCCGGCTCCCGCTCCCGCTCCGGAAGCTGTTCCGGCTCCCGCTCCGGCTCCCGCTCCGGCTCCCGCTCCGGCGCCCGCGCCTGTGGATGTCGCCCCCAACTGGCAACTCGACCCCGTCGAGCCTCAAATGCCTGCCGACCTCGTCACCAATGACGCGCCGGCAGAGACCGATACCGAGGACGGCTCATCCGACGTCGTGTTCATCGGTCTCGGAATCTCAGCGGTTGCTGCAGCTGGACTCACCGGGCACCTCGCTCTTCGTCGCCGCAAGCAACAACATCGCCGCCGCCGCGGCGAGCGCATCGCCCTTCCCGCCGAAACCGCGATCCAGGCGGAGCAAGCACTCACGGCCGCCGCTGATCCGCTCACCACCACCCATGTCGACATCGCATTGCGGCACCTCGCGCACCACTGCAGGTCCACGGGTATCGCTCTGCCGGGCCTGCTGGCGGTCTTCGTCGGTGACAACGACATCGACCTCGGACTCGTCGAACAGGTCTCACTCCCCGCGCCTTGGACACAGATCGACGACACCACCTGGTCAGTAGATCCGAGAGCGTTTCCGCGCGGCGTTCCCGAGGCCGAGATCAGTCCGTACCCGGCGCTGACGGCAGTCGGAACCAGCGACGACGGTCGCGACCTCTTGCTCAACCTCGAACAGATCGGCCACCTCGCCATCAGCGGCACCCCGACTGCAACAGCCGGGGTGCTGCGTGCGCTCGCCGTCGAGCTCGCAGTCTCGCCCATCGCCGACAGCCTCCACCTCAACCTCGTCGGATACTGCGCCGACCTGCCGGAGGCAATCGACAACGGCCGCATCACCCACTCCGAGGACGCCGACACGGTACTGACGACACTCGCCAATCACGTCAAACTCGACTCCGAAATCCTCGCGGACAACGACTTCGAGTCAATCGCGCAGGCACGCACGTCGTACACCACCAGCGAGCTGACCGCACCCGAGATCGTTCTGATCGCCGATCCGGTGACCGAGGCACAGGCCGGGCTACTCGCCGGCATCGCACGGCACGCACCCCGAATCGCGTTCGCCGCAGTGACCACCGAGAGCGCACATACCAACGCCAAATGGACCCTCGAGGTCGACGACAACGGCTCGGCCGTCCTTGCTCGTCCAGGAATCGCGTCGGCCGGCATCACAGTGACCACCCTCGATGAGGAGAGCTACGCGTCTGTCCTAGACCTACTGACCACCACCTCACGCGAACCTCGCGTTGCCCACAAGGGCGATAACCTTGACATTCGATGGGAAGCAGCCCGTCTCGACAACGACATCTCGACCGACGAGTTCATCACCAGCTCCGATCCCGCAACCTTCAGCGTGGTCGGGAACGAGGACCTCGACCATGCCGTCGACCGACCAGAGCCGTCCGATTCGGATGAGGTCACCGCAGAAGGCGAGCTGCCGGAGGCGGATCACATCTGGATCAGGCTGCTCGGCGTACCCGCCGTCACACCCCCGTCACCAGGGCCGGCCGAAGGCCGAGAGAAGAGCCTGACCGAAATCGCCGCGCTTCTCATCACCACTGATGGCGGAGTCCTCGCCGCGGACATCGACAGCAAAATCTGGCCCCATGACGTCGAAGCCGCCAGAACCGGCACAGCCGAGCAGGAGAAAGAAGCGAAGGCCCGGCTCCGCCGGCGCCGCAACGAAGCGCTCTCTCGCCTGCGTAAGTGGCTCGGTGACACCGAGACCGGTGAACCCGCCCTCATCAAGTCCGGAGATCGAACCGGTCGGACCCCGCAACGGCTCCACGACGCCGTCACGACCGACTGGGACTACTGGGAGGAACTCGTCAATTCCCATCCCGCTGACGTCGACATCGCCCGGCTATCCGCAGCACTAGCTCTGGTCACCGGTCAACCTTTCAGTAGCGATGACCCCACCGCCTACGGGTGGGCCGACCACACCAAGCAGGACATGATCTCCGCCGTTACCGACGTCGCCGAGGAGCTCGCCACCCGCTACATCCGCGGCCAACAAGTTCCCCAGGACCTCGCGGCTGCACACGCCGCCGCGGAGACGGGCCTCGAGGTCGACATAGTCCACGAAGGGTGCTGGCGTGCGGCGATCATCGCCACCCACTTTTCGGGTGACACCGAGATCACCCAAAGGTTGATCGATCGCATGATCACCGAGCTCGACGCCCTTGAAGAAGAGCCCGAACACGAAACCAAGATGCTCTTGAGTCAGCTCGACTCCACCTACGGGAGCCACTACCGGATCGGAGCAGCATCATGACGCGCCGCATCGCCGCACTGGCGACACTCACTGCTGCGATGTGCCTGACAGCCAGCTGCAGCATCCTGACCCCAGAACCGGTCATCCTCGAAACCAACGCCGGACCCACGTTCACCGGGCCGCCCGGCTCCGGAAAGTCCCCCGAGCAACAGGCCGGTGAAGCCGCACTGGTGAAGGTCAACGAGTACTACACGGTGCTCGCGCGTCTGAGTGCCGATCCCGCCGCCAACCCCGCAGATCTCGACAATGTCGCGGCCGGCAACTTCCTTCAATCGACGAAGCGGGACATCACCGCGCATCGCATCGAGGCGGACGCAGGCGAGGTCAAGGTTCTCAAGAACACCATCACCCGCCACAACATCCCGATCGACGAAAACGGCATCCCTACGCCCGGCACCGCGACCATCGAGATGGACGTCTGCCTCGCCCGCGCTACCGACGTTCTCGAGCTCGGGAAGCCGATCCTGACGAACGCCGCTTGGCCCGACCCAGCAGGATGGAGAGTCACAGCCGACTACACACTGCCCGGTACGCCCTGCAATGCCGGACTTTTCTAGGAGATACGACTATGGCACACACCACCATCCGCCGAACCGCCGTCGCTGCCTTGGCTGCGACGGCCCTATTGGTCGGCGTGACCGCCTGCTCCGACACCGACGCGGCGGATCCGGCGGTAGAGCTCACTGTCACCGGTGACCCGGCGTTCGAGGGTCCCGACGGGGCGGACACGTCGAACAAGACTCCTGACGAGTTGGCACGGGAACAGGCGCTTGCGAAGGTCAATGACTTTTACGCTGTCGTGGGCAAGCTTGATGGCGATGCCGCTGCGCCGATTGAGCAGCTCGACACCGTTGCCGGTGGTCCCGTGCTGGATAGCTGGCGGGGAGATATCACCCTGCGTCGATCGCAGAACGTGGTCGGAGCGGGCGACGTCAAGGTTGTCGATGCGAAGATCACCGACGCCGGCATACCTGTAGGCGACGACGGCAAGGCTATCTCCGGGCCCGCCTGGGTCCACGTGCGCGCCTGCACCGACATCTCCGGTATGACCTGGACGAAGTCAGACGGTAGTCCCGCCTACGACGTCAACCGGCCGCAGTTTGTGCTCGCCCAGTTGACCGTCCGGAATGCGGATTGGCCCGATGCAAACGGCTGGCGAGTCACCAGCGATGCAGCTGCCCGATACGCGCCGTGTGATGCACCATAACCAAGGAGAACACATGCCAAATCGTCGTCGTTTTCATGCGGCCGTGATCGGCGCGCTCGTTCTGGGGAGCCTGGTTGCGTCGCCACACTCAGCGCTTGGACAACCCGGCTTCGGTTCTGGAGGAATAGACGTCGCTCCCGGTTCCGGAAATCTGGGTGCGAACATTGTCGTTCAAGGCAGCTACGTCCAGGTACCTTCGGCGTCGCCTGGCTCCGGCGGCTCCTCAGGGGCGAGTGCAGCGGGGACGGGCGGCGGTGGGTCTGGATACAGCGGTGGTGGTGACGTCGTGGCCGCTCCTACGGGACCTCCGGTTCGGGAGCAGTTGAAGGCGTGCGGCCGATTCACGGACTGCGTTCCGCTGAGTCCGGATGTGGGTATGCCGGCCACCCCGGTGAGCATGGCGCAGGTCATGAATGTGGTGGGAACAGCCGTGACCGGGATGCAGCTTGAGGAGCCGCCGATGTGCTGGACCCCCGAACCTGCCAACTTCCCTGGTGGGAGAACCGGTTTGGTCGGAAAGAACGCGTGGGCGTGGGTTTGCCCGGATCAGATCCGGGAGAGCACCGTCGGTCCCGTGACACGGGTCGTCCCTGGTCCGGGAGGCGTCGTGGTGACCGCCACAGCTGTCAACTCGAGTGTCACGATCAACTGGGGGGACGGGTCCCTCCCGACAATCTGCCCGGGCGCGCTTCTACCGTTCACCCCGTACAACGACCTGATCGACGCCAGTCCGCTGACCCCACCGAGTGGATTGCCATCCCCGACATGCGGTCACCACATCGAGAAGACATCGATCACGCAGCCCGGCGGCGTGAACAACGTATCGGCGACGGCGGCCTGGATTGTGAACTGGACAGCAGTATGGCCAGGTGGCGGAGCAGGTGGAGTCGTGCCTGTTCCGTTGACCTCCAACTACCAACAGCGAATCGGTGAGCTACAGGTGCTGGTTACGCCCAATTGATTCGACGTGGACTCCGTTCGATGTTGGTGCGGCGTCGGTCCGGTCAGAAACTCAGTGGCGCTGGACGCGCAGGACTGAGTCCCCGGATCGATGCCCTCGCGTCGCTGCGGTGTCGACGTCGCGAGCTGTGCAATGAGCCGTGAAGTAGCTCAGATCAGGAAGTGGTGCTGCTGCTGGAGTTTGATTGCCAAATTGAGTGAGGGTGTGATGGAGAAGCCCACTGCTACGTTCTGGCTCGCTAACGAGGAGACGAGTTGTTGTCTCCTGCGGAAACCAACAGAACGGAGAACAGCATGACCGTAGAGCAGGCGGTTACGACCACTTCCGCAACCAAGCCGGTGAGCACCCTTGCGCAGAAGGTCACGGCCGTCGCGGCCGTCGCGATCGCCTTGTTGATCGTGCTCGGCGGCTTTCTCATTGGGACAATGGTCTTCACCGCGGCGGAGGGCGTTGATCGAACGATCTCGAACCTGGCAGATGTAGACGACCCACGAGTTGTACGACAGGCGATCTGCCTGCCGTACTCCGATTTCGTTCTTCGGCAACATCAGGCAGGCCTGTCTACATCGCAGATCCAAGGCGTGCTGGATTATGCCGGACACGACGGAGAGGGCAGCGCAGTCGACAACTCGGATGTCTGCGGCAGCCCGCAATCTATTCTCGACGCGGCGGGGATCAAGTAGGTAGTCAGACGGCAGGCTGCCCCACGGCACTTCCACAGGCGTTCAACTTGGGGAGTACGTAGCCACCCGCGCTGATGAGTATCGAAGACGCCCGCCACCAGTCTTTATGGTGGGGGGCATGCGTCGAGCGATCGACGAACCGCTAGAGTTATTGGTGTTCTGGTGATCATCCCCCCAATTTTGTTCCCAGAACCCCCCTCTGCCCCGGCGTCAACCGATGCCGGGGCACATTCATTGCAGTGAGGACGGATCGAGGGTGACGGAGACGAGGCCAGGGCGGATCCCCGTGGGCGATCCCATTGCACTGCGCTTCGATCCAGAGCCCAAGCGCAAGCTCGAGGACATGGCCGAGGGGATCGGCCCCCGTCGATTCGGGGCGTTGATTCGTGTTGCCTGCCGACGACTGGTCACCCAGCCCAAAGCTGTCGGCACTGGCCTCGCCGAACAGCGACGGCTTTCGGAAGCGCTGCGGGCAATCCCGCTGGTCATGCTCAAGATTAAGCTGGAGCCGGACACAGCCCAGGAGTTCGCGGCGCTGGCCGCCGCGTATGACACTACGGTCAGCGCGCTGATGAGGATCGCGCTGCACCGATTCCTGCAAGCGCCTGGCCGCTACAAGCATCCGATGCTCCGCGAGGCCGAGCGGACAGGTTTGTCCGACTGGGTCGACGTGATGGTCAACCCGTCCAGCAAGCAGCAGATCTGGCGACTCGCCGGCCGATACGGGGACAAGCTCAACACGTCCTTGCTCCGGGTCGCACTACGACGCCTGCTCGAGGAGCCCGGTGACCTCGCCGGAGACCTGGAAACCATCGCGCCGCTGCGCGATCTCAGGCCCGAAATCTACGCCAGGGCGAATGTGCACTTCGACGAGCCTCTGCGCGACAAGCTCGACGGGTTGGCTGCACGGGTCGGGTCCGATCGCGCTGAGCTGATGCGCCTTGCCGCGAGACGGGTGCTCGAGGAACCCGGAAAGATCGAACAAGCAGTGAACAACGAGGTCTTCCGCAGCGAGAAGAACCGGAAGCACCTCATGGCCAGGCACGCTCGCCGCCAGGCGCGACGCCACACGCAGCCCGACTGATCACCGCGGACAACCTTCTGTTCCCGACGCTAAGTCACCTGCGGTGCTCCCATGATTGGAAACCCTCGCAAGAATGCTGCGTTCGGTGGCCGGCTTTCGTGCCCACACGAGGGTGGTGGTCACCAGTCTGCGAAGAGGTTGTAGAGCGCATGGCTCGCGATTGAGGGGAGCAGCGACTTTGTCCAGATGGCGAGGGCTCCCCAGAGAAGGCCGGCGACCACCATGAGTGCTGCGTTCAAGGCGGAGAAGGTGTCGTGTCCGATGCCGAATTCATAGCCAAGGAAAATCCAAAGAATGGCGATCAGGATGCGAGCTGCCCATTTTGGCCAGCCGCTGCGAAAGTATCTGCGGGCAAAGACGACCGCAGCGACAAGTGGTCCTCGGAACATGAGTTCTTCAGTGACGACCCCGGACATCAGCGTCAGACCAGGGATGTGGCCGGCCCAACCCGACGTTGACCAGGTGGACCTATCAGCGTCCGCGGCACGTTGCGCAGGTGATTGGTCCGTTCCTGCTGTCGCGACCACGAGGTCGGAAATCGGGCCTCTCAGCAGTGCCGTCACTGCCAGGGTGACGATTGTGACAGCAAGGAGCATCACGATAGTCCGAGGCTGTGGAAGTGCGCAGCCGATGCTGCGTGCTGCCCAGCGGGCCCGGGCGACCGTGGCACGGACGCCATGGGAGGAACCCAACAGAGCAAGCATGCAGAGCAGGAACACGCCCCAGATGATGGCAAGAACAAGAAGGCCGAGTCCGACCGCGTTCCCTTCTTGAGCGGATATGGTCGGTACGCCCGCAAAAAAGATGAGGAATGTGACTGTAAGGAATTAATGTGCCGATTCGGGTGTGTCGCCCTCTCGTGGTGGTATGGCGGCGAGGAGGGCGGCGGCGGTGCGGTAGCGGATGGTTGCCGGTGCCGGGGTGTAGCCGTCCTGTTCGAGCAGTGGCCGCACGTCGAGCAGGGCATTGCCGATGGTGCGGGGGCTGACCTGGAACAGTTCGGCCAGGACGGCGCGGTTGCAGAGCTGGCGTATATGCAGAACGGTGGCCAGGACGCGTTCGGCATCGGTGATCTTCTGGAGGAAGATTCCGCCGCGGCCCCCTGGCATGCGTTCGCCGCCGCGTTGGGCGTAGCGGCGTCGCTCGACCATGGCGGCTTGCCGGACGGCGAGGCGTTCGACGAGGTCGCCCAGTTGCCGGCGACTCATGCCGGTCAGAGCCGGATGCGACAGTGCCTCGGGGAGCGGCCGATTCGGTGTCGGGTCGGGTGCCGTGCCGTCACGGAGAAATCCCGCGAGGTCTGCAGCGGTGCTGAAGCGCAGCCCGATGGTCGGGGTGACGTGATGGCCGTGTTCGTCGAGCAGCATCCGCGTTTCGGCGATGATTTCGCCGATGGAGTTCGGATTCACCCCGAGCAGATCCGACAGCACCCGCTGAGGGCAGACCTGCCGCAGATACACGACGGTGATCAGCAGGGCCGCGGCGTCCGACAGCAGCCGTCGCCCGCCGGCACCCGGGGCATTGCGGCGCCGGCCGCCGCGTTGGTGCCAGCGGCGTTGCTCGGCGCGCGCGGCCTGGGCCGGTGCCAGCCGTGCGGTGAGTTCGTCCAGCTCGTCGCCCGTCATGCCGGTCAGACGCGAGTCGGCGAGCATCGCGACAGCCGCGACGCGCTCGCCTTCCCGGTCCCGGCCGGGAACCGGAGCGGCGTCGGCGTGAGTGGGTTCGATGGTGTAGTTCCACGTTCCGCACTGGGCGTGCGGTCGGATGGGCAACGCGCGCAACTCGTCTCGACCAACCGAGATCCCGATCGGGTAGTCGCCGGTGTCCAGCTCGGCGTCCACGCGCAACCCGGTGCGGGTGCGGGTGGAGGCGATGGTCTTGACCACGACCTCATGGCTGGTCAGCGGCCGCCCTCGCCAGTTCATGGTGATCTGGGAGAACAACCGGTGCTCGATCTTGTTCCACTTCGAGGTGCCGGGCGGGAAATGGCAGACCGTGATCGCCAACCCGGTCTCGGTTGCCAGCGCAGCCAATTCGGCCTTCCACAACCGGTACCGGTAGCTGTTGGAGCCACCGGCGTCGGCGGTGATCAGCAGCCGGCGCGCGTGCGGGTAGTCGGCGGCGCCGCGGGCCTGCCACCAGCGGCGGATGGAGGCGACCGCGAACGCGGCGGTGTCGTGGTCGACGCCGACATTGACCCAACCTGCGTCGGTGGTCAAGTCGTAGACGCCGTACGGGATGGCCCGGTCCGCATTCGGTCCGGTGAAGAAACTGTGATCGACCACCCGCACCGGATCGCCCTGCGGGCGCCACTCGCGCCCCGGGGTGGGCAGCTGGCCGAGTTGTTCCTTCTTCTTCGAATCGACGCTGATCACCGGCTCGCCCGCGTCCTGGTGCGCCTTGACCTGCTCGTTGATGTAGCGGAACTGCACGTCCCGGTCCGGGTGCTGCTCGCCTTCCAACGTCTTGGCGTTGGCCTGCAAACTGAATCCGTTGTCCCGCAACAATCGTCCCACCGTCGGCGCGGACACCGGATGGCCCTGCCGGGTCAGCTCCTCGGCCAGGTGTCGCAGCGACTTGGTCGTCCACCGCAACGGAGACTCCGGATCCCCACGCTCATCCGGCTCGACCAGCGCCAACAACGCAGGCACCAGCTGCGGATTCAGCGCGTCCGCACCCTTGCGGCCCCCACCCGGACGGCGGACCCGACCCGTCGGCGCCGGCTGCTCGCCGGCCTCCAACTCGAACACGCCCCTGCGAACCGTGGTCTCGCTGACACCGACCGCCCGGGCCACCGCCCGCACCCCGCCATGCCCCAGCGACCGGGCCTCCGCCGCCAACGCCAAACGCCGCTGCCGCTCGTTCAGATGCGGCAACAAGACCTCGAACCGCTCCCGCAGCCGCCCGTCGACCTCGCTCACAACCGCCCTACCGCACCGACCCGACTCAAACCGCAAAACACCATGTTATTACCTTACAGTCACAATACCCACAGCAAGACTGCCAAGCACAATCTCGGGAAGCCGGTCTCGAGTGTGGCGGGCCGTCGTGGATTTGTACTTGCTACGAGCAGGTCACCCGTTGATGTTCGGGGCTTGTCGTTGGACAACGAGAGCTACCTTTCCAGTGAATGCGTTTGTGCGGTGATACGTCTGCTGCGAGTTGGACCGCAGTCATGCGATCACCGGTTGATGAGTGCAGCGTGGGGCGTAGATGAGCTGCCCAGCTCGACAGTTCTGCCCCGCGGCACATCCGGACAGCGGGGATCGTCTCGCTCAGAAATTCAGGTGGCGTGCGAGACGGCTGATCGGATGGGTTTCGACATTCGCGGGTCGACCGGGCCCGATGATGCGTACGCCACCGCTCACTCGGACGTGGGCCTCGCCATCGATGCGGACTGTGGTGGTGTCGGTGGCGGCGACCAGAGCTTGACCGTTGGCTTGGACGTGGCAATGACTGTGCGCGAAGACGATGGCGCTGTCTTCTGCGCGGATCCTGGCGTTGTCGGTGCCGACGATATGGCTCTTACCGCGGGCATCGACGGTGCTGTCGTCGAACGCTTCGATGTGAGCATGTTCGTAGGCAGTGACCCTGGCGTGGTTGGACGCTTGGACGAAGCACCGGCCGGCGGCTGCGATGGAGCCGCCGGCGATTCCCGCGCAGGTTTGTCCGATAATTTTGACCTCGACTTGGCTGGGGATGTGACCAAGGTCCAGCCAGTTCTCCGGGTCGGCGTCGATGACGACGGTTTTCGCTCCAGCGGCGAGGCGCTTGGTGTATTCCGTATAGCTGCGGACCGGCGATGTGGAGCGGCCACAATGCGGCCGACGTGAGTTGCGCGTGGTTTTCTTCACTGGTGCCCCCATGAGTCAATAGTGCCTTCGTCTGGTGTCGTTCGTGCGAGCGCTGATGCCGGCGCGTCGCGCGTGGGTTGCACGAGGTTCGGTGTGCCGCGGTGTTCTGTGTCAGTCGCCGATCTTGACGGCATTCCCGGTCGGGTCGACGCAGTGCAGATAGGAGTCGGCGTGTGATCGGTCCGGAAGGTAGGGCCAGCTGCAGTTCCAAGCGTCGATGACAGCGAATCGCCCTTGTCCTTGTGCGGCGACCGTGCGGTCGTTGAGGTAGCGATCACTGATGCTCAGTGCTGCTGGGCAGCTCGGAGTTCCGGCGATGATGATCACAGGTGCAGTCGCACCGTTCAGGTTGTTCGTGACGATTCCGCACTGAGCGCTCGTGGGCGGCAATGCGGTGGCCTGCGTAGTCGTCGCCGGCTGTGTCTCGGATAGCCGGGTCTGAGCGTCGGCCACGCCGGGCTGACCTTGATCAACGGTAGGGTTCGTCGACCACTCGACGCTTGTGGCAGCAGCAGCTGGTTCGGCTGACGGGGATACGGTCTCGGCTTCTGTGCTGCTGCACCCGGTGAGGATGGCGGCCGTGATGAGGGACAGTGCAGCAAATTCCGTGGTGGTTCGTCGATTCACGAGTACTCGCTTCTATTCCAGTCCGACAGGGAGGACGCAATGTCGAGCCCAGTGATATGTGATGACCTGGACAAAACGACGCCCGGCGCGACCACCGCCGCACCAGCGGGTCAAGCTGCGGTTTCTCGAAGGGCCCTTCCAGTGCGCGGGCTCCCGCATCGGTTCGGTGGTGCTGAGACTGTCCACGTGGACGGCTAGTGTCGATCTATCCCTTATGTCTGTCGCACAGTTGCGGAGGAGTGCCCAAGATGACCGAACCGACGTCCGAGTTGGCGGGCAGTGGTCTCAGCGAGGAGCCACAATCGCCGGCCGTCGGTGCTGAAGATGCGGCAGGGCAACGCAGTGATCATCTGCCGGCGACGGTGTACGCGCCTGCTGGGAATGTCGTCGTCGCGAGTGTGGTGGTGTGGTTCGCGGTTCGGTGGTTTGATGCCGAATACGGCATAACAGCGCTGTGGTGGGCTGCAAGCGCCTGCGCTGCAGTTGGTGCGGCGTTGAGTGCGGCAATAGCGCCGATGATGGCCCGGTTGTGTAAGGCGGTCGATATTCCATCAGAGGCAACCGGCCGGCGGATCGTTCCTGCGGCTACGACCGCGGGAATGTGGTTTGGCGCCGTGCTGCTCGCCCGCGGCGACGCGATCTTGACAGCCTGGCTTGCACTGAGCCTGCTGTGCGTGTGGGCAGGGTGGATCGATCACTTCACGCTGCGGTTTCCGTTGACGTTGATCCGGTTGACCACTGCAGTGGGCCTGATGTTCGGGGCATTCGCTGTGGCGGTGGATCAAGATCCTGCGGCAGGTGGGCGCGCTCTTCTCGCCGGAATGCTGGTGTTCGCGTTCAACCTTGCCTTCGCGATCGTCACCCGCGGCTACCCCGGGCTCGCCGACGTGCGTTTGAGTTTCATTCTGGGTGCTGCCCTGGGATGGGTCGGATGGATGAATGTGCTCTCAGGGATGTTGCTACCGAACGTCCTCGCGCTCGTGGTGATGCTGTGGGTGAAACTTATCGGACGACGGAAGGATTTGGGGGAGTTCGGTTTCGCCCCCTTCCTCGTCTCCGGAACCGCGCTGGCGATCGCGGTCCCCCCGATGTGGTGGATCGTCTGGATCTAAACGCCGCAAGGAGTCCTAGGTTTTGCCTGGTGGTGGCCAAGTGGAGGTGCGATGCGGATGAACGTTTCCCGGGGGTGTTCCCAAACACAAGGGAAGGAAAGGGGGAGGGAGTGAGTGATATACGGGTAAGGCCGATTTCCTATCGTGACGAGGTTCTTCGACTTGTTGCTGTGGGAAGTGTCTCGTTAGCGTGTGCTGTCGGTGTGGCGTTGTGGGCGCTCATGGTTGTCGACGTTCAGGGTGGGGCAACCGGGTGGTGGTAGGGGTCGGTTGTTGGGTCGGCTATCTTGGGTTGACGCTCCCAATCTTCCTAGCTTATTCCCCGAATAACATCGACTGCATCAGGTTCCTCGTTGGGCATTACGCGATTGTCGTGAGCTTGGGCGTCATCGCGACTTTGCGTCTATCGCAAGGGGAGTCGATCGCGCCCTCATCGACGGGGATGTGGGCGGCGGTTGCTGGAGTGACCGTCTTCATTTTTTCGGTCGCCTCTGTTTTAGCTGTGAGGGAGCTTGATGCGGCTCGGCGTCGTGGACATAGGGCGACGCGGTTGACCGATCCGACACTGCCTGCGCAGCTGATCGGCATTCGCGAGTTGGTGCTCGAACTTGCTTCTGCTACCGAGGGTTCGGACTCACAACGAGATTGCGACGAGCGGCTGCGGGAGGCCGTCAAAGGGTTGCGTCTAGTTTTCGGGCATGTCTATCGGTTGACGATTAACTTGGTGGCGTGGTTCCTTCTGAGGGGAAAACCAGCCCCCGTTCCAGCGGAGAGGGTGGACGAGTTGCTTGCGACCATCGATCAGAGGTTGCTGATTCTCGCTTCGGTTCCGTACGAGGAGGGAACAAGTTTGGGCGCGTGATGGATGAGTACGAAACGGCGGCGAGCAGGTTTCGGAACGTGTATCGGCGACCACCGATCCGAAATTGAGTGTCTGAGCGGGGTGGTGATGCCGTGATCGGCGCGCGATCGAACGTGTTCTTCGGCTGAGGTGTCGAGGGCCGGGTGACTGGTTTCGAGATTGGGAGGTGTTTCGGTATGGACGATGCGGACCAATCCGCCCCGATGCCGTCGATCGTTCAGACGGAACTGCCGTGTGAGTTCTGCGCGGAGCATCCTCAGTACTTCCCCGGTGACCCCGTCGGCTTCGTGCGTGCGGCTCGCTGGGCGGTGGTCGTCAAGGATTGCTGCCACTTCGACGCTCGCGTGGACTACCTCCTGTGTGACGAGCACTGGGCAATGATCCGACACCAACAGCTGCCCGGGCAGTGCCCTCGGTGCGGGGCGATCGCCTACTCAGTAAAGGACATCGTGTGTACCGAGATCCCTCTGGGAAGGACGGTCGATGGGGCGTGGCCGGTGATCCGTCGATAGGCGCGGAGCCACCGTGTCGTTGACCGGCAGACTGGCCTTCAAATAGGACGGCCGCCGCCCCAACGGTGTTCCGGGCGCGGACATCATGCTGAGCGATGTCGGCCTGTGGATGAAGACCCATCGGTTCTGTCCAAAGACATGTCACACAACCCCAGTTGTGTGGATCTTCCTCCAGATGATTGGGAGTGGTGGCACTTCCTACGACGGAGGAGCGTCTGTTGTGGCGGAGTTGCCGATCGCTCGCGGTCGAGGTGGGGCAGTCAAGGTCCGGACCTATGGTCCTCGCAATTGCTGTCGTGAGGACTAAGGAGTGGTACCGATGAATGTTGAGGTTCGCCGTATCCACCCGACGGATGCGAAGAAAATCCGCCGCCACCTTCATTCAGAGTCGCTCACCGGGCGTCACCGCGCGGACCAGTATGGATGCGGATGGTTGGCTCGAGGTCTGGATGGCCAGCGATGAGGGCCCCCGGGGATCGCACACGCCTCGTCCTCACCGCCGACGGCACCTCTCTTGCGGTGCGTGAGATCGGATCCCAGATGGCGCCGGTCACTGTGATTTTCGCGCACGGATTCTGTCTCCACATGGACGCCTGGGCACCGCAACGGGCCTACCTGGCTATGGTCTGGCGTGGGCGTGCCCGGTTGGTCTTCTTCGATCACCGCGGCCATGGTGGATCCGGCGCGGCTGACACCGACAGTTACACGATCAGCCAGCTTGGACGGGACCTGGATGCGGTGATTCGCACGGTGGCACCACAGGGTCCGATTGTCCTCGTCGGGCACTCGATGGGCGGGATGGCCGTGATGTCCTACGTCGCCCATCACCAAGAGGCCGCGGCCGCGCAAGTCGTGGGAGTCGGGTTGATCTCGACCGCCGTCGACAATGTCGCCGGCGCCGGCATCGGGCGCGCTCTGAATACACCGGCGGTGACGTTGTTGCGGTCGGCATCAGCTCACGCCCCAGGGCTCGTCGGGCGCAGCTGGAATCTCTCACGTCGCATCTTGTCGCCGGTGGTCGGCGCAACTTGCCCGCTTGCTCCGAGTGCAAGTGTCCGTGCCGCCGCCACGTCTTACGGGATGGTCCACGCGACGCCGATCGCCACCGTGGCCGCCTTCCTGCGTGACCTGCGGATCTACGACGCTTCCCCGGCGCTCGACGTGCTCGCGAAGGTGCCGGCGTCGATCATCTGTGGAACCCGGGACAGGGTGACCCCGATCGGGCACTCACAGCGACTCGCGGCGGCTCTTCCCCTCGCCGAACTGATCCCGGTGAGCGGAGCGCGGCACATGGTCGGACTCGAGCGCCCTGACGTGGTGAGCGAGAGTCTCGATCGACTGCTCGGCCGCGCGGTAGGGCGCCGCGAACAGGACACCACCCGCAGATCCAAATCCGACCTCGTCGGGGCGTGAGATCTGCGCGTGCCTCAGACCTGACGAGACAACCACTGATGGGAGAAGTGGTGAGTATTCACCAGGACGTTGACCTGTCATCCGGTCCGGCGCACCACCGGACGGACAAGCTCGTTCACCGCGGCGCGAGGTCGTACACACGCCATGTTCTGAACCGGGTGGCAGCGTGTGGTGTGCAGGTCGGGGCGCGGCACCGGTGCATCGATCTGCATCACGAACCGAAGACCTACAACCCATGGCAAGACGTCACCTATTGCCGCTGCGGTCACATCCGGTGGGCCGGCGATCATGCGCAGTTCGACACCGCCGTCGAAGCATTCGACGGTTTCCCTCATCACCCCTCGGGGAGGCCAGATCCACGGACCTATCCCGGAAAGAATGACACCGAATCGCGGCAGGTCAGCGAGCAGCGGCCCATCGGGCGAAGCGAGCTACGCCGATGATCCCGGCAGAAGCGGGCGACCCCGCGGCCCGCGCTGTTCTGGACATGATCGACCGCGTCGAGATCGACCCTGAGAGCGACCAGTTTCTGACGGCGCTCGACCGCATCCACTTACAACTCCTCTCGCCGAGGGCGGCCACAATCGTCGCAAGGCGAGCGGAGCTGGGTTTTACCGCCCACGACGTGAATACCTATCCCCGACGGAATATCTGGCGCACGCAGGTCCCGTTCGGGCGGACGAACGGCGGTGTCGTTGTCGAGATTCCCCTCGTCGTGATCGCACCTGTTCTGATCGGCATGATTCCTGTCCTACTCAACATGAATCCGCTGTTTCAGTCTCCGATCACAGATCTGACGGTATTCATCTCCGCGGCTGCAGGTGTGGAGGTCCTCGCGATGTGGTGGTGGATCCGCCGCGATCCCCTCAGACTGACCGCGGCGGACAAGCAGATGATCCGCGGCAGCATTGCCAAGCTCGATGCCTACGTCTCGGCCGGCGGCGACTACTTCGAACTTCGTCTGGCCATGACTGCGTCCGCGATCGTCGACGATATTCGTGAAGTGCCGGCATGGAGTCACGAGGACCTCGACATCCACCGCATCCGGCTCGACATCGAGGACCAACTCCGAATGATTCTCTGCCACTGCGGTGAGCTGGCAACTTTCCGGGCCAGCGTCGGCGAACCCACGAGGGGAGTCAGTGCCGAGGCTGACGCGGCTCGGGCCGCCCACCACGAGCAGCGACGGTGGTTCGAACAGGCCAAAGAATCACTGATCGGGCGGGTCGCAGCGTTGTGGACATATCACCAAGACCTACTGATGCTTCAGGACTCCATCGACGGTACTGCGGCTCTCGGTCGCATCGACGCTCACGCACCGGCGCTCGGAGAACTGCTGGTCAACTCGGCGAATGATGACCTCGCAGCGTCGGCAATCGGTGACCTGGCCACCGACCTGGCCGATCAACACCAGGCGCGGGAAAAGGCGCTGGCCCAGCTGCGCGGCGACGTCACCGGATTCGATCGGCGCAACTGATGGGCCGCAGCCATGACCGGATCAGCCCAGACCGCGGCAACGGTGTGTTCGATCCCGACCGGGGCGACAGCGACGTCGCCACCCGCAAGGAAGGCGCCCTGATCTCGCAGCACGCCTACGACACCCGAGCCGATCTCCGCAGCGGAGCACGAGAACTCGACACCGCTACCGAGAACCTACCCGGATTGACCCGAGCGCAACGGGACCTCAACCGCGCCTATCCACGGCCCACGCCGGCGGCAATCGGAAACTCTCGGCTACGCCCCCAGCTGCCACCGGCGATCGAACTCCGTCGCACACTCTCGGCACGACAACGGAACACCCGATCCGCGGCGAAGCGCCGCGTCCTCGACGCCATGCCGAAAACTCAGTACACGGCGCTGGCGTCGTTGACTTCGGACCCGAAGACCTGGCGGGAGACGAACAACGCCCTCTCCGCTGTGGCCGGCGACGCTGTCGAGCTCGACGATGCTCGCCGCAAGCAGGTCCAACGAGTGGACAGGGCCATCCAACGATACGAACGCGCATCCGGACGAGGTCATCTCGTGTACACCTCGGTGAGCATCCCCAACGCGGTCGTGAACCCGTCAGATCTGCCCTCGACGCTATCGCCGGGGACGGTCCTGTCCTTCGACCGGTTCACTGCAGCAACCCATTCGCTGCACGAACTGGACTCGACCGCCCGGCCCACCGATGTCGTCTTCGAGATCCAGACCGACCGGGGTATGTACTACGGGCAATCTTCCCGCGTAGACAACTCGCACCACTTACTGCCACGAGGAATGCAGCTACAGGTGGTGGGGGCTCATTTTGTGCCGTACGAGCGACCCGGACAGCCACCAGGGGAGCGCCTGGTCGTCCAACTCGTCGATCACGAGACGCCATGACGAGTCGAGGCGGGGGGTTCGAGACAGATTCAACCCACGGGAAGGAACACACAGTCATGACTGCGGACAAGCCGCGCCACCGGCGCCCCGACCTGACCTTTCATCCCGATATCTTCGCTGCGCCCGCGCAATTCAGAGTGGTGAAAGCCGCGCCACACGACGATGCGGATCCGACCACGGACACAACGCAAGGGAAGGAGGGCTCCGGCGCAGACGCTCATACCGGACGACGAGATGGCAAGGGGCTGTGAGCAGAAAGAAAAGTCGGAGGCCACCTACAAGATGGTGTGCCTCCGACTCACCCAGTGCATTCTCAGTACCCACACCCTATTTGATCTTCCGCATCCGGTCCAATTCTCTACGCCCTATTGGCCGATTGTGGATGCCCGACTGGGTTGCCCCGGTTGTGAGTTCGGTCGAGTTGTACAGGTCCATCTCTACTGTCCTGATCGCACGACACCCTCGCGGTCATCGAGACAATACTTCCGCCCTTGGCCGCCACACCCTCGGCTAGGAGACATCATGGATTTCGCATCGATCATCATCGGCGTCGCAGTGGCCGGCGCATCAGCTGCCCAGGGCGGCGGAGTGGACCCCGCGATCACCGACAGCGTCACGTCGGTCGCACAGAAACTACCGCCAGCTCTCGCCCAGTATGTCCCGGACCCGCAGCCCTACCTCGACGACGCGGCCCGGGCCGTGCAGCAGGCGCAGGAGCAGTTGCCCGACGAGTGGCAAGCCGAGATCGAGAACGCCATTCCACCGGAAGTCCGGGATGCCGCTGAGGGGGCCAGGGAACAGCTCCCGCCCGAGGCTCAGGGTCTGATTCCCGAGGTGGTCCTGCCCGCCCCAAGTCCGGAGCCCGGGCCCGCCGGCGGTGTCGCCGACCCAGCGGGACCCGCAGCTCAGGCACCGTCATCGACTCCGCAGCAGGAGACGAATCCGTTATTCCTGTCTCCTGTCGTCAGCGGAGCACCCACCACTGCGGCCGGCATCCCCTCCCTGACAGGAATGCTCGCCCCGACCGCAGTCAGCGATCTGACCTTCGATCCCCGCTTTCCCCGCAACCTCGAGTTCGCGCGTGCGGTCATCGAAGCGGCGATGCGTGCGATCGGATTGCCCTACCAATGGGGCGGAGGCCTTCTCACCGGACCGTCGATGGGCGACGGCACCGGAGGAGCTACCGCCGGCTACGACTGCTCTGGGCTCACTCGCTTCGCCTACTACATCGGTACCGGCGGCACGAAGGTCTTGCCGCGAACCTCACAGGAACAGTTCCGGGCAGGCCAGCAGATCAGCATGGACCGAGCCCAGCCTGGTGACCTGCTGTTCGGGAACTGGCAGGCAGACGGGGCCAACCACGTCGCGATCTACCTCGGTGGCGGAAGAATGCTTGAAGCACCGCAGACCGGGGAGCTCATCCAGATCAGCGCCGTGCGCTCGGACATGGTGCCCGCCCGCTTCCTGTGACCATCGGGGACAGTGCCCTGTGCTTGATCCCGAAGCGGAACAATACGATCGCCACTATAGACCCAGACCGGTCAAAAGTCGTGTCGCGACGTGCGGCACGACCGCAGAGACGAAGGAGACAGTGACACATGACGATTACGCCAGCAGCCCACAAGAAGGCAATCGAGACCGCGCGAAAGAATGCGGAAGCACTGGCGCAGAAGGCAATCGAAACCAGAGTCGCGCTTGTCGGAGCCATCGGGGAAGCAGTGGAAGAGCTTGCCGCACTCGATTCCGCACGCGAGGCAGCTGTAGATGCAATCAGGACGGCCCACGAGAACGCGATCGAAGGCGGATGGACGGCCAAAGAGCTCGCAGCCATGGGCTACACCGCCCCGAAGAAGCGGAAGAACGCCTCCAGTAAGGCCGCGCGTGGTGGCGCCAGTAAGGACGCGACTGAGACGACCGACGTCGCAGATGCTGCTGCACCGCAGGGAGGCGATCAGCCGCCGAGCACCGACGGGCAGATCTCCAGCGAGCGCGAACCTGAGCATTCCTACAGCTAGGAAGCTGTCCGGTGGGGTGGCCCCAGCCTCTCGGGCGCCGTCGTCCCGATCCTTGTCGGGAGACGGCTCCCGAGCGCTACCAGGAACTTCGCCGGGCTGGCATAGGTGCCGGAGTGAGAACCACATGTCAGAGGGTGCCGTCACGATGATCATGAGAAGGAAGTGGCATGACCAGTACACAAACGTCTCCGCAGCAGTGGGCACGGGGCATGCTCGTCCCCGGCCGGGCAGCGGTGCTGGACGTTGAATCGACCAATTTGGACGGCAGCATCATCGAAATCTGCGTTTTGGACGCGGCCACGGGCAATCCACTGCTCGATACCCTGGTCGATCCGGGCGACGTTCCGATGCACCCGGACGCTTATGCCGTGCATGGAATTGCCCTGGCCGATCTGATTGGCGCACCTGGCTGGTCTACGGTCCACCAGGCTCTGATTGCGGTGACCACTGGGCGAGTGACGCTCAGCTACCACAGTGAGTTCGACAGGGGGCGCGTTCTCCATGATTGTGCTCGGCATGGTCTCGACCCTGCGCACCTGGCCGACCCCGAGATGTGGGGATGCATCATGCGGATGCGATCGCAGGCCGAGGGCACCGAGAAGAGCATTCGGCTCGATGGCGGACACCGAGCCCGCAGCGACGCCGCGGCCGCGCGCACCGTCCTGCTCGGCATCGCGGAGGGCACCTCGGCGCCATCCACCACCGTGGACCCCGCCACTACCTCCCACTTGCCGCTGTAGTCCACCGAGTCATCTGCTTCTGAGTCTGTTCTCTTGGCTGGTGTCCTTGCTGCGATCGTGATTGTGATTTACCCTGGGATCTGGAGGTGGTTCGTGATGACCGCAGCACATCCCCGGCCGGATCTGGAGGCGTACAACCAGGCCGCCCGTATGTCCCAGCCCGAGCTGGTCACCGCGTTGCGGGAGCTGCTGGGCGCGAAGCTGGTCGCCTATCTGGGTCGGGTCAAGGAGACCCGGGCAGTGCGCCAGTGGGCGGAGGGCACACGGACGATCGGTAGCGACTCGGATGTGGAACGGCTGCGGATCGCGTACCGGGCGGCACGGCTGATCACCGCCCGCGACACCCCGGCGGTGGCGCAGGCCTGGTTTCAGGGTTTGAATCCGATCCTCGACGACCGCGCCCCCGCCTTGTTGCTGCGCGAGGGGGAACTCGCCGATGTCGGCCCGCAGGTCCTCGCCGCGGCCCGGCAGTTCGCCGCCGTCGGATGACCCAGCTCGACCATGCCCTCGTCGCCACGGCGCAAGGGTCGATGTGGTGCGCCCACCGATACGGATGCGAGGTCTATCGGGTCGGGTTCGCGCCGTCGCCGTGGGAATGGACACCGTGGGTGTACGCCACCGACGGCCGGTTCACCGGCCGGTGGGACGACCCGGACGGGGTGTGGCGCACCCTCTATGTGGGTGCCAGCCGATTGGCCTGCTACCTGGAGGTCCTCGCCTACGCCCGGCCGAGCGCGCAGGTGATCGCAGATCTGGACGAGATCGTCGTCGACGACGAGGATGCCGCCGCATTCCCCACGGTCGAACCCGGCCGGGTGCCACGGTCGTGGTGCGAGCCTCGCATGACCGCCCACGGCGCGCTGACGGGGTGGTTCGCGGTCCCCGGGCACCCGGAGACGCTGGCCACGCTGCGTGTCGGGTTTCGGTCGGCCGCGATCCGGCACGGACTCGATGATCTCGACGGCGCCGCGATTCGGGACGGCCGCCCGCGGGCGTTGACGCAGGCAATCTCCAAGTGGATCAACACCCTTGGTGGTCCGGACGGATGTCCGATCACCGGAGTCGAGTTCGACTCGCGACACGGTGACGGGCTGCGGTTGTGGGCAGTCTACGAGCGACCGGGTGACCCGGTGGTCAGCCCCCACGTCACCGCACTGGATCAGGTGCCGGTGGCACCCGACGACGGTGACCTTGTCCAGGCGATGCGTCTGCTCGGACTCGAATGGGACGACACATGAGTCGTCCGTTGTGGGATCACGAGATTCTCCGCAGCGTCGGGGCGGAAACCACAGTCGCGACACCGGTTGTGGCTGGGTCGGCGGAGGTCCACAAGCGACGCGACACCGCGCTAACTTCTCTCTCTCGCTCTTGTCGCGGTCCCGTGATACCCCCTCGCTATCAGACGAATTCGCGGATCCGGGGGAGGACGTGGGCGAGTTCTTCGAAGAGTGTCGGCCACCCACGTCGTAGGCGGGTGATACGGCCGTGTTCGAGGAAGGCGCCGTCGAGCATGTGGGAGACCCGTAGGTGTTTTTCGGGGGTGCCGAGTCGGCGGAGTGTGCCGTAGACGGGGTTCACCGGTAGCTGGTGGTGGGCGATGTAGGTCCAGATCTCGTCGGTGTTCCAGTCCCATACGGGCCCGAAGACACGGGTTCCGTCGGCTCGGTCGATGAGGCCGCCGTGGTGTCGGCGTTGCTCGGTGGTGTTGGTGCAGCAGCCGTCGCACATGCGTGTGACGTGGCTGCTGAGTGCGTTGTAGTACAGCGACCAGCGGCCGGTCCCTTTCGGGGATTCGTCGGCGCGTACGCCCCAGATTTCTCCTGGCCCGTGGGCTGCGTGCGCCGCGCGGGAGGGGGCACCGATGAGGATGTCGCGCAGTTTCTGGCTCGTGGCTCGGGTGGGCTGGTGGTGGTCCCATTCGCCGGATTGTGCGAGGACGGTCAGCAGTGGTGGGTCGGCTCGGTGGGGTGCGAGGTTCAGGTTCCAGGTGTCGGCGAGTGCGGTGATGTAGGTGTAGGTCTCGGGGTACTCGAGGCCGGAGTCGAAGAACACGACGGGGATGTTCGGTTCGACCTGCAGGGTGAGGTGGAGTGCGACGAGTGAGTCCTTGCCGCCGGAGAAGGCGAGGTATCCGTCGTGGTCGTCGAGGTGCCCGGCGATGCGGCCGGTGAGTTTTGCGAGGTCGCGGCGGGGCCGGCGCAGTGCCCGGAGGGTGTTCAGGTCCAGGCCGTCGGGTTCGGGCTTGCCCGCCACACGTCCTCCTTCACGGTGTCCGGTCGGTATCGAGATCTCGCAGCTTCTGTCACACAGTGTCCGCCCGGTAGATCTTCCTCCAGTCGTAGGGGCGTTTGAAGTCGCCTGGGCATGTGAGGAGTGTGGTGTGGGGAAACTGTGCGAAGTGGCCGGCCGGAAGGACGTCGTCGCCGCGGCATTCGCGTCGACGAAGACGCGCGAGGTAGTCGAGGTGGCGAGGGTGGGCCGGTGTGCGAGATGCGCGGCGTCCCCGGTTCGGGTGGAGGCGGTGACCAAGGTGGTGTCCCGAACGTTCACGGGTTACGACTGCTGGAAAGCGCCCGTGGAAGGTGGGCTGTGCACGTCCTGCGCCTGGGCCTACCGGCACCCGGATCTGCGCAGAAGCATGCATGTGGTCACCACACGACCAGCGATGAGGGCAGTGACCGCGGCGGATCTCGAACGGATCTTGTCGCGGCCACTTGATCCGGATACCGCCGTGGTGGTGCCCTTGCGGCCCGGCCGAAAGCACATCCTGCCGCACGCGCGGTGGGGCGGGATTGCTGTCGAGGACACGTGCCTGCCCTGGACGTCGCGTGATGTCGCGGCGGTGACAGCGATGCGTCGACTGCGGGCGCTGGGGTTCGGGGCCCGGATGCTCGCCGAGCCTGCGGCCCCGTATCCGGTGCTCGCCACGATCGCCCCCGGGCGGTGGCCGGCGGTCTTCGCGGACTGGGATCGTCTCGCCCCGTACCGCCAGGTCGGGCAGTGGTGGGAGCTTGCGCTGCGAGCCACCGTGTCGGCGAGTGCGAAAGGAACGAAATGACCAGCCCGACCGATCGATGGCTCGCTGCCGCACCGGCGGGGCTGCCGCCGCTCGAGGGTCCGGCGGCAACGGCTGAACGCCTGCTGCTGTTGCTGCACTACGGGATCGACTGGGATTCGGGATGGATCGGCCGGCGGCGGGAAACGTACTGGACCCAGCACCTGCCGAACCGTGTTCGGGTCGCCACCTATATCGGTGGCGGCGATCTCGACCGGTGGTGGTCGGTGGTCTCCCGGTCCCTCGAATCGGAACCGACGAACACCGACCAGCGGCTGGAGCTGGCGACGTTGCTGCGTGAGGAGTCCGAGCCGGTGCTGACGTTGCTGCGTGAGCGTCCCACCTCGTACGTGTTGCGCACGCGGATCGTCGCCGAAGCGGTGGCCGCCGCTCGGACTTCGGGAACGAAGAAATGATGAGGTCGACGGTGCGCTGGGATGTCGAGCTGACCGCGCTGTCCTCGATCTCCCAGAAGGGGGAGGACTCCGGAACGACGACGACACTGTTCCGGCGCGAGCCGGTGATCCAGCCGGACGGAAGGCCGGTGCTGGTGCCGATCGTGTCCGGAAACTCTCTACGCGGCGGGTTGCGCAGGATCGCTGAGGAGCTGTTCCGCGATGTCATCGGCTACGAAGGGCAGATCCCGCTCTCGGCGGCGCACGCGCTACGCAACGGAGGCTCTCTGACGAAGGTCACCGGCGACGGTCTGACCGGTCGTCGGCGGCATCGACTGCGGGAGCTGGTTCCCCCGATCGGGGTGTTCGGCGGCAACGGCGGAGGTCAGCCACCGATCGACGGTTGCCTGAGGGTGGGCAAGGTGGTCCCGCGGGTGCGTGAGACCGAGACGATCATGACCCGGGCATATGACGGCCGGTTGATGAGTCAGTTCGAGTTGGTCTCCCTGGAGAGCTACAGCCGATTCGACGACACCGACACCCGGACGTTCCCCGAATCCTCCGCGGGGGGCGGAGCCGGCAAGGATGTCGGCTCGTCGATGCTGATGCGATTCGAGGTCGAAACACTTCCTGCGGGAACCCGTTTCGAAACGTTCTTACGGCTGGACCGGGCCACCCCTCTCGAAATCTCGTTCTTCACCGATGTGTGGGGCAGATTCGCGCGTGACGGATTCCTCGGAGGGCGCAGCGCGATAGGTCACGGACGCGTCCGTGCCGAATCGGATCGGGTGGTGTTGGCCGGCCCGGACCCACAGACAGTGGACTGGCGCGTCGAGCTCGCACCACTGCGTGATGAGGTCATCGAAGCGTTGTGCTGGCTGACATGACGGGCACCGAGGAGATGGCACCGTTCGTTGTCCGGGCGCACCTGTCGTCGGGACTGGCGCACGCGACGCCGTGGGGAATCAGTCTCGACGGGATCCTCGCCGCCGAACTGTGGGCCGATCACAAGGCCGCGGCACTCGACCGAGGCGAGTATGTGCCGGCGCTGACACCCGAGTGCGCCCCGCCCGACCTCGCGCTGCCACTGGCTCGGTGCGAGCTCGCAGGCGAGGACTGGCATTGGTGTGCGACGTGCTCGTTCCCCGAGGACCCGGCCGGTGATCCCGTGGTGCGGCACTGGGCGTCGCGGGCCGATCACCGCGGGCTCGAGCAACTCAGTCACACGCTGCCGGCGGTGATCTCGGATCGACAGGGCCGCTACCGGGCCCGCTACATGCCCCTGATGATCACCAGCACTCGCACGGTCACCTGGCGCGGAGTCGGAGATCTCGACGCCGTCGCCAGGATCCTGGGTGGCCTGGATGTCATCGGCAAGAAACGGGCCCATGGTGAGGGCCGGGTCCTGAGGTGGGAGTTCGAACACTGCCCCGCCGCCGACCGGTGGGCGGCGGCGCACCTACATAGCGACGGCACTCTCGGGCGCACCACACCACCGGCCTGTCTGCCCGATCGACCCGAACCGGAATCGGCCGGCTTCGGGTTGGCTGGCCTGCGGCCGCCGTACATGCACCCGACCCGAATGCGGCAACTCCACCTACCTCGATGAGCCGCCGCGTGGTGCGGTTCGCCGACTATTCGGAACGCGGGAGGTCGGGCACAGCGACCGGTTCGGGCAGCGTCCAGCGAGCAAGTGGGGTATTCGATCCGTTCGGAGGATAGAGCGCGACCTCGGCGATCGACACGTCGTCGGTCAGCTTGTCCCCGATTCCGGGGAACAGGACGAGGCCTTCGGCGTGACCGTCGAGGGCGTTGTTCCCCATCGCGGTGGGGATGTTGCCCCAGGAATTATCGCCGGTGATGGTCTGTCCGCTGAGTGTGCGGACCTTCCAGTTGGTCGATGTCGCGTTCAGGGTTCCGGAGTCGACGTCGAGCACGATCGGGAACAACAGTATCCGCGGCTCCCCCATGGAGGTCTTTTCGATCAGCTGGGGCTCTTTCACCTCGATGCGGGCGGTGACGTCGGCGGCGGTAATAGTCTGAGCGGTTCCGCCGATGGTGTCCGAGTTATCCGACGAGATCGTGGTCCGGTTGGTTGCTGCGGTCGTGGTCGTAGATCCAGTGGTGGTCATCGCTGCCGAGGTAGCGGTCTGACTAGTGGGAGTGGCCTGTTCGTCGCCATTGCCGCACCCGGACAGGGTCAGTCCCAGTGCGGTGCAGGTAGTCACGGCAGCAATCGTGGTTCTGCGAATGATCATCGTTCATTTCCCTTTTCTCCCCTGGCTGACGGGCGCCCTGTGAACAGGGTCGTGGTCAGCCTCCATATGCGTGCCGGTTGTGGCGCGGACGACGTCATCGAGAGTAGCGGTGTGGGACCGGTGTCCTGGTCACGGGTGTCGCGGAATGGGTTGGTGTGGACTGTGACCGGCCGAGAACTAGGTCGGAGCGGCGTTTCCACCTGCCCTGATGAGTAGTTGATGGTTCGTCGAGCACGTTCCATTACGCGATGTCACTCACCACGTACGCCGCGGATCTTCCTCCCAGTGAAAACAACTCGCACTTCGCCGGAGAGGTCACCACGGATATGACAGACAACCCAATCGGACTGGCCCCGGATTGGTCGCTGGAACCTGGTGGGCGTCCCGGAGGTGCGAGTTCGTGTGGAGCTGTCCAGGTCAGGCGTTACCGTCCGCCTCACCGAGACACCATCTGCGGGAAAAGGGAGATGAGCGAGATGACCGATACCGACATACGGCCCAGGATCGAGTTGGACGCTCCGGAGTGGCGCGACTTCGCGCTCTGCCGAGTGACCGATCCGGAAGCGTTCTTCCCCGAAACGGGGGAGAACGGCCGCCCCGCGAAACGGGTGTGCGCGGGCTGCGAGGTTCGCGAGGCCTGCCTCGCCGAGGCACTCGCCCACGATGAGCGGTTCGGGATCTGGGGTGGGCTGACCGCGGCCGAGCGCCGCAAGCGATACCCGAAGCGTCGCCGGTGACCGCCATGGCCATGGACTTCGAACACACCAGCCAGGCCGAAGGGCGGCGAGGCACCAAAGCGATCCAACTCGCCCGGTACCTTTGGGATCGGGTCGTGCCCCGGCCGACCTGCTGTCACTATGGGCGCAACAGTTTCGCCGACTTGCGCGGCGGGTGGGCATTCATCCGCCACGTTTGGCAGGAGACCTGTTATGGCACAGCGAGTTTGCCGAAGCAGAAGACGCGGTGGGCGCGGGCGGAGCCTGAGCATCCCGCTGCTGCTCGCGCGCGCATGACGAGCGGGACTTGTGGATGTCGCCGACGCAGCCGGAGCCGGAGGCTGATGGGACCTGTTGTAATGGAGAACCGGCGAATGGGGGGGAAGCGATGAGTGACGCGTTCATCCTCGGCGTGGCATTGGCCTGCGGTGTAGGTGTTCTGGGGTTGGTGGTCGCCCTGTTCTGGGGAGCGGAGCCGAGCCGGACGTGCCGATGTGTAGTCGGCGGACACACCGAAGCGTGTGACGCTCGGTGGTCTTGACCAGCGTCGCTCGGGTCCTTGCCCGTCACGGTTGGTGGTGTCGGTGCTCAATCGAATGTGGGCAGGGTTGGTGTATCCAGCATGGCCGTGGACCCGAGCGGGGCCGGTTGTAGGAGGTTCGCCGCGATGGCGACCGCCCAATCACTCCTCGCCTTGGCCCGAGCGACACGCCGTGACACGCCCGATGCGGAATCAGTTCGCTATGATTCAGCGGTGCCGCTGGCGGCGCCGCTGTTACTGCACAACCTAATTCATCGGTGACACGGCCCTTCCGTCCGCGCTACGGTCATCGCATGCGTGATCTCCTCGAACAGTCCGTCCGCTACCTCGAAGCCCTCTCCGACGCCATCGTGGACGCGGCGCCCTCCACAGACGCCTCGTTCGTGGCTGAGTTCGCCGAAGCCCTCCGCGAGTGTGCGGAGGCGGTCAAGATAGCGCGCGAGGACATGATCGACGCCGGTCGCCCGATCAGCCCTGTCTACTCGCACCCCGGCGACGAGGACACACGGGAAGAACTCGCGTCGCGACTGACCGCGCACCTCTTTACCGGGTAGTCCGCTCCGCTTCTCGTTGAACCGCCCAATTACAACCTATTCGGCGGGGCCGAGAACCCGGATAGGTGGACTCAGGAGTACCTCCCATGTCACGGGCACCTCGTGGTCCGGGCTTTGCTGGGACCAGTAGCAATAGGAGTGATACGACGTCATCAGAGCGGTGCCAGGGGCGCGGAGCAGCTCCATGTTGGCCCGGAATCCGTCGTGATCGGTCTCCACCTGCCAGATCTTCGCTGCTTCAGTCGGATCGAAGGCAGTGCGGAAGGCGCGGGCCTCGTCGAGTGTGTCCACTGCGAAGGCAGATTGAAAACGAGACGGTGCGGTCGGAAAGTGTGCCCGACGCACGTTCTCCCATATCAGCTCGATCAGATGATCTGTGACTTGAAACTGAGCGGCCGCGTTGACGAAGTTAATCTCACCGTGCGCGGCAACGCCATCGGGAAACAGCACGTCGAGGTGCTGTTGCAGCGCTGTCGGTTCGACGTCGTCGAAGCGGGTGAGCCCGAGCGACAGTCCCTCGTGAAGGGTCCCTCTCCGGTCGACGGTGTAGAAGCGCGGCATTTCTGAAAACCTCTCTAGCTGTGAGTGATAGTCGACTCACCATCCGACCGCCCCCATCTCCTCATGGTCGAAATGGTGTCCACCAGGAGGGACGTACGTGCGGGCGGCGCTCGGCTGGTCAAGCGGTGGTATCGATGGTGACCTCGGCTCGGCCGTCGAGGGCAGCGAGCAGGTAGTGCGGGCAGGTGACCACTTGACGGGGCACGGGAATTGTGCGTCGAGTGCTGTCGAGGTAGAGACGATATGCGAGCTGACTTCCCCGGTGGACGCCGGTCGCTGGGTCGACGGCGCCGAGAAAGTACCCGTGCGGGGCGTCAACGGTGGAGAAGATCGTCCGCGCCCACTCGGCGGGCTCGGCGGGCGGCAAATACCGGGGCTCGCCCGTCTGCGCATCGACGGTGTGCACGATGACGGTGACAGTGAACCCGGTAGCCGCGGGGAACCACGCCTCGGCCGCGGCGCCGAACGGTGCGATGGACGTGTGGATCTGCAGCTCAATATTCGTTCCGGTGCGGGCCGCCGTGATGATGTGCGAATCTGCCCAGACGTCATCGGTGGCCAGGTGCGGCAGCGCTTGGTCGGAGTCGGTGTGGACGCTGCCGCGATCAGCGGGCATGGGCTTGTTTGTCCCGTTCTCGGATGATCTGGTCGGCCAGGCGGTACACCGCCAGTTCGTCGGGGATACCGACCTTGGTGGCGCGCTCTTGGGCTGCGATGAGCGCGATGACCTGCTTGTTCCCCTGTCTGCGATCTCGGTACAGGAACTGGTGGCGTCCCTCAGCGAGGTCCTCGAGCACCAACCACTGGAAGCGGTCGAGACTAGTGGCGATCTAGGCGATACGCACCCGCTTCGACTGGACTGTGCGCCACCGGTCAACCAGGTCCGATCCCCCGAGCAGTACACCGAGGACCATAGCGCAGATCGCTGTGATCATTCGGCGTCCCTTCTCGAGGCCACGGATTTCTTCGGATCACTGGTGACCACGCTCAGGGCGATGGTCGCCGCGATCGGGACAAACACGGTGAGCAGCAGGGGCAGCGAGAACTCGACACGGTCACCGCCCCGACGGCAGCGGCCGCGAAGGCGAGCACGGCGAGCAGCCAGAGGGCTCGGGCTGCCGAGGCCCGATGTGTGATCTGGGTGCCTGACCAGCGACGACCAGCACGGCGCCGAGCCAGAGAGTTCAAATGGGCATGGTGTGTGGCGGGTCCTTCCGACGTCGGAGAGCTTGAAGTCTCGTGGGACAGGGTGTCATGCCGCCGGTGACCGCCGTGGCCTCCCATTCACTCTTCGGATATCTGCGCAACCCAGTGATGATCGCTGTCGGTCACGATCGGCATAATCACCTGGTGCTGATGGCCTACATCGATGAGACCGGTGACACTGGATTGATCGCCAAGGGCGGTACCAACTGTTACGCGCTCGGTTGCGTCTTGATCGACGACTCGCAGTGGCCGGAAGCATTCGACAAGATGCTCGACTTTCGGCGGCGTTTGTCCAAGACGTACGGGATAAATCAGCGCTGGGAGCTGAAGGCGAACTACCTCATCCGCGGCGGAGGCCCGCTGAAGGCTCTCGCGTTGCCTCCGGGCATTCGGCATCTCGTCTACCGCGGCCATCTGAAGATGCTCCATGAAATCGGCGCACGCGCATTCACCGTGGTTGTCGACAAGGAGGCAACCAAACTCTCTGGTCAGGAGTGTTTCCACATGGCGTGGGAAACGTTGTTGAACCGCTTGGAGCGCACAAGCACCAAAGAGAAGTCGACGCTTATGATCCTTCATGACGAGGGTGAGGACCATGCGGTGCGAAGAGAATTTCGCAAGGCCCGACGGCATTTGACCGCGGGCAGCGCTTACGGTTCTGGCCAGATCAGGTCAAAGGGGACGCTGTTCCTGGACGATCCTGTGTCGCGGGCATCGCATAATTCGCAGTTAATCCAGACAGCGGACATGGTGGCGTACGCAGGTTGGAGAACGTACATGCCTCCGAGCAAGAAGGTGGCTGAGGTCTGCCCGTCGGACATGTGGCGTCACGTTGGTTTGGCGACGCACAGGGTGGTCAACAGTGTCACTCGCAACGGCGCGCCTGGCGTTGTCATACGGAAAAGATAAGGCCCCCCAGCTCGGCTGGGGGGCAGCTAGCGCCTAGCCAATCCATTGGGAAAGGTTGAGCGCTGTCGCCCACGTTACAGGGTTGTGTGCCAATACGGAGAATTTCAGCCCAGGGATTTGCTGATCGAGGTGGGGGCGACGATTGACAGACGAAGAGATCAACCAGTGGGTCAAGACCGTCGGACCGGCGCCCGACGACGTGTTCGCGAAGATCGTTCTGCGGTTCGCGAAGGCGGCACGCGAGGGGAATCTCAAGTTCGACGAAATTGATCCGCAATCAGGGGACAAATGATGATGTCAACCCTGCCCCCCGTTGCCTGCTCCGCGAACTGATCCGTCAACTCGGAACCGCCCCAGTCGACCCCAGGCTGTTGGCACTCCTCGAGCGGCAACGCCGAGAGGGACGACGCGATAGCCGCGGGAGATGGCTGAGGCAGACCTCGTGGTCGCGGGGGAGCTGCGCCGCTCTGAGCGCGCCGAAGAGGTCGACATCGCCCGCCAGTCGGCCTTCTGGACCAAGGTCCGTGGAATCGCGGCACTGGTGGCGGTCGCCACCTTGTGTGGTCTCCCTCCTCTTTTGTCAGCGCCGGCCTCCTGTGTGTGAGTACATATCGCGCACGCCTCCGCGCGATATTCGAGGATCCGGCGGCCTGCCCGTGGGGTGGGGTCAGATTTCATGACACCGACCCCTATATTCATGAGGTCCGCGCGTCGAGCGTGCGAAATCCCCAGAAAGATGCAGCGTGGGGAGACGAGCCAGGCTTATTGACAATGAGTCTCGGATCCTGCCCACAAGGACCAGGAGCGATCGGCAGCAAAGGTTTGGTTGCTCCCCCGGTCACGGCGCGAAGAACATGCGGTGGATGGTCACCGTGTCTTCGGGACCGTACGTGTGCGCCGCAAGCGTGGGGTCTGCGAAGCAGATGGTGAACTCGTGGTGACCCTTCACGGTGTCGTGCTTCTCCGAGAGTTTGGCGACGATATGACTCTGACGGTACGTTCGGCCGTCGTCGTCCGTGGTGTCGACCTCCACTAGCAGTGGTGCTTCGTCGGTGCTCTGGAAGTCGAGCAGATCGGACACGGTGAGCGTCGCGGACAGAATGCGAGTCGGAGACTCCTGGATCCGGGGGAGCATGGGTGAGTGCCTTTCGGTTCAGGTCGGTGAAGTTACTCAGACGTACCTGTGGCGCGGCGGAGGGCAACCACCTCGGCTTCGAGGGCGACGACCGCGTGGAACGTCGCCTCGGACACAGCATTGCTGTCCTTGCCGAACGTCTCGGCAGCCTGCCAGATGCGGGCGCTGTGCTCACCGCTGGGGCGCGGGATCTTGAAACCATGACTACTGAACGCCTGCGGTTCAGGACTGGTGCGCTGAATCAGATTCATGAGCGGCAGCGTAGACCTCACCTCCGACAACCTCTCCTCTTTAGATCAGGTCTCGATCGAACGGCTCGTCCGGGGGCGTGGCGGAAAACAGGATTGTGCCGCGGCCGGCGATGTTTGATCCCTCCGCGGGGCCCGCAGACGATCTTTCCGCGCGGTGCAGGGTGGGCGCTCGTCCCGCGTCCCCGGCACAGGGTGCGCCGGGGACGCGGGACGAGCGCAAAACCCCTATTTCTGCAGGTCAGACCGTATAATCGAGGAGTCTAATTCGGTAGCGAGACTGACCAACTCGCTCGACTCTGAAGGATTTTCTGTGGCTGATTTGGCGACTGCTGTGACGGTGTTGGATGCGAATGGGCGGGCTGGTGTTCCGTCGTTGTTGATCTCGGGTCCGGGTATGGGTAAGTCGAGTCTGGTTCGTGGGTTGGCGGCGTCGGACGGGGTGCTGTGCGAGACGGTCCTCGGGTCGTTGCGTGAACCGGCCGACTTCGCTGGCCTGCCGGTGGTGCGTGAGCACGGGGTGACGTTGGAGGCTCCGGACTGGGCGAAGCGCATTCACGCCGAGGGTGGCGGCTATCTGTTTCTGGACGAGTTGACGACGAGTCCGCCTGCGGTGCAGGCGGCGATGCTCGCGGTCGCGTTGGACCTGAAGGTCGGTGATCTGCAATTGCCGAAGGGAACGCGGGTGATTGCGGGTGCGAATCCTCCCGATTGCGCTGCCGGTGGGTACGAACTGGAAGCGCCATTGGCGAATCGGTTCTGCCATGTGGAGTTCACTCCGTCTGTTGACGAGTGGTTGGATGGTATGGCGACGGGGTGGGCTACGCCGCCCGCCTCGCGTGCGGTGGCGACGGACGAACAGCGCGTGGCGCTGGTGCGTAGTTCGATCACCGGATATGTCCAGCGCAACCCGGAAGCGTTGGACGCGTTCCCGTCGTCGGCGGCGCAGACCGGGGGAGCGTGGCCGTCGCGCCGCACATGGGCGATGTTGGCGGCGGTGTTGCCGCATCTGCGTGACGACGACAACGCGGCGATCAATGCGGTGGTGTTCGGGCTGATCGGTGAGGGGACCGGTGTCGAGTTCCTGGAATGGCGCAGGAATGCCGATCTGCCCGACCCGGTGGCGGTGATCGAGAATCCGGAAACGGCGTTCGACTGGCAGTCTCGTCCGGACCTGGTGTGGGCAGTTCTGTCGGGTGTGACGGCGTGGGCTGCGGGGCGGGGCACTGTCGAGGCGTGGCGCAGCGCGTGGGGGCCGCTGATCGCGGCTGCGGAAGCGGGTGCACCTGATGTGGCGGGCGCTGCGGCGCGGACGTTGGCGAAGGCGCGGCCCGCCAAGGCTGTGGTTCCGGCTGCGGCGAAACGGTTCTCCCCGATGTTGGTGGCTGCGGGTCTGGTCGGTGAGGCGGCGTGAGCGCGGTGCGGGTACTCGACCCGGACGAGTTGCGCCCGTTTCGGTTGGCCCGGTTGGTCTCTGCCGAACAGATGCCGTACTTCATGCGGGCGTTGTTCGCGGCGCAACCTGTGGCTGCGCCGGGGCTGGGCACGTTCGCGGTGGATGCGCAGTGGCGGTTGTATCTTGATCCGGCATTGCTGGTCGGTGCGAACGCCTGGCCGGTCCCGGTGGCGGGTGCGGTCCTGTTGCACGAAGTAGGGCACCTGCTGCGGGCACATGCCGCGCGCGCCGCGTCCTTGCCGAAACCGGTCCAGCACCTGGCGTGGAACTACGCCGCCGATGCGGAAATCAACGATGACCTTCTCGCGGCCGGTGTCGGACTGCCCGAAGGGGTGATCACCCCGGAGTCGTTCGGCTGCGCATCGGGAGGCATTGCGGAGGACTACTACACGAACCTGGTCGATCCGTCTGCCTCTCCATCTCCGAACGCACCCGCAGACGGCGACGGTGATCCGGGGTGCGGGTCCGGTGCGGGGTGCCCTGCCGTGCCCGGCGAGTTGGGTGCGGCAGGGAATGAGGTCACCGAAGGTCTCGACGGCGCGGAGGCAGACCTGGTGCGGCGGTACGTCGCGCAGGCCGTTCGTGAGTCTTCGGGAAAGGGCAGGGGGAGCGCCCCGGCCGGGCTGGTGCGGTGGGCCGGTGAGGTACTGGCACCGCCGACCGTGGCGTGGGATCGGTTGCTGCGTGCGGCGATCCGGCGCGTCTTGGCGGATCAGGCGGGGCGGACGAACTACACGTATTCGCGGCCGTCGCGGCGCGGGATCCCGGGCATAGTCGCTCCGGCGATGCGCGGCCCGTCGATCACGGTCTCGATTGTGGTCGACACCTCGGGATCGATGTCGGCAGACGATCTGGATGCGGCGATGAGTGAGGTTGCCGGGGTGCTGCGGGCTGGCGGTGTGTCACGGGATCGGGTGCGGATTCTGGCCTGTGACGCGTCGAGCACAACGGCGCAGCCGGTTCGGTCCATCGCGGACGTGAAACTGATCGGCGGCGGCGGCACCGACATGCGGGTGGGTATCGACGCCGCCAATGCTGCGCGTCCGCAGCCGCATGTGGTGATCGTCCTGACGGACGGGGATACGCCGTGGCCGGATCGCCCGTCGCGGTCGCATCTGGTGTGCGCGGTGATCGGCAGCGACACGGCTGCGGCACGTACACCGTCGTGGGCATCGACGGTGTACGTGCCGGTCGGCGCGGGAGCGCGTGCATGAGCGCGGCAGGAAACGGCGACCTGGTCCGCTACGCCGACCGAGTGTTGGCCGGTACCGGGATCACCGCGAACCAGGTCGCGGCGGTAGTGGCAGGTGCGGCGACCGATGCGGCGGCGACGGCACTGCGCGCCGGTTGGCGCTGTGCCGCGAATCCGGTGCAGGGAAGCGACGAGGAGCGGGGAGCTGCATGAGCGTGGAATGGTTCGACCTCGCTCAGCGACTCTATGCCGCCGAAACCCGGTCGCCGGTCGCCTCGGCTCACGCACACCACGTTCGCGGCGTCCACGGCGGCGCTGGCGGTGCGCGCGGTGGCACGTGGCGGCAGCGTCACCGTGTCAGTGGCCGGGTTCGAGGGCCGCGAGGAACGCGCCCGCGACGTGGATGCCCTGGGACTGCTGGCCGCACACGGCGGCACCATCGTGGGGCGATGCGACCCGGCACCGTTGCTCACCGACGACACCGGCACCCTGCCCGCGCTGGTGACCCTGGCGCGGGCGCACGCACACCACCCGGACCCGCAGGTGGCCGGAGCGGCGGCCATGGTGGCGTGGTGGGCGGATCGGGCAGACCATCCCGGCACGTCGGCGGTGGTGAATCTGGTGGCCGCGTCGTCGGCGCGGTACGTCCTCGGCACCACCCCGGAGGCCGAACGATCGGCGACCACGTGGCGGCAGTGGCTGCGCATCTGCGATGACGGCGTCAGCGGCTTGCATGAGTGGGCCGCGAAGATCAGCGGCGGGCCGCTGCTACCACTACTGGAGCCGATTCACGAGGACGACCGCTATTCGTGGGACCGCGCGCTGTCGGCAGCGACGGCCGGGCATGACTGGTCGCGTCCGGACAACACTGCCAGCGCCGCCATGGGACTGCGCACCCGATGCGATGCCGCCGAGTTGAAATCTGCCGCCCTGCTCGATGATCCGCTCTGGCGGCAACGCGCAGTCCATACCGGGCACGTGGCGGTCGGGGTGGCATCGGTGACCCCGCCGCCGAAAGGGTCGCGTCGGCGCAACGCATCGCTGTCGGTGACCTGTGATCGGCTCGATTCACGGTTACGCGTCGGATCCGAGGTCACCGGCTGGATGGGCACCCCAGCGGACAAGCCCTTCGAGCGGTTCTTTGTCGAGGTCACCTCGGCACAGGTCGTAGAGGGAAAATTAGTCCTCGGTCTCGGCTCGGTCGGCGCACACGCCCCCGCACCGGGAGCAAGGGTGTGCTTGATGCCTGGGCCGCCGTCCCCGCAGACGATGCGCGCGGGTCGGGGCCGATACTGGCGGCTCTACCGTGCCCGCCGTTCCTGGCTCTCCACCGGCCAAACACCGGTCGCTGCGCGGCGTGAGGTTCCCCTCGACGTGCTGATCGCGGGCGCAGAGGACTAGCCCCGGCAGCCTGCACCACAACCCAAAAACTCCTGCTTCACATCACCTTTCGTGAAAGGTTGCACCGTCATGCGCATCCTCGCCCCCCGACCCGATATCCCCAAACCGGCACCCTCGAGCGCACCGGCACCCAGGCCGAGCGCGCCGTCGCTCACGCAGTGGCCGGGATCGCAGATCATGTCCGATCCGATCACCGCACGTGTGCTGTTCTCGGTGTGGTCCGGTGATCCCGCCGTCGTCGTCCCGTCGCCACCCGGTGCGGGCAAGACCCGACTGGTTGCCCTGCTCGCGGCGGCATTGGCGCACCGCGGCGATCTGCGTGTCGGCATCGCGGCCCAGACCCGCGAACAGGCAGTGGAGATTGCGCGGCGCCTCGGCACCCTCACCGATCGCGCTGCACTGATGTGGAAAACGAAACCGCCGAAACCCGACAGCGGCGAGACGCCAGCGGTGTCGGGGCAGAAGGTGCGGTGGCCCGGCGACGTGGGCGCGATCCTGATCGGCACGACCGCCCGATGGCTGTTCTCGGACCCCGACCGGGTCGGCGCCGACGTGCTGATCGTCGACGAATCGTGGCAATGCACCTACGCCGATCTGGGCGCACTCGGCGCCATGGCAAGGCAGGTGGTCTGTGTGGGCGATCCCGGTCAGATCGATCCGGTGGTGACCGGCGACGTGTCGCGATGGGACGGCAGCGATACCGCCCCGAACCTGCCGGGACCGATCGCGCTGCAAGCCGCACACGGCGACGCTGTGGGCGTGGTCCGGCTGCGCCACACCTGGCGCTTCGGAGCGGACACCACCGCCCTGATCGGGCCGTTGTTCTACCCCGACCTGCCGTTTACCTCCCGACGACCACCGGAGCACCTGACCGACGCTGGCGGAGTCGTGCCCGAGTTGGCGCACCGCCCGGTCACGGTCTGCGGTGGCCCGTCCGATCCGGCGCTGGTGACCGCGTGCGCACAGCGGGCGCGGGAGCTGCTCGACGCCGTCCTGGTCACCGCCGAGGACCAGCGACCGATGAGCGCCGCCGATATCGCGGTGGTGGTTCCCCACGTGACGCAGGCGGCGGCGATCCGCGCCCTCCTGTCCGATCACCCGGACGTGCTGGTCGGCACCGCGAACTCACTGCAAGGGCTCGAGCGTGCCGCTGTGGTGGTGCTGCATCCGCTGGCCGGATACCGCACCGCCGAACCGTTCAGCCTCGATCCGGGCCGCGCCTGCGTGATGCTCTCCCGCCACCGCGCCCACATGAGCGTCGTCATCGATGACGCGAGCGCCGAGGTACTCGCCAACACCGAACCCTCGACCGCGCACGCCACCAATACCGCCCTGTTGGCCGCGCTGCACCGCACTCCCGCTGTGTAGCAACTCAAAAGGAAAGGGATTTACGCAATGTCCGATGAAATCATGACCGCATACCACGCAGAACGACTGGCGGACGTCGACTCACCAGCCCAGCTGGCAGCCGCATTCGCGGGGAGGATCCGACCGAACTTCACCTACGAGTACGACGACGATTCTCAGGTCCACGACAACGGCGTCCGCGCGTTGCGGGCAGGGGACGGGCTGATCACCTACGCCCGAATCTGCAATACCGATCAGGAGGAGGCCATGACGGTCTTCGGGGACTTCCTCGGCGATCTGCACCATCTGGCCGATGCGATGGGCGTCGACTGGGACGAAGCACAGCGAAGGGGAGCGGTCCACTACACCGCCGAGTTGTACGGCGCGGATTAAAGGGAACTGACGGCTGGACGGTCCCAAGGACCCGTTCGGCCGGCAGTCCCCGGCACCGGGTGCGCCGGGGACCGGTACTTCCCGATTCGCCTGTGGCCATCACCCGCATCGACCGCGCTGATTGATGCGTGTCACTCTGCGGGCCCACCTGCGTTTCATTCCGCGTGTCGACCTGCGTGTCAAAATGCGTGCAGACACGCGAGTAAAGATGCGTGTGATTCGGCGAGTCCTTCTCTAGCATGAATGCCGAAGGTCCCGGAAATACGCGGCCGTAGGCGGGTTGGTCAGTGGCCGTCCCGGAGTGCAGCAGAGGAGCGAGGCATGGTGCAGGCCGGAAAGCGGAAGGGCGCTCGCCAGCGTCCGACGGGGGTGGGGAACGGACGTGCAGTGCGATCGCAGGATGAAGTTCTCAGCGCAGGAGGAGATTCCGACGTGATGGCACCGACCGTGGGGGCGCTAGCGAAGCTGGAACCGCGGAGGGGTCCGACCAAAGTGCAACTCAATACTCGGGTTCTGGCCTCGACGGAGGCGCGGCTGAACTGGCTGGTGAAGAACCGCAACTTCTCGGTTACCAGCGTGGTTGACGTGGCCCTGCAGGAGTTGTTCGACCGCCACCACGTACCGCCGGCGGACATCGAGGGCCGGATCGTGGAGCAGTAAACGTGACCCGTCCGTGGGAGCAGATTGCACTGTTCGACCTGCACGAACCAGCACCTCCCGCACCCGCCCCGGAGCCTGGCGACGATGCCACCGAGATTGCACCGGAGGAAACAGCTCCAGCGGAACCAGCTTCGGCGGAACCGACGACAACCGCCGCTGCCGCAAATCTGCTGAATGCATCGGCGACCGAGCCGGCGGCAACACCACCCGCACCGGTATGGGAGGCATTGCCCGCAGGAGAGGAAGCCGATGGCCATGCGTTGATCGTGACCGCCGACGGGACCTACACGCCGTCCGGGCGGGAACTGACCGGTTCGGTCGATTCGGTCGAGAAGCTGGACAAGCTGATCCGCTGGGCCGCGCTGACACCGTTGGGCGCCCCCGCACAGATCTGGGTCGTCGGACAGGCCGCGTGCGAACTGCTCGGGTGGATCATCGACCCCGGCAGCGAAGACGACGTCGACGACATGGAAGCCCTTCGCAACCGCGCCGCCCAAGAACTGACCGCCGTCCTCCACGCCACCCTCACCCCACTGCTGAATGCAGGGTGGGAACTCCGTGGCGAACCGGGGCACGTGGTGCACCTGTCCCGCTCGATCGGGAACTTCACCTCCATGGTCGATGTGGTGATCGAACCGTACGTGTGGACCTACTGGAACAAGGACTTCGGTTGGCACAACCGCGTCGGCGACATGGGCATCCTCGGCTCACCCACCGCCGGAACGTATCTCCCGGACGACGACCTGTCGGCGGCACGTGAACTCGGTCGCCGGTTGGCCTGGTGCGCCAAGCACCTCGGGGTGCTCCCGGGACCGACGCCCGCCCGGACCGGCGCCGCCCTCGTCGACAAGATCAAGCGTGAACGCACCCGCAGCGGCAAAGGCATCGTCGTCACCGCACCCGGCTCGGTTCCACCCCTGGACGGCCCGCCGCGGGGAGATCTCGAACCTGCTGTCGGCTGGACCCGCGTCCCGGAGTCTGACGACCTCGACAACGCCCACCGGTTGGTCTCGATTGACCAACGCGCCGCCTACCTCGCCTCCGCGGGCATGCTCGAATTCGGCTACGGGCAGCCCACACACCTGACCGGGGACGCGGCGGCCACTGCGGCGGTGGGGGAGAAGGGTGCACCGTTCGGGCTGTGGCGGATCACCCTGCCGCCCGGGCAAACACTTTCGCTGCCCGAGAAGCTACCTCTGCCGCACCCCCACATGCTCGCGGACCAACCGGTACAGACCTGGGTGACCACGGTCAGCCTCGACGGGCTGTGCTCACCAGTGGCAGACGGAGGAATCGGCGCCGACCGGGGCGACCTCGACATCACCGAGGCCTGGGTCTACCCACAGCAGGGCCGGGCGCTGGACAAGTGGGCCAAAATCCTGCGCGAGGCCCGCAAGGCCGCGGTCGATACCGAAGACGACGCGACGAAGCGGTTCCTCGGCACCTGTTACAAGGGCTACATCGGGCGAATGGTCAACCCGGACATGTGGACTGCGAAGCAGATGCAACATCACCACCAACCGCTCTGGCGGGCGTCGATCATCGCGCACTGCCGGTGGCGCGGCCGCCGTGTCGCGATGCGGATTGCCCGCGAGCACGGCCGCTGGCCGGTCCGCACCGTCACCGACTCCTGGGTGTACCTCCTCGCCGGCGGTGAGGACATCGCCGACGCAAGCGAGGCGCTGGGGAAGATGTCGGTCGAGAAGGACGTGGTCCTCACCGACACCCTCCTGTCCGCCTTCACTTCGGCGCAGGACGTTCACGAGGTGAACCTCGCGATCAAGGCCGCCTTCGCCGACAACGAGGACGCCGCCGGCGACGAAGAGGAAGGGGAGGACTGATGGCCCTGCATCTCCCGAAGCCGCGCACCAAGAAGCCCGCGCAGGAGGCGGTCGGCCTCGACGGACTCAAGGTTACCGTTGCCAACGCCGCCACCAGCGGTGTCGAGAAGTCGAAGCAGGTCAAGAGTGGGGGACTCGCCGGGTTGACCAGCAAGGTCTCGGTCAAGCAGTTGCGCAAGGAACTCGGCAACGAGGGCCTGCGGCAGGCGGCGATCGATGCCGGCCGCACACCCCCATCGGCTCGCACGTTGCGCCGGTGGGCGCAGCAAGGCCGGATCCCCCACCCGGACGTCCTCGAGCGAGCCCAGCGCCGTGCCGCGATCGAACGCCTCGGCGGTGTCGATGCCGTGGCCGCCAAGATCGGCCGGTCCCGCTCCGCCGTGTCCCGGTACCGGTCCGGTGAAACGAACGAGTTGCGTGCCGACGCGAGCAAGAAACTCCGCAACGTGAAGGCGCAGGACATCATGAAACGCGCCGGCGTGTTGCGACCGGACGGAACACCGAAGAAGGCCGTCATCCGGGTCAAGGGCGGTGTCATGGTGCGCAACGGCGCCGACGAGGGATACGACTACCGGGTCCGCACCCTGGATTTCGCGAACTCCGACACACCGTTCACCAGTGAAGAGTCCCGCGAACTGGCCGCCGCACTGGCCAACGACGATCACGCCCGCGTCGTGGCACTGCTCGAGCGGCACGCCACCCTCGACTACCCCGAGAACAAGGGTTTCGACAAGTACAGCGACCAGTTCGGATTCCACTTCGACCACATCGACTCCGTCCACATCGACTGGATCTAACAGTCCTCCACTACCTCGGCTGGCCGCGCCGAAGGTCCACCGGGCTGCTAGGGCATGTCTCCCAATAACTTGAGCCACTCGACGATGCCGGCGAGCAGGAATCCGGCGCGGTAGGTGAGGGCGA
>NZ_WXYH01000389.1:889401-890236 GCF_009872365.1 Rhodococcus sp. T7
GCAGGAATGGGACGCGCACATGCCCGACTTCTGGCCTCGCTCGGGGCGTCCGTGGTCGTCAACGACGTCGGCGACGCCGCGCACGAGGTGTGTGAGGCGATCAACCAGGAAGGCGGTTCGGCTATGGCCTGCGTCGCGGACATATCGGACCCCGCGGGCGCCGCGGAGGTAATCAAGTCCGCGATCGACGACTTCGGTGGGCTTCACATCGTGGTCAGTAACGCCGGAATCATCAACAGTGCCGCGTTCAGCGACATGGACTATGCAGCCTTCGACCGGGTGATGAAGGTGAATGCCTACGGGTCGTTCAACGTAATCAATGCCGCGTGGCCGCATCTTCTTCGCCAGCAGTACGGGCGCGTTGTGATGGTGAGCTCGTCGAGCGCATGGACCCAGCAACCACTGATCAGTCACTACGCCGCGTCGAAGGGCGCCATCCTCGGCTTGGCCATGTCGCTGGCGGCCGAAGGTGCGGACAACGGAATCACGGTGAACGTCGTTGCACCAGGTGCTTTCACGGCCATGGCCAGCGCAGTCGGAGACGAAACAGCCAGGCGTCAAATGGAAACCATGATGTCCCCTTCTCTGGTATCGCCCGCTGTTGCCTGGCTTGCGCTCGAAAGCAACCGCCATAACGGGCAGATTTTCGAGGTGGCGGCCGGTCGCGTGGCGAGAAACTTCGTCGGATCGACACGTGGTTATTGGAATCGAAACCTGACCGTGGATGACCTGCTGCAGCATGAAGATTCCGTGCTGGACACCGAGGGCTTCGCCGTCATCGAAGACACTGTCCAACTGGCGCGGTGGATGACCGAATCGAACACCGGGTGGGAGG
>NZ_WXYH01000389.1:890246-891066 GCF_009872365.1 Rhodococcus sp. T7
TTGCAGGAGTTCGACGCGCGATGATCGTGAAGATCACCAGTGGTGAGAAGATGACCGGCCTGCTGTCGTATCTGCAAGGTCCGGGCCGGTCGAACGAGCACACCGATCCGCACCTGGTGGCGGGAGATCCGGCGATCATGGCGTGGCATGACGACAACGAGTTGTCGCATCAGGACGCGATCGCGATCGCCCGGCAGATCGACGAACCGCGGCGGGTTTTCGGTACCGAGGTCCGGGAACCGAACTACCTCCGCAATGACAAGGGTGAGGACGTGCGGGACTCGCACGGCAAGAAGGTTCGGGACCCGATCGACCCGTGGCGGGATGCGAACGTGTGGCATTGCTCGCTGTCGCTGCACGCCGACGAGGGGCTGCTCACCGACGAGCAGTGGGGCGCAATCACGCAGGAATTCATGGACGGCATGGGATTCACCGATAAGTCCGGCCGGTCCCCCGCCCGCTGGGCGGCGGTCCGGCACGGTGTGTCCACCAAGGGCAACGATCACATCCACATTGCGGCGTCTGTGGTGCGCGAGGACGGTACGAAGGTCGACTTGTGGCGGTCTAAGAAGCGCGCGAGCGATCTCGCGGGCGAACTCGAGCGCAAGCACGGACTCGCGGTGATCGCCTCGCGGGAAACCGGTTCGGGTGAGCGCGGTTACCACCGGGCCGAGAAGCACCGCGCCGTGCGCGAAGGTACCGGCGAGTTGGACCGCGAACTTCTCGCACGCCGCGTCCGTGCGTGTGCGACGGCGTCGAAGTCGGAGGCGGAGTTCGTGCGCCGTCTACGTGGTCAGGGATTGGTCGTGCGTCCGCGTTT
>NZ_WXYH01000389.1:891076-891811 GCF_009872365.1 Rhodococcus sp. T7
CGCTGGCACTGTGTCACTGGCTCGGGACCGCAGTGCTCGATTCCGAAACGATTACCACCGAATGATACTCAGCGACAGGGAGCTTCGCGCCCATGCGTGGTTAACGAGCCTCTGCCCTCGTCAACCACTCACGGGCGGAGCCGCCTGAAAAGGACGTTGGGGCCCAGCGGGCACAACCGGTGGACATTCTGCGGAGTGTGCACGCGAAACGACTGAGACACGTTGCCTGGCATGTACTTTTCGCGCTTCCATCGACGTTCCGTAGCAATTGCCGTGCCCGGCACGCGGCGTCGCTGACGGCTCGCATGAAGTACCCGCGGGCCGCGTACTCCCGTGAACCCGGGTCCGCCGTGGAGTTGGATCGCGAGCGGCGTCGTCGTCGAATAGGTCTCGGCAGCAACGGCCTTGGCGAGCGGCCGGACGTGGATTCAAGGATGCGCGGATCTCCCAGTAAGTTCTACTAATATTGTTTAAATAATGTTAGTTTTATGGTTGTTACTCGGTCGATCATTCCGGGCGTAGTAGCCAGTTGATGGAACCCTCGTCCAGTCCGAACAGGTGGTAAGTCATGTCAGATGCGATGGTCAGTGAATCGAGGGAGGCCTCGGTGGATTCGGATCTCGAACAGTCGAGAACTTTGACGTTGACGCGCCGGGAAATTCTGGCCTCCGACGTCGTGCAGCTCGAGCTGTCCTCCCCGGACGGTTCCCCGCTGCCGCCGTGGGAGCCGGGCGC
>NZ_WXYH01000389.1:891821-892542 GCF_009872365.1 Rhodococcus sp. T7
TCGGGCATGTCGTCGCCGCGAGTGAGCAGTGCCTGCCCGCGATTCTCGAGTTCGAGCGCGGCGGCGTACGACGACACCTCCATGTTCGCGTGGAGCGCACGCTTCGACAGCTGCACACCGGCAGGGGAATTCGCACTGATGAGGCGCGCCATCGCCAAAGCCTCGTCGAGCAGCGACTCGGCCGGAACGACCGCGTTCAGCAGTCCGAGAGACTCGGCCTCCACGGCCTCGATGAAGCGGCCGGTGTAGGCGAATTCGGCCGCGCGTGCCGGGCCGATGAGACGGGGCAGGTGCCACGACGCGCCCAGGTCGCCTGCGGACAGGCCGATCCGCACGAACGCCGCGTTGAACCGTGCCGCCGGCGAACCGATCCGGATGTCGGCGGCGAGGGAGAGTGACAGTCCGCCGCCCGCGGCCGCACCGTTGACCGCCGCGATGACCGGGACGCGGATGCTGCGGATCGCCGCGAGGGCGCGCGCCGCCAGTTCCTGCTGGTCCAGCATGCCCATCGGCGTCATCGACGACAAACCTTCGGCGTCGTCGAGGTCGAATCCGCCGCAGAACGCCTTGCCTGCACCGGTGAGGATCACGACGCGGAGGTCGTGTTCGTGATCCAGTTGCAGCGCAACCTTCTCCAGTTCGACGAACATGGTGTTCGTCATCGAGTTCATTCGTTCGGGGCGATTCAACGTCACGACGGCGATGCCGGGTTCCGGCCGGT
>NZ_WXYH01000389.1:892552-893193 GCF_009872365.1 Rhodococcus sp. T7
TGCCACTGCCCAACAGACTCGACGAACTCACGCAGCGCCAGCACCGCGAGCCCCGCGACCTCACGCAGAGCACGTCGAGGATTACACCCGCGAACATTCCGGCTGACTGAAACACCCCGCTGAGCCTGTCCTGCACTCGCGGAGCAACGCGTCAGAACGCCGCGCCGATTCCGTCACAATCGAAGGAAAAGGGGAAGCGCAATCGCGTTAAAGGTGACCATGCCTCGGGAGGGACTGGCACCGGTGGCCGCACCGACCCGGTGGTGGCAGCTGCGCCCGTGGAACCACAACCACCTCATGCGCGCCAGCGACCGCGTCGAAGCCACCCTCCTGCTGCTCACCGCCACTGTGGTTCTGCTGCTGATCCCCGTCGCCGCCGCATACGGCACCGCGACCCACACCCGCCTCGAACAGCAAACCCACACGCTCCGCGCCAGCATCCGTCAGGTGCCCGCGGTCCTGCTCGAGGACACCTACCTCGCCCCCGACACCCCCGGCCATGCGATCCGTTCCGCCGGCACCCAGAACACCGCCCGCGCCCGCTGGACCACACCCCACGGGGAACGCACCGGAGCCGTCCCCACCGACACCCCCGGGAAGGCCGGGCAGACCGTCACCATCAGCGTCGACGCCGACGGCAA
>NZ_WXYH01000389.1:893203-893830 GCF_009872365.1 Rhodococcus sp. T7
GGCCGGGCCGCGGAGATCGCCTACACGGCGCGTTTCGTCGGCGCCGAGGAGGCCGCCCGGATCGGATTGGCGAACCGGGTGGTGCCGAGCGAGGACCTGTTCGACGAGGCCGTCGCGGTGGCCGAGGCGATCGCATCGAATTCGCCGGGCGGTGTCCGGATGTCGAAGCGTGCGCTGCAGTGCAACCAGGAAGTGACGTCGTATGCGGCGGCACTGGAGTTGGAGAACCGGGGACAGGCGCTGCTCACCCGGGGCGCCGACATGCCGGAGGCGCATGCGGCGTTCAAGGAGAAGCGGCCGCCACGCTTTACCGGCCAGTAAGGATCGAATGATGACGACATGGATGGAGGCCAGCGTATGACCTGGTCATCCCGTTCGCATCGCCGTCATCGGAACTCGGATTTAGTGACGCCGTTTACGGAATGGGTGGGTCCGGCTACACCCGCGAGTACGGCATGGAGAAACAGGATCGCCGTTCTCTGGCACCACCGATCTATGGCGGTATCAACGAGAATCAGCGCGAGATCATCAGCAAGAGCCTGGGCCTGTAGCCCTCGTTCCCCATCGTAAGGACCATCGCATGACCACCACTCCCTTCACCTCCGACGCCCTCGCGGGCAAGCGCGT
>NZ_WXYH01000389.1:893840-894437 GCF_009872365.1 Rhodococcus sp. T7
CTGGCTCCCCGCATCGCTGTGATGCACCAAACCCGTTGAGGTGAAACGGATGTCGGTTCTCCTGCGGGTGAACAACGCCTGCTCGAGCACTCCGGTGACCAACACGGTGGTCTTGCATGTCATCACCTGCCACCCGAGGATCCGGCGGGAGAACACGTCGACACAGAACGCCGTGTACACGAATCCGGTGAGTGTCCACACGTACGTAAAGTCCGCGACCCACCACTGATCGGGGCGGTCCGGGACGTCCCATTTCCTGTTGATCAGATCCGGGTGTCGTGGTGCCCGCTCGTCGCGCTCTGTGGTGGTCGTGCGGCGTTTGCCGCGGACCACCCCGCGGATCCCGCAGATCTTCATCAGGCGCGCCACCTGATCGCGCCCGATGTCGTGGCCGGCGTGTTTCATCGCCCACCAGATCTTGCGGGCACCGTAGAGGCGCTTGTTGGCCACGTACACCCTGTGCACGGCGTTGGCGGCGTACGCCTCGCCCAGGTCGGTGCCCGAGATGGGTCCGCGCTGCTTGGCCTTGTAATAGGTGGACGGGGCGATGCTGATGCCGTGCTCGGTGAGCACAGTACAGATCGGGTCGACCCCGAA
>NZ_WXYH01000389.1:894447-895034 GCF_009872365.1 Rhodococcus sp. T7
GTGCTGGCCCCCACGAAAATGTATGAGGGCGAAGACAGCGCCGGCTACCGGTTCGGCATGATCCACATGCCCAAGAAAAATCAGTACACCGTCGTGCTGCGGGCCTGGCCCCAGGGCGACGAGGCCGTGGACCGGGTACTGGTCAACCAGTGGGTCGGCGAGTGGGGAGTCGTCCTCGCATCCGCCGGACTCACCAGCGACATCGAGGCGATCGTCCCGGTCCTCGACACCGTCCCCGAGACCGGCAACGCCCTCCTCAACCAGGCCCGGTTGATCACCGCCCCACACGCCCCCGCGCTGGCGAAGGCAGTCGTGTACGAAGGCGCCACCGAGTTCCACCGCGACGAAGTTCAACTCGCCGCACGGGTGGCGATCACCTTCGCTGCCACAACCGATGAACGGAAGAAGGACCCGGGCGTGCAAGCGGTCGAAATCGGTCGGCGGCTTCCCGGCATCCGCGCCGCGATCGAAGCGTCCGGGGTCGCGGTTCGGTCGATGAGCGCGGCCGAGATCACCGGTGTGGTGCGCCGCTCCTTCGACCCGGCATCCCAGCAGATCGTCGAACGGGCCGAAGCCAGAGGTGAAGA
>NZ_WXYH01000389.1:895044-895628 GCF_009872365.1 Rhodococcus sp. T7
TTGGCCTTGTAATAGGTGGACGGGGCGATGCTGATGCCGTGCTCGGTGAGCACAGTACAGATCGGGTCGACCCCGAATTGGGAACGGTACGCGTCGATGTAGTCGACGATCACCGCAGTCGGCGGTCGACCTCCGCCGCCGCGAAAAACGCGCTCGCGGTCTTCAAAATCTCGTTAGCTTTGCGCAATTCGGTTACTTCTCGGCGAAGTCTGGCGACCTCGGCCGACACGTCAGGTGCCGAAGACGATGCGCCGGGGGCCTGGCGGCTCTCCTCCCGCTCGATCCAGTTCCGCAGCGTCGCCGGCGCGATGTCGAGCAGCTCGCCGACATGGCGCCGGGCTGCGACCTTCGAGCCTCCGTGCTCGTCGATCCGGTCCCGATACATCCGGACGGCGCGATCCTGGGTCTCGGCGTCGTACTTCTTCGGTGCAGGCATACCAGCATTCTCCTTGTTAGATCAGGAGTCTCCACCTCGTCCAGGACGGTTCAACCTCAACTTCGGGCTCGCCTGGGGCCTGTTCCCGCTGCTGTTCGCCACCGCCGACCTGGGCGCCGGCCAGATCGGGCTGCTGTTCGCCCTCTAC
>NZ_WXYH01000389.1:895638-944719 GCF_009872365.1 Rhodococcus sp. T7
CACCGAGGGCTTCGCCGTCATCGAAGACACTGTCCAACTGGCGCGGTGGATGACCGAATCGAACACCGGGTGGGAGGATGGGAGCGCTTAGATTAGTACTGCAACGACAGTTTGTGATGTCGACGCTTATAGTGGGCTGGCGCGCGCTCTGGCCTGGCTGGCGCGGCGCCAGTTCGACCAGTGCCAGACATGGACGAGAGCGTGATGCACCGGACGAGCGACGCGGTTGAACAATCGCCGGATCTCGTTGATTGTCAGAGGAATTAGTTCTCGGACACCGGTTTCAGATCCCCTTTTTTGAGCGCCGCGGCGCAGGATCGTCAGGAAGGCGGCCGCGGCCATCGACAAGGTGATGTGTCGGTACCAGGCCGGGTACCCACGCACCTGGAAGTGGTCGAGTCCGGTCTCGTTCTTGGTGGTCTGAAAGCACTCCTCGATCGCCCAGCGACTGCCGGTCACCCGGACCAACTCGGCGGGTTCAGTGTCGGCGGGGCCGAAGCAGATGTAGTAGGCAATCTCGCCGAGGTCGGTGATCGACCGGCGGGCCAGCAGCCAGTGACCGCGACCGCGTTCTCGCAGGGGCCGGATGTCGACGACCGCCCAGTCATAGAGCCTGGATCCGTGGGCACCGTCGCCGCAGTTGATCCGCTGCCACGCGGTCGCCGGCAGGTCGGCGATCAGGCGTGGGCTCGGCGCTGCTGTGGCTCCATCGAGATCACCATCTGCGACTTCGGAACGGCGAGAACATGGGCCACACCACGGGATTCGAGCCACAGTCGAAGCTTGCCGACCTGCCCGTAAGCCTCGTCACCGGTCAGCCACCCGAACGGCACACCGGCATCGAGAGCCCGTTCGATCATCGTCTGCGCCAGTTCGGGTTTCGTCGCGAAAGCCACCTCGTCGCCGATCCCGGCGGCCCGGCATCGCTCGCGGTCCTCGGTCCAGGCCCTCGGCAGGTACAACTCGCGATCGATCAGCGCCCGACTCCGGTCGGAGGCGTAGGCGAGAAATACCCCGATCTGGCTGTTCTCGATCCGTCCGGCCGTGCCGGAATACTGCCTGGCCACCCCGGCCGAGCGCGTGTCCTTCTTCAAAACCCTGTCTCGTCGACGATCAACACGCCCTTGTCGGAGTCACCGATCGTCTCGACCACGACCTCACGCACGTCGTCGCGGAGCCCCTCGCAGTCCCAGGAGTAGAAGTTCAGCAGCCGCTGCATGCCCTCCGGGCCCGCATCACCGGCCGCGGGCATCCCGCCGGCTCGGAGCAGGTTCATTGCGTCGGTGACGTCCGTCCAGTGCACATCTCGGCGATGATCGAGGTCAGTTTCCCGACCGCGGTGGCCCTATGGGCCCGACCTTAACCCGATCGAACAAGTAGGCAATGTGAATCCATCGAACTAGGGGTAGTTCCGACTTTTATGAGTGTCGGCGGTCGTGATCGGGTCGGCTACCCGTAACGTCCCGTAGCAGACCGGAGGAGTTGACTCGCATAATTCCTGTCACCCGTCCGTTGGGTTGACCCTGGTGGGGTGTGTCCCCCCTCCCGGTCTGCGTTCGCGGAGTGACTGAAGAGAGGCGTGACCCCAAGCTGCTGTGAGAGGTACTTGAAGTCGGATGTCCTCCGCGGATTCCCCAATCCGAGCAGAGAAGGGAACCGTCTTCCATGATCGTCATCGGCATCGATCCCCACAAGTCCAGCCACACCGCCACCGCGGTCGACCCGGCCACCAACACCGACCTCGGCTCGATCCGCATCGACGCCACCCTCACCGGCTACAAGACGCTGATCGCCTGGGCCAAGACCTGGCCGCAGCGCACCTGGGCCGTCGAGAACGCCTACGGTCTCGGACATCACCTCGCGCAGTGGCTGCTGGCACTCGGGGAGGTCGTGCTCGACGTCCCCACCACCGCCACCGCCCGCGTGTGGGAACTCTCCCGTGGCGGCCGACGCAAGAACGACCGCATCGACGCGGCCGCGGCGGCCTGTGTCGCCGCGATGCAGGGCGACGCCCGCCCGGTCGACTCGGAGGGCTCGGCCGAAATCCTCGGACTGCTCGATGAGCAACGAAATAATATGTCGAGCAGTAGAACTCGGATCATGAATCAGCTTCACGCGCTACTTCGGCAGCTGCTTGCCGGTGGTGCTCCGACCTCGCTGACCGCTGCTGCGGCGGCAGCCTTGTTGCGGGGCTTCCGCGCTAAGAGCGCTGTCGATCGGATGCGGGTCGGGCTGTGTCGGGAGTTGATCGCGGACGTCCGCCGTCTCGACGACCAGCTCGCGGCGAACGAGAAGCAGATGGCCCACACGCTCGACGAGCACGGCACCCGCCTGCGCGAGGTCGACGGGATCGGTGCGGTGACCGCGGCCCGGCTGATCGGCCGCACCGGCCGGCCCGACCGGTTCCCGACCGCGGCGGCCTTTTCGAACTACAACGGCTCGGCACCGGTGCAGATCGCCAGCGCCGACACCGACCGTCACCGCCTGTCCCCGCTACGGGGACCGGCAGCTCAACAGCGCGCTCTACACCGTCGCGGTGGTTCAGATTCGGATGCCCGCCAGCGCCGGGCGCAACTATTACGACAAGAAGATCGCCGAGGGCAAGAAGCCGGCAGCGGCCAGGCCCGCCCTCAAACGTCACCTGTCCGATCACGTCTGGCGCATCATGCTGGCCGACGAAAATCGGTATCTTCGACCACATACAAATCAATCCGACAGAGCTGCTTGACAAACAGAGAGGCACCCAGGCAGGTTGCGTACGGCGTGGCGAATAGAGATAGGTGAGGACCTCCGGTATCGGTGCGGTTACCACACACACGCCGCTACCGAGAGGCTCTCATGACACACCGTAATGCCTTCCTGACTCCACGGGGACGTTCCACACTCGCGTTGCTGGTCCTCGAAGACGGCTGGTTGCTACGCCGGGTAGCGGAGCGGTTCCAGTGCTCGCCGGCGACGGTCAAGAAGTGGGTCGACCGCTACTGCGACGGTGGCGAGGCCGCAATGGAGGATCACTCGAGTCGACCACATCACTGCCCTCACCAGACGCCGACCCACACCGAACGACGGATCATCAACGTGCGGTTCACCCGCCGCTGGGGACCACACCGCATCGCCCACCACCTGCACGTGGCGCGCTCGACCGTCGAGGCGGTCCTGCGGCGTTACCGGATGCCGAAGCTGGCTCACCTCGACCAGGCCACCGGTCTGCCGGTCCGCCGGCCGCCGGCCGCCGCTACGAGCACGACGCACCGGGAGATCTGGTCCACGTCGACATCAAGAAGCTCGGCCGCATCCCGGACGGCGGTGGCCACCGCAAACTCCGCCGCGCCGCCGGACGTCGCAACCGCTCCGGGGTGGGTTACTCGTACCTGCATCACGCCGTCGACGATCATTCGCGGCTCGCGTACTCGGAAATCCTGTGCGATGAGAAGAAGGAGACCGCTTCCGGGTTCTGGTCCCGAGCGAACGACTTCTTCGCGGCCCACCACATCACCGTCACACGGGTGTTAATCGACAATGGATCCTGTTACCGTTAAAAAGCTTTCGCTGATTCTCTCGGCCCGGACATTGCGCACAAGCGAACCAGGCCGACCGACCCCAGACTAACGGAAAAGTCGAACGGTTCAACCGGACGCTCGCCGCGGAGTGGGCGGACGCAGACACCTACCTCAGCGACGAGGCCCGCTCATCGACCTACCAAGCCTGGCTGCATGACTACAATCATCATCTACCCCACACCGGGATCGGCGGTAAGTCACCCATCGAACGCGTCGGCGTTCACAACGTCCCCAGGAATTACAACTAGGCAACCTTTGCCCCCATGCTCGACGAGGTCCGCACAGCGACCGAGACCGGACTCACCCGAGTCGGCACCAACTACGACCTGTGCCACGACTTCCTCAATCACACCGGGCCTCCCCCATGATCACCACTCACTCAATTGCGGAAACATCTTTAACAGGTCTTGCGTTCCAATAGAATTCGTGTCCGAACTTCACGCTATTCGGCTCACTTGACCACCGAACCAGCTGCTCGCGCTCGAAGTCGGTCAACACGAACGCGGCTCCCGGTCGTCGGTTCGAGGCATCACTTACCGATCCGACGCATCGGACAAGCGGGAACAGTCAAGTACCTTCCCTACGGTCTCGATGGAGTGTCCCCGGTCGCATTCTGCGTCGTGGCGGTGATGAATCCGCGCTTCAGGGCCTCCTTGATCCCCATGGCAAACGGCGACAACGGGATCCCCTCCAGGAAGAAGAAATACACCGGAAGAGGCGGCATGGGGATAACCGTGTCGGTCTCGAGTTCCGCGAGACGGTGAAGCCTGTCCGCGAAGCCGGAGATGAGGATCGTGTCGGAGTTGTGGGCGAGCTCGACGAGCAGCGCATAGTCGTCGATCTGCACGTTTGCGGTCAGTGGACCCTGGAGCCCGGATTCGAGCATCGGCACGATGGATGAGTTCCACGCCGTAACGGACGCTTTAGCGTGCCTGGCGATTTCCTCTACGTCCACGACTCCTCGTCCTGTCAGCGGATGGTGCGGGCGGACCCACAGACGCATCGCCGCCGCACCACACAGCTCTTGGCGCACGCGACGGGTTTTCCCGGAGTGTGGTTCCTGACCTAGGTAGAAGTCGAGTTCACCGGCGAGAACGCGCTCCATCATCACGTCGGGGGCCTGGATGGAGACTTCGATCGTCAGATTGCGACTGTCGGTAACGATCGGCTTGATCACATCCGGGAGCAGCATTGCCAGGGTCGGTCCGATACCGATCGTGAGCTTCTTCGGTGCCTCGGTGTCGTCAGCCGCGAGAGTGCGTTCGATTGCCTCGGCGCGAGTGAGCAACTCCTGCACATGCTCGAGGACGGCGCGCCCGGAGTCGGTGAGGAGGATGCCCTTCCTGCCCCTGTCGCGTTTGAGCAGGGTGACGCCGTACCGATTCTCGAGCACCTGGATGTTCCGCGTCAGCGCCGACTGGGACATGTGCAACTCCGTTGCGGCCCGTGCGTAACTGCCTGTCTTCACCAGCACATAAAAGTGATGCAACTTTTGGAGATCGAGCATGCCGGACGCTAGCACGAGGCAGGACACGCCACCCGGGAAACATCGAATTTTGTCATAATTTGAAGTCTAAAAATGCATTGGACAGTTATGTCTGTGATCCGTGACACTTGCTTTCACGGCGAGGCCCGGCACATACGCCCGGGCGGAAGGAGCAGGCACAATGCCGATCATCAAGTTCCAGTCGGTCGATGGCGACGTACACATCGCCGAAGCCGGCGACGGCGAATCCCTGATGCGGGTGGCCGTTCGTAACGAAATTCCTGGCATCGTCGGTGAATGCGGAGGCGAGATGTCTTGCGCCACATGCCACATCTATATTTCCGCCCCGTGGGCGGACCAGGTCACCCCGGCCTCGGCGGACGAGCACGACCTGCTGGAGATCTCCGAGAACTACCGGCCGGAAAGCCGGCTGGCGTGCCAGATCCACGCCTCGGGATTCCTCGACGGACTCGTCGCCGAAGTCGTTGCCGAGTGATCACGTCCGTGATACGACACCATGACACCCTGATCGTCGGAGCGGGGCAGGCAGGTGCTCAAGTCGCGACAGCCCTGGATGCGGCCGGTTATGAGGGTTCTATCGGGATCCTCGGCAGCGAGCTCGTCCCGCCCTACGAGCGACCCCCACTGTCCAAAGGCGTGCTCACGGGCCAGACCGCGACCGAAAGCCTCTTTCTCCGGCCGCCCGAATTCTGGCGAGACGACGACATGGAACTCATGCTCGGAACGGATGTCGTCGCCGTCGACCCCAGCCGACACGTCGTGCGTACATCGACCGGCGCCGAGATCGGCTACGGCAAGCTTGTGTGGGCGACTGGTGGGCGGCCCCGCAGGCTCACCGTACCGGGAGCCGAGCTCGCAGGCGTGCACTACCTTCGTACGCTTCGCGACGCCGAGCGGCTCCAGAGCCACCTGATCACCGCGGCACGTGCCGTGGTGATCGGCGGGGGCTTCATCGGGCTCGAGGCCGCGGCTGCCTTCACCAAAGCGGGGCTCGCCGTGACGGTCATCGAGAGCGCTGACCGCGTTCTCCAGCGGGTGACCTCACCGGCAGTCTCCGCGCACTTCCGTGCTCTCCACCGACGTCACGGGGTCGACATCCTCGAGCGCTCTTCCGTCTCGGAGATCACGGGACGAAACGGGGAAGTCACCGGGGTTCAGCTGGACAACGGTCGGTGGATCGCCGCGGAACTAGTCCTGATCGGCGTGGGGCTCCTCCCCAACGTCGAGGCGCTCCGTGACGCCGGGGCGGAGGGAGTCAACGGCGCCGATGTCGACGACGCCGGGAGCACCAGTTTGCCAGATGTCTACGCGGCAGGTGACTGCGCGAGCATCTCCAACTCCTTCACCGGCCACACCAGGATGCGACTGGAATCTGTCCAGAATGCAGTGGAGCAAGGACGGGTGGTCGCAGCGTCTATCCTGGGCTCGCCCAACCCGCTGAAGCCGGTCCCCTGGTTCTGGTCCAACCAGTACGACGTCAAGTTCAAGACCATGGGAGTGCCCATCGCGTACGACGCCGCGGTCGTCCGTGGCACCCCTCAGTCCGGCGCGTTCAGCGTGGTGTACCTGCGCGACGATCAAGTCGTTGCCGTCGACACCGTCAACAACCTCCGCGACTACGCCCAAGCCAAGGTCCTGATCGAATGCGGCACACGCGTCGACGCGGACCTGGTGCGGTCTCCCGACATGCCGCTCAAGGAGTTCGCCGAGAGGAAACCGGCCCATGTCAGCTGAGCGGAGGACCGGGCACGAACTGTGTTGGGGCGTCAAGGCGTCCCTGCGCGACTACCTCTCCGCCATCGACGGTGAGATCGTGTGCGGAGACGGGGCGGACCAGACCCCAGCCGGCGAATTCATGTTCCCCACCGCTCACCCGACCCATCTCGACTCGAGTCGGTGCCTGCGGTTCCGCGGAACCGTGGTTTTCAGCGCCTACCACGGGATGCTCCTCGTGCGACTTCGAGACCCCTGGGTCATGCTCGCCGGCGCCGTCGGCTCGCTGACGATGATGCATCCGGATTTCGCGGACCGAACCTCCGAACGGATCGAGATCGCCACCTTCAGCCTGCCCGAGCACCCTGATGTTGCGAGTGGGCGCGGCTGGACGATAGCCGTGCCTCGCCTGACGTACGACGGGACCAGGGCGCTCGGGGACGTCTACGGCATCGGCACCGAACTCGACCCCATCCACATCCGGCAGTCTGCCGCGGCAGCACAGCCGTGAACGGCGCAGGAAAATCGACACCCCCTATCTCGACATACCGCTATAAGGAGAAAACTGTGGCATCCACCGCCCGGGCGATTGTCTATGAAGGCCCTCAAACCTTCGCCCTGCGTGATTTCCCCCTGCCGGAGCTGTCTCCGGGAGACCTTCTCGTCGAGGTGCTGCTGTGCGGCATCGACGGCTCCGAACTGCACATGTACCGCGGCGAGATGGAGTGGTTGAACCAGCTTGCCCCGGTGATCTTCGGTGACGAGATCCTCGGCCGGGTCGTTGCGATCGGGGACGACGCTCGCGTCACCCGGCAGCTCGAGATCGGCGACCGCGTCGTAGTGGAGTCGCGGTGGCCCTGTGACGGGTGCCGTGCGTGCGATAGGGGCCAGTACTATCTGTGCGAGACGCGCGGCGGCCTCACCGTCGGCTATGGCACGGTGTCGAGCGCGGAGCCGCCGCACCTATGGGGCGGCTACTCCACCCACACTTTCGTCCCGGCGAGCGCCCTGGTGTACAAGGTGCCCGTCGAGCTGTCCGATGCGGCGGCGCTGATTGCGTGCTCGCCGCTGGCCAACGGCATCCGATGGGTGGAGGCGAGCGGCGCCGCCGCCGCCGACCACGTCACGGTCATCGGGCCAGGAACACAGGGGTTGTCCTGTGCCCTTGCCGCCATTCGCGTCGGTGCCCATGTGAGCGTCATCGGGCTGGAGTCCGACGAGGAGCGCCTAGCGATGGCAGCGACATTGGGCGCGAGAGTCTTTGGCATCGCACCGGGCGAGACGATCGAGCAGACCGCCGCGCGCATCGAGAAGGATGGCGGGCCGGTCGACGCGGTGATCGAGGCGGCCGGCGTCAGTTCGGCCCGCCAGCTCGCTGCTCGCCTGGTGCGACCGATGGGCACGTGGGTGAACGTCTCCGTCGCGACGCCCCAGTCACAGCCGATTGACTGGATGGCGATGATGATGAAGGAAATCACGATCGTCAACCCGATTTCGCATCCCCATACCGTGGGCAAGGCGTTCGACCTTGCGCTCGAACTGTTGCGCGACGGGATCGATCTCGGCGCGTGGATTACCCATGTCTATCCGCTCGAGCGGGCGGCCACGGCAATCGAGGCCGCCTCGTACCAACTGGAAGTCCGACCGGTCAAGGTCGCGCTGGCGCCGTGCCGTCCTTGACGGTCCCGGAACGGACTGAGTAACAGTGCCAATCGATGGAGGAGGTTGCATGTCTGTCAGGCGTGCCAGGGAGTTCGAGTCCATCATCGCGGACGGTGGCCAGCCGGTCGGGGCCTTCGTGACGTCGGTCGACCCGTCGTCGACCCTGATCTACGGCGCCCTCGGCTACGACTGGGTCCTGATCGACCGCGAGCACGGGATGATCGACATCCCCGCGATGGTTGCACATCTCAGAACCGCAGAGGCATACGGGCTGGTGCCGTTCGTGCGCGTGCTCGGCAACGATCCCACATTGATCCAGCAGGCGCTCGACGCCGGTGCCCAAGGCATCCTCGTTCCGAAGGTGGGCTCGGCGGCAGAAGCACGCCGCGCCGTTGCCGCGGGACGGTACGCCTCCGGAGGACGCGGGATGTGCCCCGTCGTGCCCGCCATGGAATTCTCCGGTGCCGCATGGGAGAAACGTCGGCAGGTCGCGAACGACAACGTCATCGTGATGCCGCTCATCGAGACCAAGAGCGGTGTGGACAACATCGAAGAGATCGTGTCCGTCGAGGGCGTGGACTATATCTTCTTCGGACTCGCCGACCTGTCCCAGGACCTGGGCCTCGACATGGTCGCGGACCTGCCCACCATTGTTGAGATGTGGGAGTACGTGGCGGAGACGGCGCACCGACACGGAGTGCGGGCGGGAGCCCCGCTCGGTTACGGCTTCGACCCCCTGGCTGACTTCGGGAGTCTCGTCACCGACCTGATGCAGCTCCAGATGGCCGCTGAGAAGGCGCTGCAAGATCATCGATTGTCTCGGGTTCACGCCCCGGAGATTTAACAGTGAACCCAATTTCGGAAGGACCATGACGTGTCGTACCGGGGTGTGATGCACTCCCCCGGAACCCGCGATCGACCGCGACGCGAATCCCCTATTTGTGACCACATACCGCCGGTGCCGTCGCATCGGCCAACCCGAACAGGAGTGACAATGACCGACTGGTCCGAAATCGACAACAAACTCTTGGACCCAACGTGGTACACCAAGCCGGAAGAATTTCACGCCGGGTTCCGCCAGTTGAGGGATGAGGACCCCATCCACTGGACCGAGAACGACGCGTACGGCCGCCACCATTGGTCCATCACCCGGTACGACGACGTCAAGGAATATCTTCTCGACCCGGCCCGGCTCAGTTCTCGGGAAGACACCCGCGTTCCCCGCTCGCCCAAGCGAAGGACTCCCGAGGAGAAGCACGCCCAGGGATGGGACATCCAGATCGCGACCACCGACGATCCCCTCCACAACCTGTACCGGCGTCCCATCAACAAACACTTCAGTGTGCCGGCCATCGCACGGCTGGCTAACGACGTCGAGCGCATCGTCGACGAGATACTGGCCGAGGTCTCCGAGCGCGGAAGTTGCGACCTCATCGAAGATATCGCGGCACAATTACCGGGGAAGGTGGTCTTCCGGATGCTGGGTGTCCCCGAATCGGACTGGAACTACCTGCAGGAAGCGTGCTGGCAATGGCTCGCGGCGGCGGACCCGCGTTTCACGATCGACGGCGACGAGGTTGCAACGTCACTGTACGGACAGAAGAAACTCCTCGAGTACGGCACCGAGCTCGCGCTCGAGCGGCGCCGCAACCCGAAGGATGACTTCGCCACCGTCATCGGGAACTTGGAGATCGACGGCGACAAGCTCAGCCTCCACGAAATGAAGGTGTGGTTCACGACGATGATCGGAGGCGGTCTGGAGACCACGCGCAATGCGGGTGGGGTCGGGCTGTGGCTCTTCATGCAGCACCCGGATCAGCGCCAACTCCTCATCGACGATCCCAGCCTCGTCAAGGGCGCGGTCGAGGAGGTGCTGCGGTGGGCATCGCCGGCGAAGAACCGACTACGCGTCGCGACGGAGAACTTCGACTTCCACGGGAAACGGATCCGCGCTGGCGACTGGGTGGTGGCGTTCCTGGCGTCGGCGAACCACGACGAGCGGGTGTTCGAGGACCCGCACAAATTCGACATCCGACGTACCCCCAATCCCCACTTGGCACTGGGAGAGGGTATCCACCTGTGCCTGGGACGCAATCTCGCCCGACTGGAATTGGCTACCCTCTTCCGAAAGACGCTGGCCGCCCTGCCGGACCTCCATCCCGTTGACAGTGGAGAACCGACGTGGATCGCTGATCGGAGTGTTACCGGGTTCACCACCCTTCCCGTGGAGTACACACCCGTCAGCTCCGGCGCGATGGAATCGGTTTAAGCGAGGCTTAAGTGTCACCAAAGCCACTGCGGGCGAACGACTATCACATGACCGACGAGTTCGGCATGCACATCGCCTGCCTCAACAACGATGTTAGGAAACTATCGTGGCGATCGAAACAGGGACAACCGACCCGGCCCTCATCAAGCACCTGAGCCGAAAGGCGCTCTGGCACCTCATGCCCTTGCTCGGCTTCCTGTGCTTTGTCTCAATGCTCGACCGAATCTCGCTCGCTTTCGCCGGCCCTCACGGGATGAACGAGGACCTGGCGCTGACCGCAACGATGTTCGGCTTCGTCGTCGGCGTGTTCACGATCGGCTACGTACTCGTCGAAGTCCCCACCGCCGGCTGGGCGACCAAGATGGGGCCCCGCCGGTGGATAATTCGCGTCCTTCTGGTTTGGGGTGCCATCCAGTGCCTTATCGCTTTCGCCCCGAACTACGAGATCCTGGTCGTGCTCCGATTCCTGCTGGGCGCAGCCGAAGGCGGGTTCGCACCGGCCATCTTCTACTTCATCACCATGTGGTTCGTCCGATCCTATCGGCCATTCGGATTCATGCTCATCGGCGGCTTCTATTCGCTGGCGAGCATCGTGGGCCCGATCCTGGGAGCCGGGATCATCAGCATGGGCAACGCAGGCTTCCTGAACTCTCTCAGCGGCTGGCGCATCCTGCTCTTGATCCTTGGGCTCCTGGCGATCGTGGCGGCGATCCCCGCCTCGATCGGACTCGTCGAGAGCCCCAGCAAGGCTCGGTGGCTCTCGGATCCAGAGAAGGAGCAGTACGCGAAGATCCTGTCCGCGGACGCCGAGGTCGCGAACACCCCTCACAAGTCCGTCATCGCCACCATTCGTGACTGGCGGCCCTGGGTCATCGGCATGGGCTATTTCGGGGTCACCTACGCGATGTTCACCATCTACATCTGGACCCCAACGATGGTCTCACAGTTCGCTGAGCGGTTCGGCACGACGTTCAACGTGTATCAATCTGCCCTCCTAGCCGGCCTGCCCACGCTCATCGCCGTCGCATACAACCTCGTGATGTCTCGGCTCGCCGGACGACGTGGATGGAGTGGGAAACTCGTGGCGTCCGGTGCCGTGATCGGTGCAATCGGGGCCCTGTGGACGATCGTGGCAGACGGGCCCGTGCTTCTGCTCATCGCGCTTTCCTTCGTCGGGATAGCCGGCTTGAGCGGCGCCTTCTACATGCCCATGGTGTCGCGGATCTTCGCTGGCGCGGGAGGGTATTCAGCAATCGCCATCGTCAACTCACTCGGGGCCTCTGCGTCCTTCGTAAGTCCCGTCCTCACGGGCTACCTCATCGATGTCACCGGCAACACCAATGCCGGGTTCTTCTTCATTGCCGGCCTGTTGGTCATGAGCGCATTCCTGGGGCTGATGGCGGAACGTTTGGCGAAGGAAGGAGAGCTCGACGACGTGGTGCACCACTCCGCAGTGGGGGGCAACGCCATCAAGGAGACGAGAGTTGATGCACCACGCAGTTGACGAAACGGACTACGAGGCTCCGAGACGACCCGAAATCTCAGCCGCTAGGGGACGCCCCACGACGAGCGTCGGAATCCGATATACCCTCAAACACACAGCAGCGATGGCTACGCGCAAAGTAGACAGGAGATCGCCCGCACCGGTCGCCCAGTTCCGGAATCAGCGTCCATGGCGACTTCGCCAATCCGAGCTCCTCCGGACTCTCTCCGCGGCAACGGACGTGGCTACCTATCGCAGCTCCGGGTGAGACAGGTTGGCGCGATGCCCGAGCCGGGTGCAAAGTTGCATCGCATCGACTGGACGGCCGCACGCAAGGACGCTATCAGCCTTCGCTTCCACCTTCGGGTCGCCGAGTACCATCCCGGTGGAACAAGCTTGGCCATTCGGAAAGCGCCAGCCGAACGCACTCCGGTTGCGGTTCATGGCGTGGATGTGGGACACGATCGCGGCAAACCCGGTCGGCCACCGCGACGAAGCAGCCCGGTCGCTACCGCGGTGAGCTGGTCGAGAGATGCCGCTGATCACCACGGCGGCAGCATCTCCCACAGCCCGCGACCTCAGAACGTAGCGCTGTCCGGCGGGGGAAGGTCGCATGAGAGCCGCCATGTATTCGGTTAAGCTTTCGCGTTGTCGAAGTGCTCTCCTTCAGGAAAGAAATATGAACATCCTCCAGAGCCCCATCGCCGTAGCTCGTGAGAAGTACCGGACCGCCGGCGTGGTTCCACCAACCGAGGTGGTCCGGCCAATCATCTTCGAGTCCTGGAAACGCGCCTTCACGTCTGGTCTCGATCCGGACAGCGCTGCGCCTATTCGAGCAACACACCAGCATGTCGACAGTCAGATGCTCCGGGCCGCCCGCCCAGTGGTCGAGCGGCACCAAGACCTCCTTACCGAGCTGGGTTGCGCTCTGACGCTCACGGACGTAGACGGCTGCATGCTAGCCGCATGGGTCGCCGATCGTCGACTCGAGAAACAGTTCGAGGAAACCAATGTGCAACCGGGCTTCAACCTGGCCGAACGGGCCGTTGGAACGTGGGCCACCGGAATATCCCTCGAAACCGGCGAGAGTGTATGGGTTCTCGGCACGGAGCACATTTTCGACGGCGCCGATTCCCTGATGTCGGCCAGCTGCGCCGTCCTCCACCCGCTGACCAAGCGTCGTTTAGGCGCCCTGGGCATTAGCTGCCGCACGAAGGACGCGAGTCCGTTCGCCTTGCGGTGGATCCAGGACCAAGCAAGGTTGATCGAGAAGCGAATCGCGATCGAGGCATCCACCGGCGAGCAGGCCCTGTTCGACGCCTATGTTGCAGCCACTCGCGACATCCGGCACCCAGTAATCTGCCTGAACGACCGCACTGTGATCAGCAACGGTGCGGCCGCCCGCATTCTGAACGGGCTCGACCAGACCCGGCTCTGGGAAGCCGCATCAGAGGCAACGCACTCGCACATCCGGATACGCTGCGAACTTACTGTGCCGGACGCATCCCCCCCAGTCGCCGTCGAATGCGAGCCCATCACCGACGGAGTGGCTGTGGTGGGCTCCCTCGTGCGAGTCACCCGCGGAAAACCGGGACCCGGTCCATCCCGTCCCGATACTCCGCCCCCCCAACCACCGGATACCAGAATTCTTCCGACCCTCGCTGGGAACAGCGAAGTTTGGCGCGGACTCTGCAAAACCCTAGCGAAAGTCGACGACGATCAAGCCGACACGATCCTGCTCGGAGCGATCGGCACTGGCAAATCCGCAGTTCTTCGCGAGTTCGCGCGACACTCGTCCGCATCGCGGGTGGTGGAACTACACCACCCGCCATCGGACAACGAAGCGTGGTCGGCAAGCCTCGAAGAGGCATTGGAGATACCTGATGGGTTGGTCGTGATCGACGACCTACACAATGTGGACGAACAACATCTCACAAGGCTCCGACTAGCCATGCAACGCCGCCGCAGCGGGTCCTCCCGAGTAGTAGCTACTATGACCATCGACGCCGGCACGGGCCCAGCCGTTCAACAGTTCCTCGACCGTTGGCCAGGTTCCCAGGTGACGATCCCCACCCTCAGAGAGAGGCCCGGTGACATACCCATCCTGCTGGAGTCGCTGACCGCACAGCAGGCTGCATCGCGAAGCCGACCACACTGGAGTTCCGGAGCTGTGCAAGCCGTCGGACGCGTCCCGTTGCCGTCGAATGTCGCTTCGCTCTCCAAGATCGTGTCACTGGTACTGAACAACAGGCTCGGTCCATACATCAATACCCGTGACCTACCCGCGGGCATCCAAGCCATGGCCTCCCGTCGACAACTCGATGGGCTCGAGAGACTCGAAGCACACGCCATCGTGGATGCGCTCATCGCAACAAACGGAAACAAAAGACTGGCCGCAGAGCAGCTCGGTATTTCCCGATCCAGCATTTACCGGAAGATTCGGACCTTCGGAATCGATTTGTCGGCGACAATATACTGATCTCAACGTGAGGGCGGATCGTGACCTTCAGACCCAACCAACTTCGATCGGTGATCTGGACTCGATCTTTCGCGAGCTCGTGATGGCCAACGACTTCGTCTCCGGCACTACCGGCACACCTACGTGACCGCTTCTGTGCCGCGGCGCTGGGATGGATGCGGTGGAGGAGCCGCTCGCACACGCCCCGACAGAACGATCAACACCTACGGGCATTCGACTGCCGAGGACGCCCCGTCGCACCCTGGACGAGGCGGGCTGGTTCACAGGCGCGAGGTGCGGTTGGTGATCCGGCTCGTGGCGAGCTCGCTTGACGGCCGATCGGGGCTCTTCGAGACGCTGATGGCCTCGATTCGCCCCGAGTCCGCGTTCAGATTTGCCGTCCCCTCCCCGGAGATCCGGTGTTTCTGGCCGACGAGTGCACCGTCAGCTGCTGCGGCCGGGTGGCGTCGAAGCGGGGTCCTCTGCCACGTCCTACGTCCTCCCGGGGGCGCCGTGATCGACCCGCTATCGCGACATCACCGAAAAAAGGTTGTGCTCGAGAAGTTATAACCGATGAGTGCGGGCCGCTCGACCGCCCGCGGCAGGTGGATCGTCGGCGCCAAACTCGTCGACTCAAGTATATGGCAAATGCGCGATGACTTTGCACAGCCGTCGGTACAGGGTCCGCGAAGACGATGATCTGTCGACGATGTGTTTGGTTGCAGCGGAATTGACGAGCACGGCGCGGAAGCGTCCACCACGGTTCCGCCCCGCGCTCCAAGCAATTCACCCGGCACCCATGCCCGCTGTCTCAACATCACCCAACGACCTGACGGCGGTCGACCGCATCGGCGTCATTGCGACGCCGATACTCTGCCGACCAGCTCACCACCGTTGCGTACGTCCTCGGACAGGGGCTATCTGTCATCGGTTACGCGACTTTCCGACACCGTGCCTTCGGGAGCAGCTCAGCGTATGACGATCGGGTTGACTGGAGCCCCGGCCCCACCAACGATCTTGAGGGGGGCCGCTGTGTACAGGAAGTCGTAACGCCCATCGGCCGCGCACGCATCGGCGAGATCCTCCAGCCACGCAACTTCGGTGAACACGACCCCGAGATTACGCATGAGCGCGGAGTGCAACGGGATCATGACATCGGAGTTCGGATCCGATGTGACCTCGTTGGCGAAGGAGTCGGTTACCAGGTTTGGGATTTCCTGACCCTGGAACCATTCGACCAGTTCGCGCGAGTAAGTGAGTCCAGGTTCGTTGTAGTCTTCGAAGAAGTTCTCCGGGTCGTTTCGCTCGAACCAGGATGCGGTGATACCTGTCCGAATGCAGAGAATGTCGCGTTTGTCGAGCGTTACTCCCTGCGCGGCGGCCGCAATCTCCACATCGCGATGGTCGAAGGTCTCACCGTTTGACAGACAGTTCTTGTTTCGATGGCGCGCCATATCGATGAGCACACCGCGTCCGACCACGCCCTTCTCGGCAATAGGAAGGATTGAATTTCGGTTCATGGCACCAATGGTCGAGCGGGCGTCGTACCCGTTCCACAGTTTGCCGTCATACCATGCGTGGCCGAGGGAGTCGTACTGTGTTGAGCCTTGCAGGGCCAGCGTGGCCACGTCGTCGCAATAGTGAGCGCCTCCCGGGTACTGCGGCCAGGTTTCGGGAGGGCCGTCCCAACTGGACTCGTCCATCACATTCTTCCGCGTGAACGGTTGGCGTCCCGGCCACAGCGGGTCACCTGGCGCCTCGGTGCGCCCCCACGGCACCTGCAAGGTAAACACGTCACCGGATTGCACGGTACTGATTCCCTTGAGAACCTGGGGGGATTGCAAGTAGTTCAGGCTGCCCACCTCGTCGTCTGGGCCCCACTTGCCCCAGTTGCTCGGTGCGTCGGAGCCTAACAGTTCTTGAATGGACGAAATCCGATTTGATGTCGAAGTCATGAGTCTCCTTCTTTCTTGAATGAATCAATGAGTGCGCACCAAGGTCGGCAGACAAGCTCGAGCGATGAGTGGACTACGGTATCCGTGATTTCAATTGCGTTTCAGAGAGCCGACGCAATTGACCGACCCGGACACCCCACGACACCGCGTGCTCGTTGACACGAAATATCTCGCAAGGAGCTAGTTGCGAACAGAACGATTAAGGTGGGCGCAATGGTCCGATAGCGGATCTCCTACCGAGCCCCATCGCCGAACTCTGGCGCTATACGCACGCCCTCTTATTCCCTGCGAAATAGTCCGCTGAAGGAGAGCTGGTCGGTCCCTCGTCGCTGAGGGACGGGATGGCCCGCTCGACACCGTAGAGATGCCGGCGATCCAAACTAGGCAGTCCCCTACACTCGACGCACGGTCGTCATCGACGATCTCCAACTTGGTTGTGTCAATGTGCCGAGTCCACCTTCAGCGATCCGAGAAGGTGAAGTTCGGGAACCCCTTGTCGCGTTCTTCGGTACTCCGAGCCGTGTAGTCATTCGCGTGACCGAGGTAGAATAGGGGTGAGATCGGCTTCCCCTCGATGTTCGCGCCGATGAACCATGAGTTGACGCGTGCGCCCTCCTTCGCGAGCAGAAGGGGGGCGTTCAGTTCGAGTACCTCGCTGCGCCAGGCATCGGCAGCCTCGATGGTCGCTTCGATGGTCGTCGCACCGCGCTGCTGGGCAGTGGCGATGATACGGTCGATCCAATCCCCGTTGATCTCGACTGTGGTGGGTACGTTGCCTGCCGGCATGGTGGGTCCGACCATCGAGAAGAGGTTCGGGAAGCCGGGAACAGCGTATCCGAGGTAGTTCCACGGGCCATCCGCCCAGACTTCCTCGAGTGCCTTTCCCCCTCGGCCACGAATCCCCAGGCGTGTAAGGGCGCCGGTGACCGCATCGAACCCAGTCGCGAGAATGACGATATCGAAAGCGGTTTCCTCGCCTCCCACGACGATTCCGTTCGCTGTGAACCGCTGGATCGGAGTCCGCCGCAGGTCGACGACGTTGATGTTGTCTCGGTTGAACGTATCGTAATAGCCTTCGCTCGTGGGCACACGCTTGACCCCGTAGGGGTAATCTGGGGTCAGCAACGCAGCCATCTCCGGATCCTTGACTGCCGAATGAATTTTCGCGCGAACGAACTCAGCTGCGGTGTTGTTGGATTCTTCGTCAATACCCAGATCGGCGAAGGTCGCCATGGCCATTGCGAGCCCGCCCGCCGACCACGCCGCCTCGTACACGGCTCTACGTTCCGCCTCAGTCACTTCCTTCGCAGACACCCCAGCGAGCGTATACGCCTGCGCATAGGGATTTGCGCGCACCTGCTCCTGGATCGTGTCGTGCTCGTCGCGGATACGCTGACGATCACTATCGTCGAACTTTGGACTATTGAACTGGGATACGTAATTCGGTGTGCGCTGGAGGAGGGTCAGGTGCTCGGCCTGTTGGGCAACGATTGGCAGAAGTTGCACTCCGGACGAGCCCGAGCCGATGACGGCGACCCTCTTTCCTGCGACGTCGACCCCCTCTGCAGGCCAACGGCCAGTGTGGACGATCTGGCCGGCAAATGTATCAATACCTTCGATCTGCGGTCTGTGCGGCGCGGAGAGGATGCCGACGGCTGTGATGAGGTATTTGGCGGCTACCACGTCACCATCGTGTGTGCGCACGATCCAGTGCGTGCCCTCATCGTCCCAATCAGCGCTGACCACCGTGGTGTTAAAGTTGAAGAGAGGGCGAAGGTCGAGCCTGTCGGCCACGAAATTGAGGTAAGCCAGGACCTCCTGCTGGGTCGGGAATAGCTCACTCCACTTCCACTCGTCTCGGATCTCCGCCGAGAATGTATAGCAGTAAATATAGGACTTACTGTCGGTACGAGCGCCGGGATAGCGATTCCAATACCATGTGCCACCAACCCCGCCGGCGGCCTCGAATCCCTGCACCGTCAATCCGCGATCGCGTAGTCGGCGGACTGCATCGAGACCGGCGAAGCCCGCTCCCACAACTACTGCATCGACATTCCGAATACTGCTCTGCATCGATATTTCTCCTTCATTTCAGCGCGCCTCGGCGTCGAGCAGCCGCGGGGACTTCGGGTAAGGCCATGGAACCGGCGACCTGTTGGGATGAAGCAGCGGCTCGACTCAGAACAGAGCTGCTGTGCTGCAGGCAGTGAAGACGTCAAAGTTGGCATCTGACTGGGCTTCCCGCGTTCGAGGACTGTCGGTTCCCACCTTGTTGCGTTGTGCCTGGTGCCGAACCGGGTTATCATCGAGGGTTCCTTCGACGACTGTGACTTCGTCTCGATCCTTTCTGTTCCCGAGCCGACGGGATCGGCGTATCGGCGCCGACTACTGCAAGGGCAGGGAAGTTTTCGCACCGCTCCGCGAGGCAGTCGCGCCGTGAAGTCGACTTGGCTGGGGCGGGGTGGTCAACTGCCGCAGCGACCTCACGCGGACTCAACATATTCACCACCCGTGTGATCGACAACACGGCGTCCGAAATTGACACACCATCCGCCCGGCGAGAGTTCCCGCTCGTTGGACGCTGTTCAATTCATCCGAAGATCAGCAGGAGCCACGCAGTGCGGGCCTCGGTGGCGACCGGCAGGGCAGTGATCACAGGGAGCATGGGACCCGAATTCGTCATGATCAGCGGGTCGAGTGGGACGACGCCAGCTCTCCTTGCAGAGAATACCGTCAGCACCAGCCGTCCTGACTGTCTGCCATCGAGAGGGGCGACAGCCTCGCCGCCACCGGGAGGGCGGTTTCCGTGGCTCGACGAATCAGTTCGACTCGATGGAACGAGACTTGTTGGAACCACTGGCACCAGCTACATTCCCAAGTGCGTGGTTCGAATATGGTTGGATCCTGACCGAGGATTAGAGGCTACAACGCCCCGGATCGCGCAGAGATTGAGCTCACGGCCCGCCCTGCTGTTCGCGTGCCCCGGCCGACGACTGGGCCCGGAGCGCCGATGTCGGGCGAGGCCGTTGGACACGGCGGACTGCTCGACTCTGTCATGCCCAGGTCCGCTCGATGAACTCGGGGCCGGGGCAACTTCGGGCCGCTCTGCCGCAATTGACGCACATGTCGCGGCAATTGGACCTCGACACCTTTTCCGCGACTGCTCGACGCGATGCGCGCCGAGCGCACCACCGACTGACGGGTATCTGCACAAACGGCCGCACGCGAATGCGGGACGGCTGTAGTTCAACACGAGTGGGAGACATTATGACCGACCTGCGTGTCGGGAGCACCGACTTCAATCCGGCAAGCACGCTGCTCGATGGCGCCGACATTGCACCACTGCTCGAACCGTTCGATGCGATTCCGGGACTGAGCTTGTCGAACAGATTCGTGATGGCCCCGATGACCCGGAAGTTTTCCCCCGGCAACGTGCCCGGCGGCGACGTCGCCGACTACTATGCCAAACGTGCCCCGTCGCTTGGCCTGATCGTTACCGAGGGAACTTACGTTGACGAGTACTCCGCTGGTGCGAGCAGCCGGGTTCCTGTCTTTTACGGCGACGAACCTCTGTCCGGTTGGCGCACGGTAGTCGACGCCGTCCACGCACGCGGCGGGCGCATCATCCCGCAGCTGTGGCACCTCGGCGCCACCCGTATTCCCGGCGCCGGCCCGATACCGGACGCCCCGGTTGTTAGCCCGTCCGGTATCGGGCTCAGCGGAGAACAGGTCGGCGAACCGGCCGGTGCGGCAACGATCGCGAGCATCGTCGATGCGTTCGTTCGCGCTGCGGTCACCGCGAAGGAGGTCGGCTTCGACGGGATCGAACTGCACGGGGCCCACGGCTATCTGCTCGACCAGTTCATCTGGGAGAAGACCAACCGGAGGACCGACACTTATGGTGGGTCGATAGCGAACAGGATGCGGATCAGCGCAGAGATCGTCGTCGCGATCCGCGAGCGGGTCGGCGCCGACTTCCCGATCTCCTACCGCTTCTCGCAGTGGAAGACCGGTCACTACGATGCCCGCATCGCGAATTCCCCGGATGAGATCGAGCAGATGCTTACTCCGCTTGTCGAGGCCGGTGTCTCGATGCTGCACGTCTCGACCCGACGCTACTGGCAGCCTGCGTTCGACGGCTCCGCCCGCACCCTCGCGGGCTGGACCAAGCAGGTGACCGGGCTGCCCGTGATCGCCCTCGGCTCCATTGGTGTGGCGTCCCCGTTCGGGAGCAACCCGGCAGAGCAACAGCCAAGCCTGAGCCTCGCACCGCTGCTCGATCTGTTCGAACGCAACGAGTTCGACCTCGTCGCGCTAGGCCGGGCAGTACTCGCCGATCCGCAATGGGTGGCGAAGGTCGCATCCGGCGATCTCGATGCGATCCGCCCGTACTACAAGGGTATCGAGTCCGTTCTCGTCTGATCTCCGTCGTTCCCGGACCCGCGGCGACCTTCACCTCGGATACCCTTCGGATACTGTCACGCGGCGGCGCGTTCCCGCGGTCGCTCGTGTCCTATTCCTCGCGTGCCGTCGTAGTATCCGGTGACCCTCGGCTCGGTCGCTCCGTGTTGGCGCCGACCGATCCGCCGAACCCCTGTACAACTGGCATGTACCAATCTGGCACAGGCCCTTTCCGGAAATGCGTCTTCCGTCATACTGTTCCGTCTGTCCGCCTCAGCGGACTTGCCAGCCACCGACGCACTCGTTTCGTAACCGGGCACCGGCAATTCGGGCGCCTGATTCGTTCGACAATACTTGTAGAAAGCCGGGGCACACTATGACGGATGACCAGCAACCGCCTCTGGGCGTCCACCCTGACCCCCAACCGGCGCTGGTCGTCGACCGTGACGCAGATGCCATACACGTCGAGCGTGGCGTCGCCCGCCTCCATGTGAACAACCAGACGTCCTGGTCGAATCTCAGCGAAGAGTTGAGTAACGTTGACGCCGATCAGCGTATCGTGTGTGTAGTTCTCGATGCGGACCCCAACGTGTTCGACCTCATCTCGCGCTGCGGGCAGGACGACGTCCAGCGTCTCACTGACATCCTCACTCGGCTCCGTCAACCCGTGATCGTGACGATACGAGGACGATGTACCGCAGACGGCGTGGCAGTGGTGTTGGCGTGCTCGGTCATTGTTGCGAGCACGTCAGCAACCATCGGAGGCTTGAACCCGCCTCCCGTGCCGTTCGGGTCTGTCGACTACGCAAGACTCAAAGCTCGCCTGGGCACCGGTAAGACCAACCTCCTCTACCTCAGTGGTCGGACCGTGCGTGGTGCCGAGGCCGAGCGTATCGGCCTGGTCGATATGGTGGTTCCCGACGATCGGATCGACCGAACGGTCACCGAACTCGCGAGTGAAATCAGCGAGAGGGCAAAAGACGCGTGCGATATCGCGTCTACCCAGACCGATGTAAGGCGCGCACCACGGACAGCCGGACGCACCGGACAAGCACAAGCACCTGCTGTCGCCGCCCAGCCGAACCAAGACACGGGCGCAACGCTGAGCGATCCTCGTCGGACGGTAGACTGGACGACCCGGCTGGTCGAGCCCGGATTCACCGTGCTCGAGCATGGAGCGGCCGTGAAAGTTGTCTTCGACCGGCCCGAAGTTCTGAATGCCTTCGATTTGGACATGACGCGGGCGTTTCAGCGGATCATGGAGGATCTAGGTGCCGACAGCACAGTACGTGCAGTAATGCTTACCGGCCGCGGTCGAGCATTCTCGGCGGGCGCCGACCTGGGGGATTCCTTCAGCGCCGAGAGGCGCTCTGGCCTCGCCGACCACCTCCGACGGGTGACAACACCGACGATTCTCGCGATTCGGCAGATGCCCAAACCGGTCGTGGCCGCCGTCAACGGACCCGCGGTGGGTGTCGGATGTTCGTTTGCGCTGGCATCGGACATTGTCATCGCCAGCGAGTCAGCCAGATTCGTCCTCGCCTTCAGCAAGGTCGGACTGAGCTTGGACGGTGGAGCCAGCGCGACCCTCGTCGCACGGGCCGGTTTCTCAACCGCGATGAGCCTGTCCCTGACTGGACGACCGATTGTTGCGCAGGAGGCACTGGCCCGTGGCCTCATCGACGAGGTGGTCTATGCCGACGAATTCGAGGCCGCCGCGCAGGACCGCCTCTTGGCTCTGGCTGCAGGTCCGACTCGGTCATATGCCGCAACCAAGCGGATCTTGAATGACAGCGTATTCGGCACCCTTACAACGCTTCTGGACCGTGAGGCAGAACAGCTTGCCGAATTGGTCGAAACTGCTGATTTCGACGCGGCCATCACAGCGGCCAGATCCCGGGAAAGGCCGAGGTTCGTCGGATTCACCGATGCATGAATAGTTCGACCACAAACACCTAGGAGGTGGGATCATGGACTTCACATTCACAGGCGAGCAGGAACAGTTCCGCCAGGAACTGCGCGATTTCCTCGCCGAGCACGAGAACCCGGAATGGCGAGGACTTTTCGGGTCGAATTCCGAGGAGATCATCCCGTTCACGCGCGAGATCTGCCAAGCACTTGCCAAGCGTGGCTGGCTGACCTTGTCGTGGCCCGCCGAATACGGGGGCAGCGACGGCGATCTGTGGTCACAGATGGTGTTGCGGGAAGAGATGTGGGCGGCGGGTGAGCCTCGGGGCCCGCAATACATGAACCTGAACTACATCGGCCCCATGATCATGAAGTTCGGAACCGAAGAGCAGAAACAGCGGTTTCTGCCACCGATGGCACGGGGCGAAGTGATCTGGACTCAGGGCTTTTCGGAGCCGGGTGCAGGCTCCGACCTGGCGTCGCTAACGACGCGGGCCGAGGACCGCGGTGACCATTTCGTCGTCAACGGGCAGAAGATTTGGAACAGCTACGCAAGTTCCCCTGCCGATTGGTGCATGCTCCTCGCCCGCACCGACAGCTCAGGACCGAAACAGGCCGGTATTTCGGTGCTCTTGGTCGACATGACCACTCCCGGTGTCGTTGTCAGGCCGATACGGTCGATGGCGGGCATGGGAGAAATCAACGAGATCTTCTTCGAAGACGTGATCGTACCCAGAGACAGCCTGCTGGGCAGTCAGGACGATGGCTGGCCATTGATCAACTACGGACTGTCCTTCGAACGCACCGGCATCGCTATGCATAGCCGCGCCGCACGGACAATCGACCGGGTGATCCAACACGCCCGCAGCACGGTCCTCGACGGCCGTCCACTCAGTGACGACCCTGCCGTACGCGCACGACTCGCCGACGTCTATTGCCGCTACCGTGCAGCACGCCTGATCAGCTATCGCATCACGTCGATGGTCGAGGCTGGTGAAGATCCGGTGGCCGAGGCCTCGATGGCCTGGATACATGGCGCACAACTGACCCAGGATGCGGCAGCGGCCGGCCTGGACGTGCTGGCGGCGGCCGGCCAACTCCTGGAAGAAGAGGAAGAAGCGCCGATGAACGGAGCGATAGAGCGGGAATGGGTCGAGATGCTCGCTATGACAATCGCGGGTGGTACATCGGACATACAGCGCGCAATCGTGTCGCAGCGCGGCCTCGGCCTACCTAGGGCTCGGTGATCAGACCATGGATTTGATCCTCAGTGATGAACAACGCCAGCTCGTCGCAACTGTTCGGCAATACGTAGACCGCAAGTTCGACCGGACCCTGCAGGGCGAGGTAACCAACGGCAACCGGTCCAGCCATGAGACCCTCACGCAGCTCGCTGCGCTGGGACTGACCAGCTTGGCGGTTCCCGAAGAAGCCGGGGGCGATGGTGGATCCCTCATCGACCTTGCGCTCGCCGTCGAGGAACTCGGGCGTGGGGGTGTGACAAGTCCCGTCATCGCCTCGACGTCGCTGGTCGCCCTTCCGCTCATCGCCGCCGGGGAAGCCACGAACCGATCCGAGCTGATTTCCTCACTCGCGAATGGTAGCTCGATCGGCACGATGGGCCTGCTTCCGCCCGGCGTCCGCAACGAATGGTCGATTCGTGGCACGTCCGGCACGCGTGAGGGAACTGAATGGCTGTTGTCCGGCGCCTTCAATTTGGTGCCGTACGGGCATGAGGCAGACGTGCTCATGGTCGATGCCGAATTGGAAGGCCGGGGACGGTCGTTGGTGATTCTCAGATTGCCTGACGAGGGGGTCAGCACACGCCGGCAGCGAGTGATCGGCGGCGAGCCACGAGCAGCGGTCCACCTCGACGGCGCGCGGATCAGTGAGTCCCGCGTCCTTGCAGTCGAACCCTCCGATGTTGCCCGCTCGGTCGATCGGGCCATCGATACAGCAATCGTGCTGCAGTGTGCGCACACGGTCGGCGCATGTGAGGCAGCACTGGAGTTGTCGGTCACCTGGGCGAAAGACCGATCGCAGTTCGGGCGGCCCATTGGTTCCTTCCAGTCGGTGAGCAATAGGTGTGCGGATATGAGATCCGGTATCGATGCGGCCCGCCTGCTGACCTGGGAGGCGGCCTGGGCATTGGGACGCGACAGGCCCGACGCATCCGAATTGGTTTCTGTGGCGAAACATTATCTCAATCAGGTCGGTGATCTGGTCGAACGCAACGCCCACCAAGTACACGGGGCCATCGGGTATTCCACCGAGTATCCACTGCACGTGTTTACCCGGTTGATCAAGGCATTCCAGGCGTCTTACGGGACATCATCCGTACACCTGGAACGAGTCGCGGAAGCAATCGGACTGTGAGCACGGCCGACCGGCACGCATCATCGGAAAGGCGAACTCCTGACATGCCCAGTACGCTGCGCCCGGACGACTCGCAGGCTCGTACCTTCGACGAGGTAATGGCCTCCGTACGCGACTTCATAGATCGGTATCCACCGGAGCGGACAGATCCTGTCGCGTATCTGAGAGCCAGATTCGATGCCGGTCTCGCATGGGTCGACAAGCCCCTCGGCCTCGGCGGCCTTGGCTGCGATGCGGCGTTCCAGGGTGCTGTGGAGGAGTCCTTGGAGCGCGCAGGCGCAGAGCGGCTCAACCCAAACCGCAATCCCGGAGGGACAAATGTTGCAGCGCAAACGATCCTGACGTTCGGGACAGAAGAGCAGCAGAAGAAATGGCTGAAGCCCCTGTGGACAGCGGAAGAGATTTGGTGCCAGTTGTTCAGCGAACCCGGCGCCGGCTCGGATCTCGCAGCCCTCGGTACCCGGGCAGTACGCGAACATGACGCCTGGCGGGTGAACGGACAGAAAGTCTGGACTTCCCATGCTCAGGACGCCAAGTGGGGACTCCTCCTCGCGCGCACCGACCCGAATGTGCCGAAGCATCAGGGCATCACCTACTTTGTGTGCGACATGCAAGCAGACGGAGTTGACGTACGTCCGCTACGCCAGATCACCGGGGAAGCCGAGTTCAACGAGGTCTTCCTGACCGACGTGGTGATTCCAGACGAAAACCGCATCGGTGCCGTTGGTGCTGGATGGTCGGTAACCCAGACCAGCCTGTCCAACGAACGCATGGCAGCAGCCCGGGACCCACAGCCCCGGGGAGTGGGGATGATTTCCGACATCATCGCCGCATGGAATGCCGGTGGTCGAGACCCAGACGTCGAACGCGACATCATCGACGCGTGGATCGGCGCGGAGAGCCTGCGGTTGTTGGCTGCACGTCTGGCACAGCTGGAGGAGGCCGGTCGCCCCGGCCCCGAGGGATCCGGCCTGAAGCTGGCGTCCACGGTGTTCAAGCAAACGGCCTCGACCTTGTGGTTGCAACTGCTCGGTGACAACTCGCTCCGCTACACCGACTGGACAATGCGACGGCCCGGGACCAACGAGCACGTAGTCCGTGACGCCGCCTATACCTACCTCCGCACCCGTGCGAGCTCGATCGAGGCAGGCACTTCAGAGATCATGCGCAACATCATCGCCGAACGCATCCTCGGACTCCCCGCCGAGACAAACCACGACCGCGAAATCGCCTGGAAGGACCTCGAGCGATGACCGATGCCGGAGCACTGCTCTACTCACCGGAGTCCGAGGACCTGCGATCCGCACTACGTGCGATGTTGTCCCAGCACTGCGACTGGACCGAAGTACTCGCGCGTACCGAGCTGGCCGATACTGCGGACCACGTTTGGAAAAGACTCACTGGAGAAATGGGGTGCGCGGGACTCCCGATTCCCGAAGACCGAGGCGGGCACGGTGCCAGTTGGTCCGAAACGGCCGTTGTCGTCGAAGAACTCGGACGTGCTGTTGCTGACGTGCCCTTTCTGACCAGTGCCGTCATCGCACTAGCAGTGCTCCAGGGACTCGGTGACAGCGACATGCTCGGCCAAATCGCCGACGGCTCGCTGGTCGCCGCGGTCGCCGCCCCTTGGCCCCGCCTACAAGAGCCGAGCACCACAAAGCCAGCGTGGTCAGGTGGGAACATCCAGGGTGACGTGTCTTTGGTTGCAGGGGCGATCGGGGCCGATGTACTCCTCGTCCCAGCCGGTGACGCCCTGATCGCTGTTGACCCGGCCACCGTTCAGATCCACAGCGCGATCGCATTCGACCAGACGAGACCGCTCGCAGACCTCCACTTCGAGAATGTGGAAGGTCGAGTTCTGGCAGCGGGGCCACAAGTAGCGGTCGCATTGAATCACGCCGCCACGATTGGGGTGGCGATGATCGCCAGCGAACAACTCGGCATAGCCGAACGGTGTCTCGAACTCACCGTCCAACACGCTCTTCGACGAACACAGTTCGGTCGGCTCATTGGTTCCTATCAAGCTGTCAAACACCGACTCGCGGACGTATGGGTCAGCATCGTCGAAGCGAAAGCCGTAGCCCGTTACGCGGCCAACTGTGCCGCCGAGAACTCCCCCGACCTGGCGATTGCGTCCTCCCTCGCCCACGTCGTCTGTTCTCGTGCGGCACTACGCGCCACGCAGGAGATGATCCAGGTTCACGGCGGTATCGGTTTCACCTGGGAGCATCCGGCACATTTGTATCTCAAGCGAGCCCGAGCCAACGCCACCGCCCTCGGTACCGAAATCTGGCACCGCCGACAACTGGGAGTGAAATTGGGCTTGACCTCTCGCGACGGACACGCCCGAAGATAGGTCCGCGTGGCGCCGGTCGGGCCATCATCATCGTCTTCGTCGTTCTTTCAGATCTCGGTCGCCGGTCTCGGTGCGGAATTCGCGGTCGGTGGCAGTCGTGCGAGAGCAATACTGACGTTTGTGACGTCGACGAGAACGGACGTGGATGCTGCCCAGGTCGATCCAGAGGGCCACGGTGCGGTACCCGCACGGCGAGCTCGATGGCGACGGTCGTGCGTATGAGCGTTCCGGTGCGGGTGATCGGTGCCGCCTTCGAGTACCTGGTGATGACCGGGGGTGCGCGCCGATCATTGGTGCCCTCACCCCGGCCCGTGTAGTACGACGGCGTCGGCTTCGCGGACTGCTCCGACATCCCGGCCTGGCCGACCCCAGGCCGGAGGCCGACTGGTGTGCCAGCCGCGGTTGCTATCCGAGTCCCTCGACGCCGACGCGGTGGACGTGTTCATCTCGTCGCTGCGCACACACCGGGATCGGGCGATGGTGTAGGCGATCATACTCGGAGGTCTGCGCAGCGCGGTCGCTCCGTTGCCAGATGTGGATTGCGGTCGCCGTCGGCTGCGGGTGCTCGGCAAGGACTCGAAGGAGTCCTGTGGCGACGGTCGATGCGGTGTCCACCGACACAGCCGGCCAATCTACGCGGCCGCCGGGTTGGTCACACCGGAGTGTGTCGTGGTGCTGCGCGGCCCTACCGCGGGCGCGCTGGTGTCCGAGGCGGACTGCAATGTTGTTCCGCCGACACCGGGAGCCCTCCGGCGCCGGTCGGGTGTGTCCGTCACGTGTCCCCGGAGGCCGCCGTCGGATTCGTGCACCTGTCCTCCTGGCAGCTCGCCGCCGAATGCTGCACGGCTCGGACCACCCGACAATTGCGGCGGAGCCAGCTTCGCTGACTGGTTCTCAATTGCAGTCCGGCATCAGGAGCAGGGCCAAACCACATGTCCCCGTTCGGGTGCCCTCAGAGATGCCAGCCCATCCGTCCACGATCGGACCGGCCGGCGTGCTCGCGTAACCTCCGCACCAGGTCGCAGACCGCCGGATAGGCCCACGGGCGCCCGAGTGGCCGCGACCACAGGACGAACGTGAAATCCGAGTCCAGGTCTCCGCACTCATTGAGGTAGTCCGCGTTACAGGAGCATCAGATCCGCGCTCGCAGCACCACGCCGGAAGCGTCCGGCTTTCGCGCACGCCGTTGTCGTTGTCGTTGTCTCAGAATGTCGCGAACTGATGCGCGACGGTCCCCGTGTCCTTGCGAAATAGGCCGAGCTTTTTGGCCATTTCTAAGGCCGATGCAGCCGGGGTGAACAACAGACGATCTCGTGAGTGGTCACACGGGTCGTGGATTCTGCTGAACCTGTTTGACGGTAATACCTTTCGGTCAGCATCAAGTGCTCTTCGGAGTGATCGTGCGGCGCGGCGTGGTTATGCCCTCCGATCCGGTTGCCATTTCCCGCATACTCACGCCCTGCGGTCGCAACAGAGCGATCTCCTCGCGCTCGGTGAACGACAGGTAGCCCGAGACCGGGGTCAACTCGATTTGGTGGTAACTCATCAGTGAGTGGCGGAACCATTGTGATCCCACCGGCCCGACACACCGCCGCCATCCTGGTGGCCGTCCCATCCCATACCTGCATGATCGAGGAGTTTGCTTCCACCGGTGTCGACGACGTCGTACAACCAAAGCTCACGGGAGCCGGATAGAGAAGTCTCCGGACAACCGAGGGAACCATACCGAAGATCCGCGGCCCGCGGCCGCGGACCGTGTGAACCTGATGGTGATCGTCGGGCCGCCCACCAGGTTGCGGCTCGACCGCCCCGTCGCCGAAGACCCGCGCCGACTGTGGGAGCAGCCCCCGCCCGGCGGTTGTCCCAGGCTCGGGTGCGCCCCGGTTCGCGGATCTACCCGCCCCGCCCCCGCCGCCGGCCCGCAAGGACCGAAAGGCTCGGCGAACACCCCAACCCCCACGCCGTGACGTGGACAACCGAACCAGAATCGGTGTCACAAACCCTGGAACAAAAATCAACCGCGGTGAGATCTCGAGCGGAGGTCACGGCAAATCCCGGCGAACACGTGCTCGCCGAGCCGACCGCGTCAAACGTGTCGAGATGGCCATCACCGGGGAGGGAAGTCAGCAAGGTTGCGGCCTATTTGGGTGTCACGATTGCGTAGCGACAGCTTGCCTCACGAGACTACTGCGGCGAAGATCGTGCGTAGCGAGTCTCCGCCGGAACGTCCGATCCACAAGTCGGATGACCTTCACCGAGGCCGTCGAGAAATTCAGCTCTGCCAGACCAGTGGCCAGATAGGCATCGCGATGGGGGCGGCAATAGGAGACACCGCCCCCGCGCATCGCGACCTGGTCAGGGTTCGTCGACGCCGAGGACGAAAGAGGCGATGGTGGACATACTTCCTCCGAAGTTCACGGTCATCGCGTTGCGTGCGCCCTCGATCTGGATGGCGCCAGCCACGCCCTGAACGTGGTTGTGGGCGTCGAGGAACATGCGAATCCCGGTCGCGCCGACCGGATGCCCACCGCCGATCAAGCCGCCGCCAGGGTTGATCGGTGTCTTGCCGTCCCGTTCGAGCTGCCCGGACTCGACTGCCTTCCAGGATTCCCCCGGGGGAGTGAGGCCGAGGTGCTCGATGATGGCGTATTCCGAGATCGAGAAGCAGTCATGGACTTCGAATGTGTCGATGTCGTCGACCGTCAAACAAGCCGCTGCGAGCGCCTGCTCGACGGTTTGACGTAATGCTGGCATAACAAAGGGCCCGCCCTCGGAGAGTGCCAGCTTCTGTTGCAGGTCGATCGTCGAGGTGCGGTGTCCCCAACCCTTCACCCGTGTCGCTCTCCTTCGAGCGCTGCCTCGTTGCCGCTCTAGATAGGCGTCGGATACCAACACGATGCCGGCGCCGCCGTCAGTCATCTGGCTGCAGTCCGTTCGTCGAAGGCCCCCTTCGACGAACGGATTGAGCGTGTCGTCGACACCGTCGGGCCCTAGCACGTCGAGGGGCTTCCAACCTCTCGTTTGGGCCAACGGGTTGGACCTCGCATTGCGAAGGTTGAGTTCGGCGATTGCCCGCAAGTACTCATAGTCCAAGTCTTGCCGGCGCACATATTCGGCGCGGACGAGGTCGAACATGTACGGCCACATGTGAGTCGCGTCCCGGCCCTCGTGTCCTGCCCATGCGGCGCTACCCATGATCGCGCCGGCCTGATCGCCGGGCACAGATTTTTCGAGTTCCACCCCCAACACGAGCGCGCAGTCGTAGTGGCCGGCGCCGAGGTCAGCGACTGCGGCGAGCAACGCCATGCTTCCGGACGCGCATGCGGCCTCATGGCGTGAGGCCGGAATCCCAACCAGGTGTGGCTCCACCGCAGCGGGGAGGGCACCGAGATGTCCCTGGTGCGCAAATAGCTCACCAAATGCATTGCCTACATGTATGACGTCGATGTCCCCGACTTCGACCTGGGACGTTTCGAGGGTGTGGTCGATCAGCTCCTTGATGAGTGTTGCGAAGTCTCCGCCTTCGCGGGTGATGTTGCGGGCGAAGTCGGTCTGATGTCCACCGAGCGCCCATATGTTCGTCCGGCCCATGGCCTGCCTTTCATCTCGGGCGACGTCGCCCCGGCGGTCTATGTGCTATTCGAGCTTCGTGCGAATTGTGATGCCCGCTCGTTCCTTCAAATGGGATCCGCGGTGAGCTCAGCGGATGATCGAGCCCGTGCCCTTCCAGTACCAGGTACGGATCGTCTTCTTGTCGAGCTTTCCTGGCCCGGTCCGGGGAACCTCGTCCACGAAATCGATCGAACGAGGCCATTTGAACTTTGCGAGGCGGCCTTCGCAGCTGTCGATAAGGTGCTGCGGCGTGCTGGGGAGAACTTCGACCCCAGAGCGAAGCTGAACCACTGCCTTGACGTCCTCACCGCGGTCTGGGTGCGGCACACCCACGACCGCGACGTCAGCAACGTCGGGATGATTGGCGAGAACGTTCTCGATCTCTTGCGGGTAGATATTGACCCCGCCGGAGATGATGACGTTGGCTGACCGGTCGGTGAGGAAGAGGTACCCGTCCTCGTCGAGATAGCCGATGTCGCCGGTCGTGCTCATGGTGCCCGACGGATCGGTGCTCTTCGCGGTCTTGTCCTCGTCGTTGAAGTAGACGAAGTTGGTTGCGCCACGAAACCACACGTCGCCGGGTACCCTGGGTGGGCACTCGTCGCCGTCTTTGTCGAGAATTACCACTTCGCCCAAGGAGGCCTTACCGACCGTGCCGGGTCGCTCCAACCATTCCTTCGAGGTGCAGAGAGTACTTCCGTTCGCTTCGGACGCGCCGTAATACTCGAACACAATGGGGCCAAGCCAGTCGATCATTTCGGCTTTGACCGACGTCGGGCACGGCGCCGCGCCGTGGACGAGCGCTTCCAAAGAGTCCAAGGAAAACAGGTCACGCACCGACTGCGGCAGCGCGAGCATTCTCGACATCATGGTGGGCACCACGAGTGAGTGCGTCACACGATATCGATCGACATACTCCAGAAAGGTCTCAGCGTCGAATCTTTCCATGATCACCACGGTGCCGCCCAGCCTGATAGTCAGCGCTGCTGGGATCTGAGCTGCGGAGTGATGGAGCGGACCGGGAACGAGAAGGACGTTACCCGGCCGCAACTGATAAGTCTCGCCGGCCCGCTTGAATACCGGTAGCGGTTCTCCTGGGGCGACATCGGGTATCGGCCGGAAAATGCCTTTAGGTCGACCGGTGGTGCCGGAGGTATATGGCATCGCGACACCTAGACGCTCGTTCGTCACACGCGTATCGGGAAACATGCCCACAGTCTTCGCGTAGGGTTCGAACTCACCGTCTGGCTGATCGATGCCATCCATCAGCCAGAGTTCGACCTTGGGACAGCGCGCCGGCAGCAGGCGGGCGACCTCCCCGAGTCGGGCGCTGGTCACCACGACACGGGCCGTCGAGTCATTGATAATCCACGCCACCTCATCGGCGGAGAACTTCGCGTCGATTCCGGTGAAGTACAGACCCGTCCTCTCTGCAGCGGAGTCCGCTACAAGTCGCGTTGAACCGTTTTCGAGGAAGAACGCGACATGGTCACGTCGTTCGAGACCGTGCGATCGAAATAGGTGGGCCAATCTATTTGCTGCGGAATTGAACTCACCGTATCTCAGCGTATCGCCGGAGCCTCCGACGATCACCGCTGGTCGTTCGGGCTTCGCCATGACCGACTCATTAGGATACATCTACTGCCGAGCCCTCTCTCGTATTGACAACTGGATTCGCTCTGGTGAAGCCATCTCCTGACGCGCCCGTCGCTGCGCTCGACGACGAAGACCGAAGCCATCGTCAACCGTATCGAGTCGGTCCGATACTTGATGTGTCACTTTGGGACGGGCAACAGACCACACCAAATTGCGATGGCCATACCGCTTCCCGCACCTCGCTGCGTATCGACCCGCGGAGTGAGCCCTCGGATATAGGTAAGTCCGACACCCCGATCCGGCATGCCGAGGACGCAGATGGTGGGCGCCCGCGCGTCAGAGTCGCCGATTGTGGATTACACTCGGCAGAAGGCTGATCCGGCGGTCGCGGCCTGGACGATATCGGGCGACCGTGACTTCACCGTCGATACTCGGGATTCAAGTTGCTCGACTCCCGCCGACAGACTCTCTCGCACGCCGGTACGGCCTCGTCCAGATCACATTCGACCATCCGAAGGGAACCGGCATGGCGCCGTCACGCGAAAGCATTCAGAACACTATCGAGTCGTACGTGAAGTCGGTGGCCTCGGGCACCGTCGACGACGTGCTGGCGCTGTACGCGCCGGGCGCGACGGTCGAGGACCCGGTCGGCACCGACCTCCGGACCACTGAGGAGTCGATCCGCGCGCTCTACGGCATCGTCGAACCGCTCGAGCAGACCGTCGAGCTCGGCATCGTCCGGATCGCCGCCGACACTGCGGCCTTCAATTTCACGCTCACCACACACAGGGGTGAGAGGAAGATCGACCTCTCCATCATCGACGTGATGACGTTCGACGACGACGCCAAGATAACCAGCATGCGTGCGATCTGGGATCGGACGGACATGGTCACCCGCTGATCCGATACCCGAAGTCCCAGCTGGCGCGGTTCCTCTGCAGTGACACTCGCGGAAGCATTCAGTGGCGATGATTTTGTGCCCACCAGAGTTTCCGCCGAAATGCGCCCCGCGTCCCCTGAGTCTGTCGCATCCGCCGCAAACATTGGGGTCAACGAATGTGAACGACACCGATGGCAACTCCGACTGACACTGCTTTGCGGCGAATCACATGGCAGTGCACCGACACTGACGCCAGGCTGAAGCCCGGATCGTCTTGTGTCACAATTTGCGACAGACGTTCAAATCCCAAATTGGGACAGCCATTCGCTGCCTGCACCTACTAGTGTTTCGTGCGACAAGACATTTGCTGACATCTGGGTCACACGTCAATGAGTTCCGACGGCCTCACCGGTCGCCGACGTCTTCGAAGGAGAACGAATGGGTCTGCTCGACGGCAAGGTTGCCTTCATCACCGGCGCCGCCCGCGGTCAGGGGCGCAGCCACGCGCTCCGACTGGCGCAGGAGGGCGCCGACATCATCGCAACGGACATCTGTGCCCAGGTCGGATCGGTCGGGTACCCACTGGCCGCCCCCGAGGATCTAAAAGAGACCGTCCGGCAGGTGGAGGCACTCGACCGACAAATCATCGCCACCGAGGCCGATGTTCGCGACAGTGCGGGGCTGAAGGCAGCCGTCGACGACGGGGTGGCGCAGCTGGGCAGGCTCGACATTGTGCTGGCCAACGCCGGAATCGCCAGCTTCGGAACGATCGAGGATCTCACCGATGAGTTGTGGGACGACATGATCGACATCAATCTGTCGGGGGTGTTCAAGACCGTGCGGGCCACCGTCCCGCATCTGAAGGCCAACGACAACGGTGGCGCAATCGTGCTGACCAGCTCCACAGCGGGAATCAAGGGGCTGGCGAACCTTTCGCATTATGTCGCCGCCAAGCACGGTGTGGTTGGGCTGGTCAAGACGATGGCCAATGAACTTGCCCCGCACATGATCAGGGTCAACTCCGTGCACCCGACGTCGGTGGACACCGACATGATCCAGAATGAAGAAACCTACAAGGTGTTCCTCCCGGACCGGAATCCGTCGGAGGTGACGCGGGAAGAGGTCGCCGACTCGTTCGCCACCCTCAACGCCCTTCCCATCGCCTGGGTCGAGCCGACGGACATTAGCAACGCGATCCTGTGGCTGGTCAGCGACGCCGCCCGGTACGTCACCGGTGTTCAGCTGCCGATCGACGCAGGCTTAGTGATCAAGTGAGGGGCCCGACCGACGAATACTCGCTCGACGATTCTGCGGTGCCCGGCAGGCAATTGACGGTGACGCGGTGCAGCGGCCCATGAAGGGGAACTGGGCCTGCTACCGGCAACGGCGTCTTCAAGCCCGGGACGTGCTGCGCTAGCTTGCCCTCGTAGAACACGACTTTTCGCCGAGTGCGTTGCCGATCACCGCACGGGTCGGACACTCGCCACCATTCCCCACTTGCCGATGCGACAGGCACCGCTCGCCAGCGAGCAGAGCCGCGACATCAGCACGAGTCTGCTCGGCATGTCGACGGAAGAGATCGACAGCGCGGCAACCGGTGATCGCGGCTATCCGCTCGGCCCCACGCGGTGAGATCGATCATCTGGCGCGATGATGCCGGTCCGTCGTTCGATGTGCCCGGTCCTAGCAATCGATGTTGAAACGCGACGGGATCGCACCCCCGTAGGGTGCGGCGCTGGATCGGAATCGCTTCGGTCACGATCGGGGACCACGTGCCCGACACGTAAGAAGCCGAACACTCACCGGGGCACCATTTCACGGACGTGGTGGAGGCGCTGGCCGGTGATCGGTTCCACCTGGATTTCACGATCGCGCCGCCAGTGCGCAGGGTGTGGGCGACCGCCAACGGTAACTTGCCTTCGTAGTCGAGGACATCGCGCAGCATCTCGTCGGCGATCCGGCGGAGAACGCCGCGGAGAGAGTTGCTGGAGATGACCGGGACCTGACAGTTGGTCTCGAGCCGCTATGAACACGCCGCTGATCGGGGCGCACCCTGGTCGGAATTGCGCTTCGCAGCTGTGAATTTCTTGTCGTCGATCGCGCGGTGTGGCATCGATCCGCGATCAGCCGCGGGAGGGTTCGAGGAACGCAGCCGCCGAGCCCAACCGCATCCCGTTATCGCGGTCGAACACGTGAACATGTACTGGGTCACAGCCGACGACGATCTCCCCTCCGATTTCTACGCGGGTATCCGCGGCGATGCGCGCACGCAGTGGTGCTCCCGAGCAGTCCAGGTGCAGCACTGACGAGGCGCCCTCGTGCTCGATCAAGCGAACCCTGGCCCTGGCCGTCCATGGGTGGGAATTTCGTCCGATGCAGACCTGCTCGGGTCGTATGCCGAGGGTGACCAGGCGAGCGGTCGGCGCGAGCGGGCCGAACGGTGTGTCGCCATCGTCATTCGGGTTGAACATCGTCATCGGTGGTGTACCTATGAATGTGGCGACGAAGATCGAGGCTGGGCGCCGGTACAGCTCCTCGGGGGTGCCGATCTGCTCGACGATACCGTTGTGTACCAGTGCGATTCGATCGGCCATGGCCATGGCATCAGCCTGGTCGTGTGTGACGTGCACGGTTGTCGCCCCGGTTGCCCTGAGCATCGTTCCAATTTCCGCGCGCAGCGCCAGCCGCAACTGGGCGTCCAATCCGGACAGCGGCTCGTCGAGCAGTACGACGCCGGCCTGGCGGGTCAGTGCCCGTCCTAGCGCGACCCGCTGACGTTGACCGCCTGACATCTGCCGGGGCAACCGCGGCAACAGGTCTCGGATTGCGAGCCGCTTGGCGATGTCGTGGGCGCGCGCGTGTGCTTCCGCGCTTTGGACAATCCGAGGCCGTGCCGCAGCCCGAGGGTGATGTTGTTCAGGGCGGACAGATGGGGGTACAGCGCGAAGTGCTGAAACACGATCGCGACGTCCCGGCGGTGCGGTGGTAGGCCGTCTGCAGGACGTCGGCGATCCGGATCTCACCGGTGTCCGGGGTCTCGAGTCCGGCCAGAATTCGGAGCAGGGTTGATTTTCTGGAGCCGGACGGTCCGAGGATGACCAGACTTTCTCCGCTTGCGAGGTCGAGGTCGAGGTCGTGCACCGCGATGGTGTCGCCGAACCTTTTTGACACTCCCCGCATGCTGATGGCGCTCATGTCATTTCACCGCCGAGGTGATGCGTCGGACGGTCTCGGGAACGACGGTGTTGGTGTCCTCGCCTGTGGTCAGTCGCTCGGCCATCGCTTTCAGCAGGGCGTTCACCCGAGGCGTGGCGGCACCGTGCCAGCCGCCCCAGGGTGTCGGGGTTCCGGTGTAGGTCCACGAGTAGCCGAGCTGGGTGGTTGCGGCCGGGTCCGTCGCGAGCTGTGTGGCCGCCTCGGTATCGACGGGGATGTAGCTGTAGGTCTTTGAGCTGGCCGCGATGATCTCCGGGTCGAGAAGGTCGGAGATCATTTCGTTGGCGAATGCGGCGCGGCAGGCGTCGTCCGAGAGGACGATGAAGTCGTTTCCGCCCACGGACAGCGATGACTTCCCGCCGTCGGGGATGGGCAGGTCGGTGACTGTCCACTCGAACGCGTCACCCACAGCCTTCTGCGCCGAGGCCGACTGGGCCGGGCTGCCGGTGTAGTAGGCGAGTCGTCCCGAGGTGAATGCGGTGAAGGCGTCTGCGGCGCTGATGGGGTCCTGAAGTCCTTCGGCGCCGAGGTTCTCCCATATCGACAAGGCGCGCCGTCCTTCCGGGGTGTCGAATCCGGGCGTTCCGTCCGGGTACACGAAGGTGCCGCCGCTGCTCTGGATCAGCGCTTGGGCGTACCAATCCGCGGAACCGGCGTCACGGGGCATGTTGACCGATGCCATGCCGGTGGAGGCCTTGACCCGTCGGGCCGCTTCCAGGAGTTCGGAGGTCGTCGTCGGCGGTGTGGTGACCCCTGCCTTCGTTGCCAGGGTGGTGTTGGCGAAAAGGACGGGGACCGAGACCTGGAAGGGGGCGACGTAGTTCGTTCCGTCGACCGCGCCGGTCCCGTTTGGTCGCGGTCACCGGCGAGCCGTACGGAGCCGAAGGCCTCGTGCCCGTGGCAGTATCGGCCGAACATGCTGCGGGACAGCAAAGTCCAGCGTCTTCGCCCGCACCACCACGCCAGAGGGGAGGTGTCATATTGATCAGCTGTGCCGGTGAGGCGCGTCATGTGTCTGCTCGACGACCCAGGCCGCGACCTGCGCCCGGGAGGTGAACCCGAGCTTGGTCAGGATGTGCTCCACGTGTCCCTGGGCGGTCCGTTCGGCGATCACCAGCTTGGCGGCGATCGCCCTGTTGGTCATGCCCTCGGCGATCAACCCGGCAACCTCGCGCTCCCGCTTGGTCAGGCTCACCTCCGTACCGGTCGCCGGAGCCGGTGCCGGCGGGGGTTGCTCACCGAGGGCGTAGGCGATGGCCGCGTCAAAATCCAATTGCAGGCCCCGGCGGTGGGCCGCCTCGAATGCCTTTTCGCCGAGTGCCTGACGCGCCTTCTGCTCGCATTCGTTGTGGTGGTCGAGCAGGGTGGGGTACACGACCGCGACGGTGCCCACCGACCGCCCCAGTTCCTCCGCGGACCCGAGCAGGACCGCCGTCCGGGGCGCGTCGCGCAGTTCGCAGGCGACCCAGGCCAGCGCCTCGAGACAGGACCCGGCGATGCGCGGGAAGTTGGCTTGCCTGGTCAGCTGCAGCGCCTGTTCGAGTAACCGCACCGCACGAGCAGTGTCACCCTGCTGCCACACGGCAACGCCCATGGCCCACAGCGAGTACGACCGGTGCATCGCTTCGCCGCATGCTTCAGTGATCGCGAGCACCTGCTCGTGGTATTCGATCGCGCGCTGCGTCTGGCCGCGCAGTTCGTAGGCCACGCCCAGCATGCTGCGAGCACCGGTCTGGAGTACGCGGTTATCGCCCGCGTCGACTACTGGGAGGGCGCCTTCGAAGTGCGCGCACGCTCTCGCGAGATCCCGGTCGTAGAGAGCCAGGATCGCGTCGGCGTAGTCGACGAATGCGGCCATCATGGGGTCGCCGGTCTGCGTGGCGAGCATCCGCCCTTCTTCGATCAGCGCGGCACCCGCCGGAAGATCCCCCTGAACTTCGGCTAGCACACTGGCCGCGTACAACGCCTTGACTCTGTCGAGGGTCGGTGTGCCGCCCTCGGTGACCAGGAACCGGCCGAGCCAGCGCCGTCCCTCGCTGAAGAGGCCTTGGGAAAGCCAGAACAGGAACAGCGCGGCGGCGGTGCGCAGCCCCGCTGCAGGGTCGTCGGACACACAGAACTCCAGCGCCTCCCGGATGTTCGGCTGCTCCCGGCGCAGGCGGGAGATCAACTCGAGCTGGTGGGCGCTGATCCAGTCGGCCTCCGCGTCGACCGCCAACCCCTGGTACCAGTCCTGGTGCCGGCGTCGCAGGGGCAGGTACTCGCCGGTCTGCTCGAGTTTCTCACGGCCGTACTCGCGCACCGTCTCGAGCATCCGGAATCGCACCACCGCCCCGGACTCCTCCCGGATCAGGATCGACTTGTCCACCAGGGAGGTCACCGCGTCGTCCAGCTCGACCGCGGTCAGATCCGCGCCACACACCTGCTCGGCGGCATCGAGTTCGAAGCTGCCCGCGAACACCGACAATCGCCCCCACACGAGTTGTTCCCGGACGGTACACAGCTCGAAACTCCAGTCGATCGACAGCCGGAGGGTCTGCTGCCGCGACGGCGCGTCCCGGCTGCCGCGGGTGAGCAGGGCGTAGCGGTCGGTGAGCCGCCCAAGGATCTGCTGGGGCGACATCGCCCGCAATCGGGCTGCTGCGAGCTCGATCGGCAACGGCAGCCCGTCCAGCCGCTGGCAGATCCGCGTCACCGCGTCCTTGGTGTCCTCGGTGAGCGCGAAACCGGGAACCGCGGCGGCGCCGCGTTCGGTGAACAACGTCACCGCGTCGTAGCTGGGCAGCCCCCGCAGCGACGGCCGGCGGTCCGGGTCGGGGACGGCCAGCGGTGGCACCCGCAGCACTGCCTCCCCGCCGATGCCGAGGGGTTCGCGGCTGGTGGCCAGGACCCGCAACCCGGGGCAGGCCCGCAGCAGGGTCTCGGTCAGCTCCGCGACCGCGTCCACCACCTGTTCACAGTTGTCGAGCACCAGCAGCAACTTCCGTTCGGTCAGGAATTCCACCAGCACCGCGCGCAGCGACGTCGCGGCGTGGTCCCGCAACCCCAGGGCTCCGGCCACCGCATCCACCAGCAACGACCCCTCGTGCAGCTCACCCAGCGCGACCAGCCACACCCCGTCCGGGTAGTCGCGACGCACAGTCTCCGCGACCCGCAGCGCCAGCCGGGTCTTACCCACACCCCCGATCCCGGCCAACGTCCCCAGCCGGGACCCGGCCAGCATGTTCTTCGCCTCGGTCAGCTCATGGCGACGGCCGACGAAACTGGTCAATTCCAGCGGAAGGTTCCCCTTCGCACCCCCGCCGCCTTGAGGGGACGGTTCTGTGGATCGGCGCTGACCGCCAGACGAATGCTGCCCCATGCTTTCCGACGCACCATGGACTGTTTGCAGGGCCATCTCGGAGACCGGAAGCCCGCGCTCGCGTTGGATCCGGCGCAACTGCTCACCGAAGTCCGCGGCGGTGGCCGGCCGCTCCCCGGGGTCGCGGGACATCGCGCGGGCGATCGCGGCCGACACGTCGCCGTCGAGGCCGTGCCCGCGCAGATCGGGCACCGGCTGGGTGGTGATCCGCAGGAACTGCGCCACCACCTGCTCACCACTGCGCCGTTCGAACGCGGCATGCCCGGTCAGGGCACTGAACAACGTGGCGCCGAGGCTGTAGATATCCGAGGCCGGGGTCGGCGGATCGCCCTCGAGCACCTCCGGGGCGGTGTACGCCGGTGACCCGATGACGGTGCCGGTGGCGGTCTCGAAGCCCCCGGCGATGTGCGCGATACCGAAATCGGTCAGTGCAGGTTCGCCATAGTCGGTGAGCAGGATGTTGCCGGGCTTGACGTCGCGGTGCAGGATGCCGAGCCGGTGCACCGTCTCGACCGCACCGGACACCCGCACCCCCAGCCGCAGTGCCTCATCCAACAACAGCGGACCCACTCGCCGGATCCGTGTGTCGAGGGAGTCCTGCGGGTGATACGGCATCACGATGAAGGGCAGCCCGCCCGCGGTTTCGCCGACATGCAAGACGTTCACGATGTTCGGATGACCGGTCAGCCGGCCCATCGTCTTCTGTTCCCGGAAGAACCGGACCCGGTTCTCCTCGTCGAGTGCAACGGTGAGCACCTTTACCGCCACGATCCGATCCAGCGCAATCTGGGTGCACCGGTAGACCACCCCGAATCCACCGTGCCCGATCTCCTGGGCATCTTCGAAACCAGCCGCACACAAGTCCGCAACGACCGCGGTAGCCGCGTCGCGCTGGGTGCCGAAGGGATCATTCTCAGCCATCGTATCGAGTGCTCGGATCCGTCGTCCCACGATGCAGCGAACCCCGACGACACGACCAGCGGAACCACATCATGCCAGACCTTTCAAAAACGTGTCCTCAGGGTATCGCTGCCCGCGATTCATACCGATAAACTCCAGGGATCGCGGCCAAAATGGTGGCCCCCGGAGGTGGTAGCGCCACCCGGGTTGTTCCGTCCATGACAGCGATCCCCATGTGGCCACGGTGTCGGGTAAATCCCGCGACTGAGGTTGCCCCTCGGGAGTGGACACCGGATTTCATGCGGCGATTGACAGCGTAGACGACGCGATCAGCCGTTGTTCGAACTCGGCTGGTGTGAGGTAGCCGAGGGCGGAGTGAACGGCGACGCCGATTGAAGTACGAGAGCCAGTCGAACAGCTCCAGCCGTGCCTGCGACTTCGACGTCTAGCTGCGTCCGTGCAGCCATTCCCTCTTGAGGCCTTGGAAGAACGTCTCGGCGAGAGCATTGTCGTAACTTTGACCGGCTAATCGCAGCACAGTTCTCAGCGCTCGAGGTCGGAATGGTTCATCGCCGTTGCAGTGAACCACCTCCAGCCGGCCACGCGCGGGCGTCAACATCACGACATCCCGAAACTGAGTAACTGTCTAGATAAGATGCCCGACAACAGCATCCATCCAGACGTCCGTTGTCGCGCGATGTGTGAACGGAAAGGCTGGCAACACACCGTCCTCGGGTGAGGCATGTCGGGGTCAACGCCGAGGAACCCAACGGATTGCCCGGGACGCCTGGTTCCCAAAGCGACTATGGTCCGTCACGCCCACACGGACCAGACTGCCCATCAGCGGTATTGGGCCCACGAGCAGTCGTCGACCTGCTCGCCAGCCTGCTTACATGGCCGGCGTGCCCGAGACGATTACCCGACATCGACGGTCGCTGCGCCCGGATCTGGACGCAGCTTGAGTTGGTCCGTCATATGACCAGTCGTAGTCCTACTCTCCTCGCAGTACAAGTACCACACCTGTGTGCGAGTCGCTTCTGACGTGCGCATATGTCCCGATTAGCCGGTTAACCTCGATTTTCGGTGGGTGGTTTCCGGGTCGAGTGGTCGCCGCGCCGTGTGTCGGAGGCTGTGGATCGCATGGGTTTCCGGGTGGCCGCCGGGTAAACCTCAGGCGATCTATCGGAATGCAGACCCGGCTGCCGCTTCCACGGTTTCCCGGCACGGTCCGGCCGCCGCACCAGGACGCTCTTCTGGTTACGACACGCCGGTACTTTCGATCCCCAGCTCGTACACCATCTTCATGGACGCAACCGTTCGGTGTTCGGCGGACCGCGATCTCGAGTCGGACACTCGAGCCACCATCAGCCGCCGGCGCGGTCAACACCAGGTCGTCGACCGTCGTCGCAGGTGACTGTTGAAAGTCCACCCGTACCGGCGCACGGTCCCCCAACTCCGTTTCGACGCCACCGGTCAGCAACCGAGTCAGGTAGTGAGCCCCCAAGCGGTGTTCCAACCGGACACCGCCACCGCCAGTCGAATACGGACTTGCAGACTTCTTGACCGGCACTGATCCGTCCGACATCGACCGCCTCCGAAATCACGCAATTCTTAGATTCCGGTGAACACCGGAACATGATCATAACCCGAACGTCGGGACTGCGGTCAGAGGTCCTCGGCGTCGATTGTTCGGAAAACTACGGCAGTCCGCATTGCAACGGAATGCTATATTAAAGCGAACACAGGAGAGGGGTGCTGCGATGTCCGCGACAACGAACGAGCGAGCCATCCTCCGCCAATGCACCCAGTTACTCCAAGGCCTCGCACCGGAAGACTGGAATGCCCGGTCCGAGGCAAACACCGCCCACAACCGGAACGAGCCGAGCGCTGACGGGCAACTCTGGATCACCACACCGGACGGCGATACCGCCAGCTTCCTGGTCGAGGTGAAGCAGGTACTGAATCGGCGCGATATCGGCGTCGTGGCCCGCCGCCTCGGCACCGTCACCGACGACACCCCCGCCCAGGGACTGGTGATGGCCCGCTACATCTCCCCTCCCCTGCAAGAACTCCTGCGTGAGCTGAATTTGTCGTACATCGATACGACGGGCAACGTGATGGTCACCGCACGGCGGCCGGCGCTGGTCCTTCGCGACCGGGGCGCGGCCCAGGACCCGTTCCGGGGTCCGGGCCGGCCTAGGGCGACGCTCAAGGGTGAGCCCGCCGCCAGGCTCGTCCGCACCCTGGTCCGAGAAAACGGGCCGTGGTCGGCGCGCGAACTCGTCGCACAGGCGGGGGTCTCCACCGGTGCGACCTACCGCGTCCTGGAACTCCTGCAGGAAGAGGAGCTGGTCACCAGGACCGCCGACAAGAGGTTCGAGGTCACCGACTGGCCGCAGCTGCTCCGCCGGTGGAGCCGGGACTACAGTTTCGTCGACAACACCCAGACGTATCAGTTCATCGACCCCCGCGGTGTCCCATCACTGCTGAAAAAGCTTGCGAAAGAACAGAACCCGAGCTTCCGGTACGCGGTCACCGGATCCGTCGCCGCGGCCGAGTGGGCACCGTACGCGCCGGCGCGGGCCGCGTTCATCTACACCGAGAATCTGGACGAAGCGGCCAGGAAGTGGCGCCTGCACCCGGTCGACCCCGACACCGCGGAAGCGGCGAACGTGATTCTCGGAGAACCGGAATACTCGGTCGTCTTCGACAACACCTCCCAGGCCAGGGACGGGTACACGATCGCGGCGATCGAGCAGGTCGCCGTCGACCTGCTGTCCGGTCCCGGACGCAACCCGGCCGAAGGCGAAGAACTCATAGAATGGATGCAGGCCCATGAATCAGCCTGGCGGCGATAACCTCCTCGTCGAAGCCCGCAGCGCACTCCTCGACGCCCTGCACGCCCTCGATGATCACCGCGACGCGCTGATCGTGATCGGCGCGCAGGCGGTGTACCTGCGCAGCGGAGCCGCCGTCGTCGCGTTGGCCGAGTCGACGAAGGACAGCGACCTCGCCGTCAACCCCCGCGACCTGAGAGACGACCCGCACCTCGAGGACGCCCTGACCGGTGCCGGGTTCTACCTGAACACCAACGGGCAGCCCGGCGCATGGCTCAACAGGCAGGGCATCCCCGTCGACCTGATGGTCCCCTCCGCCCTGTCCAACCGGACCAGCACCGCCGGTCGCTCACCGCGGCTGCCCCCGCACGCCAAGAACGCGATGCGGATCGCCACCGGCCTCGAAGGCTGCGTCGTCGACAACACCGTCATGGCCATCACCGCCCTCGACAACGCCGATTACCGCGTCTACGACGTCCGGGTCGCCGGCACCGCCGCGCTCCTGGTCGCCAAAATCCACAAGATCCACGAACGCCTCGGCACCCCGGGACGCCTGCAGAACAAGGACGCCCACGACATCTACCGGATGCTCGTCGCCTCCGAGCCCGACGAGTTGGCCGGCGCGTTCCGGCGACTCCTCGCCGACCCGATCAGCGCCACCACCACCGAACACGCCCTCGCGTGGTTACCCGAGCTGTTCGGCAACGCTTCCGCGACCGGGGCCGAGATGGCCGGCAGGGCCGAAGAGGGCATCGGTAACCCTGCCCAGGTGTCGATCAATGCCGCGCTGCTGGCCACCGAGCTGATGGATACCCTCGCCGGTTAATGCTCGGTTGGTGCGGGCCCGACACGGGTCGTTGCCATTGATACTCGGACGGCGACCTCGCGCCGAGCCGAGGCCGTCGGCAGGCAACGGATCGAGTTGTGGCGCGGTGGTCCGATGTTCCGTGTGCGCTACGCGAGTACCACGACTCCCCGGCTATGGGTGGACGATCGGCCACGTAGGCAGGTGAAAGTATTCGGCAGCCACACGATTGGTCCCATAGAATTTCAAAGGTGATGAACATCAAGACATTCGAGCTGTTGCGCGGTGTTGCGCACAGTTGCGACGTCGATGCGCACCGGTGCGCATCAGTTGCGGCGTAGTTGCGCACCATGACGGGCGGCGTTGGGTTGATTTTGGGCGTCGATGATGGCGACGGCCCGGGTCCAGCCGGCGGATCCGGCGTGGACTTTCACGGGGAAGCAGGACACCTGGAACCCGGTGGAGGGTAAGTCTTCGAGATTGTGGAGTTTTTCGATGTGGCAGTATCCGATCTGCCGTCCGGCCTTGTGGCCCTCCCAGATCACGGAGCTGTCATGCTCGCGGGCGTAGCGGTCGGCGGTGTAGGTGAAGGGTGCATCCCAGCTCCAGGCGTCGGTCCCGGTCAGCCGTACGCCTTGTTCGAGCAGGTGCACGGTGGCGTCGTGCCCGATGCCGCAGCCTTTCGACACGTAGTCGTCGTGCCCGTACCGGGTGCCGGCGGAGGTGTTGACCACGACGATCTCGAGTGGGCTGAGGGTGTGACCGATGCGGTCGAGCTCGGTGTCGATGTCGTCGGGGGTGACGACGTAGCCGTCGTCGAGGTGGCGGAAGTCGAGTTTCACGGCGGGCTGCAGGCACCAGTCCAGGGGAACTTCGTCGATGGTGATCGCGCGCTCACCGCGGTTCATCGTCGAGGCGTAGTGGTACGGCGCGTCGAGGTGGGTGCCGCTGTGGGTGGTCATCGAGACGCGTTCGATCGCCCATCCCTCGCCGTCGGGTAGGTCTGCTCGGGTGGCGCCGGGGAAGAAGGCGAGCAGGTCGTCGACGGTGTCCTGGTGGGTGAGGTAGTCGATCTGGGGAAGCAATCCTGGTGGGTCGGAGGCGATTCCGGTTTTCAGTGGTACGGAGATGTCGTCTTTCTTGATCACCTCGCGCCGTTCCGCACCTTGGAGATCAATTTCTGCTGCGGGCCTAAGTAGTTCGTCAACTGCGATTGCAACACCCAGATCGTGTTGAGTAACACCAATTCTGCGGGTGAGTCGTACCGGAGGTAGCCGACGATGGTGCGCACGACCGCCCAGTTCTTCTGCTCGACATGAGCGCCGTCGTTGGAGTTCCCCGGCCGCGACCGGGTGAAGGTGATCTGCCGTTTCTCGCACCAGTCGAGCAGATGATGATTGATGAACTCGCTGCCGTTGTCCGAGTCGACCCCGAGCAGTGGGAACGGCAGGATGCTCGCGATCTCCTCCAGCGCGGTGACCACCCATTTGCGGGCATTGTTGGGCACCGAACGGTTCACGGCCGCGCCGGTGGCTATGTCGGTGACCGTCAGTGTGTACCAGTGTTCGCCGATCGCGTTGCCACCCTCGTGTCCGACCAGGTCGATCTCGGGCGTTGCCGGGCACGACATCGTCCCATTGCGCCCAGGTGCGGATCGGGATATGCGACTTGAGCAAGGTGCCGGGTTTGGTGTGCGAACGGCCCCGCAGGACGTGCTTCTTGCGTTCGGGCGCCAGCCGTCGGTCGATGGTGGCCGCGGACATGCCCACCAGCAACACTGCGGTGGCGTCGTCGATGTCGAGTTCACCGAACGTCCGCAGGATGGGCACCAGGTCGGGCAGCGCCGGTGCCAGCCGCTTGCCGGCCCGGCATTCCCAGCACCGCCCAGCAGAAGATCAACGCCGCAACAACGTTCGGTCCGTATATCGGTGGGCGTGCTGTCCGGGGACGTACCACCTTCGGGGTCAACGCTGCCCGCGAGGCCTTGCGGGCGTGGTCGCGATGCCAGCCGGTCGTGGCGCACAGCTCGTCGAGGATCCTCGCCTTGCCCGGCTTATCGGCGCGCTTGTAGCGGGTCGCGATCGCCGTGGTGACGGCTCTGCGTTCGGCCATGGTCAGTCCCATCCTCCGGCCCTACCCTCGACCACACACCGACGTTGGTCGACACGCCGCGACGCGGGCATTCTCACGTGAGGCAACGAAGGGGTTTACGCGGGCATTTTGGATGAGTCAACGCGCCTTCTCGCCGCAACGAAAGCAACAGTGTAAGATATCGGTGCAAACGTAGCAAGGAGTGCTCATGTCGACCCACCGATCGATCTCTCCGCGGCGGCACCACAAGCTCGCCGGCTACCGGCTGCGCCGAGACACCGCCACCGGCCGCTACACCCGCACCGGCGACCGCCCGCACGCCGCACCGTCGCCGGACGAACGGCGTTTGTCGGATCTGTCGACCCCCGAACTGATCGACGTCGTCGCCTCCGAACTCGCCGCCCGCCCCGAGATGCACCTGGTCCGCAATCAGGTCACCGCGCTGCTGGCGATGGCACCGACCCTGACCGACCGCACCCAGGCCGCCCGCATCGGGGCCGACCTCGTCGACGACGCCATCACCCAGGCCGACCTCGAGCAGGCCGCCCGCCGGCACATCCTCGACCACCCGATGCTCACCGCCGGCCAGGTCGCCGCCGTCCTGCACCGGCCCGCCGCCGATCGCACCGTCGCCTCGAGGCTCCGCACCACCGGCAAGGTCGTCGCCCTCCCCGTCGGCAACGGCTACCGTTACCCGGCGTTCCAGTTCGACGAGCCCACCGCCTCGGTCCGCGGCGCCGTCGCCGCGATCAACACGGCCCTCGGTGCGGCCACCGACCCGTGGGGGGTGGCGTCGTGGTGGCTGAGCCCCTCCACCCGCCTGCCCGAGGGGCAGACCCCGGCCGATCTCGCGGTCGACCCGAACCCCGCAGCCGACCGGAAGCTCGAGCGGCTCGCCTCCGAGGTGCTGCCCGGCTGATGCCGAATATCGAACCACCGGCCGGAGGGTTACTCCGGCCGGCGCACCGGACCGTGCTGGCTGCGGGAACAGTGGTGTGGCGGGTGCACAGCAGCCGCCGCGCCCCGCATGCCCCGAACCCAACCGCGCAGCCCGACGAGCTCGCCGGTGGCCGGTTCGACTCTCTCGACGGCAGCTACGCCTACCTCTACATCGCCGACAGCCCCGACGGTGCGGTCGCCGAAAGCATCTGCCGGGACCTCCCGTTGGACCCTTCGATCGCCCGGATCGTGCCCGCCAGCGCGGTGGCCGGCCGCACCCTCACCGCTCTCACCGTCACCCGCACCCTCACCGTCGCCGCACTCCACGGACCGCACCTCTCGGCGGTCGGACAAGACCTCTGGCTCACCAAGTGCGAAGCCCGGCACTATGTCACCACCCGCCGGTGGGCGCACGCCATCCGCGCCGCCGACCCCGACATCGACGGGCTCGCCTACCGGGCCCGGCACAACGAGGACACCCTCGCCTGGGTCCTGACGTCCGATCCGGCGATCACGCCCCACCCCGCCCTGGCCGCCGACCCCACCACGACCCCGCTGCCCCTCGACCACGGCCCCGGCCGCGACCTCGTCGCCCGGATCATCGCCGACCACAGCGCCATCCTCTCCCCCACCTGAACCGCACCAGCATCAACACCCTCCGACACATGACGCCGACGGGTGGCGCGTACCGTCCGCGCGACCATTCAGGCGCGCGTTCTTTGCGCGAGGGCCAACTGATCGGCCAGGGAAATCGGTGGCCGCACCCACCTCTACGAGCGATGGAAGTGCCCTTTCCTGTCGACCCCGAGCCGGGATGACGGCATCCGCCTCGACACCGAGGGTAGGGGAATCCCCGTGCCGCGGCAGCTGCTCACCAGCCCGCACTACCTGATACCTCTCGGCGGAGGAACCGAGTTCACCATTCCCACAACGGTCCTGCCCCGACTGTCGAGGCCCAGACGACCTCGGCGCCGAGCCAACTCGGCCACAGCAGGTCGGCCCCCAGCATCGGAACACCCTGCACGCGCACCGCTTTCGCCCCCACCGACCGAGCCACAACGATCCACATCCGGGCGTAGGCCTCGCAACGAAGAGTCAGGCCACCCAGCACACGGCGGAGGAGTCCGAAAAATTGTGCGATGGCATGGATCACATTCCCTGGATTTCCACGCTGCGGCTCACCAAAATCACTACTG
>NZ_WXYH01000389.1:944729-945301 GCF_009872365.1 Rhodococcus sp. T7
AAGGGGGTAGGTGACCGCCGTCAGGTTCGCCAACAGTCTCAGCCGCGGCCCGCTGAACGCGAACGATGCCACGCCCAAGGCCAATCCCGGCCCGAAGAACAGCACCAACGCGAGCGGTGTCCACCATCCCGCCATCACATCGGTCAAGCTCCGCACGTCGGCGACAAGCAGAAGGAGGTAGAACAGGTACCCGGCGCCGATGAAGCGTGCGAACATGCGCAAGATCTGATCGGCGGTGCTGACAGATGCATGGGCAGCGGCATGCGGAGCGGGCGCTAGTGTTTGCGTCGGCGTCGTTGAGGTATCGGTAGCCATCCGTCCTCCAGCGCGCGTTTATACAGATCGGTCTTCGTTGGTGCAGGTCGGCCCGCCTCAGCGTACTTCTGACGGATCCGGCCGAGGTAATCGTTCACAGTCTCCTGCGCGAGGCCCGTGAGGGAGGCCACCCGAGCGGCCTTCTCCCCGGATGCGTAGAGGGCCAGAACCTCTCGCTGTCTCGGGCTCAGGTCGACGTCCAACAGGTTCGGATCGCCGTCGATCGCGGCCGCCCAATCGGTGGTCGCCACCACACC
>NZ_WXYH01000389.1:945311-945877 GCF_009872365.1 Rhodococcus sp. T7
TTGTTCGTCCTGGCTGTCGCGAAGCGCCCACGCACCCAGCCCCACCACCACGGCGGCGGCCGCGACGACAGCCCCACCACCGACGAGCAGTCGCGTCGATCTCGGTCGCCGCACGGGGCCCGACGGTGCTGGCAGCGACGAGATGACCTGTGCGGGAGAGGGGGCGGCCTCGGCCGGAGACACCGGCGGGGCTGGCTCCTCAACCTTCCCGCCGGACGTTTCATGGCTGGTGGTCGCCACCGGTGCGGGAGTGAACGACGGATACCAGCGGGCCAGCTCGCCCGCTGTCGGGTCCGGCCGCGGAATGTTGGTATCTGTCATCATCGAATCCCTCTCTGTGCGGGCCCGGTTCCCCGGACGAGAACCGTCCGAGGAACCGAGTCGGTCATCCGGCCGCGACCGGGGTCGTCGACGTCGGACGGGCACTTGTCGTCGACGTTCTCGGCGACGACGGCGGCGGGGCAGACGTGCTGGTCCGCGGGGTCGGCAGGGTCGACGAGCTGATACGAGGCGTCGAAGTATCGGCCGAGGAGTCGGCTCCACTCGCGATGTCCTTGGCCAGCGCG
>NZ_WXYH01000389.1:945887-946450 GCF_009872365.1 Rhodococcus sp. T7
CGCGCTGGCCAAGGACATCGCGAGTGGAGCCGACTCCTCGGCCGATACTTCGACGCCTCGTATCAGCTCGTCGACCCCGACGACCCAGCGGACCAGCACGTCTGCCCCGCCGTCGTCGCCGAGAACGTCGACGACAAGCGCCCGTCCGACGTCGACGACCCCGGTCGCGGCCGGATGACCGACCCGGTTCCCCGGACGGCTCTCGTCCGGGGAACCGGGCCCGCACAGAAAGGGATTCGATGATGACAGATACCAACATTCCGCGGCCGGACCCGACAGCGGGCGAGCTGGCCCGCTGGTATCCGTCGTTCACTCCCGCACCGGCGGCGACCACCAGCCATGAAACGTCCAGCGGGAAGGTCGAGGAGCCAACCCCACCGGTGTCTCCGGCCGCGGCCGCCCCCATTCCCGCACAGGTCATCTCGTCGCTGCCAGCACCGTCGGGCCCCGTGCGGCGACCGAGATCGAGCCGACTGCTCGTCGGTAGTGGGGCTGTCGTCGCGGCCGCCGCCGTGGTGGTGGGGCTGGGTGCGTGGGCGCTTCGCGACAGCCAGGACGAACAA
>NZ_WXYH01000389.1:946460-947008 GCF_009872365.1 Rhodococcus sp. T7
AGGTGGACGTTCTCGACTCCCCACGCGAGGCCGAGATGTTCGTGTGGTTCGACGCCGGCAACGAGTTCGAATTTGGGCATCCTGCGCCGCAATTCGGTGAACGCGATCTTCAGCTCGAGCCGGGCCAGGTGCAGGCCGACGCAGCGGTGCGGGCCGAGCCCGAACGCCAGGTGCGGCTTGGCCTCGCGGTCGAACTTCACCTCGTCGGGCTGCGGGTAGTACTGCGGATCACGGTTTGCCACGGCGAGCGGGAAGTGCACGCGCTCACCCTTGGTGAGCGTGATGCCTGCGACGTCGACCGAATCGTGGACGACGGTACGTGTCGGCACGGCAGGCGCCGCCCAGCGGAGCAGTTCCTCGATCGCGGGCTCGAGACTTTCCGGCGTCTCGAACATCGCGTCCCATTGTTCCGGGTGCTGAGCGAGGTAGACCATCGACTGCGCGAGCACGCTCTGGACGGTGTCGAGCCCCGCCAGCATCATGAGCAGGAACATGTCGAACAGTTCCAGGTCGGTGAGTTTCTTGCCGTCGATCTCGGCGTCCAGAGC
>NZ_WXYH01000389.1:947018-947551 GCF_009872365.1 Rhodococcus sp. T7
GCCCTCGTTCCCCATCGTAAGGACCATCGCATGACCACCACTCCCTTCACCTCCGACGCCCTCGCGGGCAAGCGCGTGCTCATCACCGGCGGGGGTACCGGACTCGGCCGTGGCGTCGCCCGGCACCTCGTCGACCGCGGCGCTGAAGTCCACCTGTGGGGCCGCCGTCCCGCCGTGCTCGAGGAAGCCGCGGCGGAGGCGTCCGTGTCCCGGCCGGGTTCGGTCCACTGGCAGACCGTCGATGTGCGCAAGGCAGATCTCGTGTCGGCCGCGATGGACGAGATCTGGACGCTGCACGGTCCGCTCACCGGCGTGATCAACAATGCTGCCGCGAACTTCATCGCCCCCACCGAATCACTCAGCCCGCGTGCCTTCGAAGCCGTCACGTCCACGGTGATGAACGGGTCGTTCAATACCACTCACGCCGCGGGTCGCCGCTGGATCGAAGGCGGGACCAAGGGCGTCGTTCTGTCGACGCTCACCACCTGGGTCTGGAGCGGATCCGCGTTCGTCGTCCCGTCCGCGATGGCGAA
>NZ_WXYH01000389.1:947561-948094 GCF_009872365.1 Rhodococcus sp. T7
GCCCTCGTTCCCCATCGTAAGGACCATCGCATGACCACCACTCCCTTCACCTCCGACGCCCTCGCGGGCAAGCGCGTCCTCATCACCGGCGGCGGCACCGGGCTCGGCCGCGGCGTCGCGCGCCACCTCGTCGACCACGGCGCCGAAGTCCACCTGTGGGGCCGCCGTCCCGCCGTACTCGAGGAAGCCGCGGCGGAGGCGTCCGTCTCCCGGCCGGGTTCGGTCCACTGGCAGACCGTCGATGTGCGCAAAGCAGATCTCGTGTCGGCCGCAATGGACGAAATCTGGACTCTCCACGGTCCGCTCACCGGCGTGATCAACAACGCCGCCGCGAACTTCATCGCCCCCACCGAATCACTCAGCCCGCGTGCCTTCGAAGCCGTCACCTCCACGGTGATGAACGGGTCGTTCAATACCACTCACGCCGCAGGCCGCCGCTGGATCGAAGGCGGGACGAAGGGCGTCGTTCTGTCGACGCTCACCACCTGGGTCTGGAGCGGATCCGCGTTCGTCGTCCCGTCCGCGATGGCGAA
>NZ_WXYH01000389.1:948104-948635 GCF_009872365.1 Rhodococcus sp. T7
GCCGCTACGGCACTGGTCCTGCCCGCTCTGATGCGGCTGATCACTCCTGCTGTATCCGCGGTCGGGAGCGGTGGTGGTGGCGCACAGGCCGCCGGTGCCGCCCTCCTGGCCGGTGCAGCCCTCGCCACAGGCGGAAAAGCCCTGATGGGCGGCAAGCTCGCCGGCGGCAAGTCGGTGCCCCCCGGCGGCGGCTTCTCCGGCGGTGGGGGTGGCGGCACACCCGGCCTCGTCGGCGGAGGTAATGGTGGTGGTCGCGGTGGTGGTGGTGGTCGCGGGGGTGGTGGAAACGGCGGCGGGAGCCGCGGAACACCCTCGCCGAGCGCCCCGAGCCGCAGTGACCAACGTTCCCGATCCGCGGCCCCCGCGGGAGGCAGCGGTCCGCAGAAGGGCAGCGGCGCCAAGGCCGGCAAATGGGTTTCGGCCGCCGCTGGCGGGAGCCATTCCGCCAACCGCGCAGCCGGTGACCTCGCCGGTGACAACTACGCCCCCACCAACAGCCGCCACACCATCCCGCGCTGAATCGCTCTCCAC
>NZ_WXYH01000389.1:948645-949170 GCF_009872365.1 Rhodococcus sp. T7
GTGGAGAGCGATTCAGCGCGGGATGGTGTGGCGGCTGTTGGTGGGGGCGTAGTTGTCACCGGCGAGGTCACCGGCTGTGCGGTTGGCGGAATGGCTCCCGCCTGCGGCGGCCGAAACCCATTTGCCGGCCTTGGCCCCACTGCCCTTCTGCGGCCCGCTGCTTCCCGCCGGGGCCGCGGATCGGGAACGTTGGTCGCTGCGGCTCGGGGCGTTCGGCGAGGGTGTTCCGCGGCTGCCGCCACCGTTTCCACCACCGCCGCGACCACCGCCACCGCCACCGCCATTACCTCCGCCGACGAGGCCGGGTGTTCCGCCGCCCCCGCCGCCGGAGAAGCCGCCGCCGGGGGGCACCGCCTTGCCGCCGGCGAGCTTGCCGCCCATCAGGGCTTTTCCGCCGGTGGCCAGGGCTGCACCGGCGAGGAGGGCGGCACCGGCGGCCTGTGCTCCGCCACCACCGCTCCCGACCGCGGATACAGCAGGAGTGATCAGCCGCATCAGAGCGGGCAGGACCAGTGCCGTAGCGGC
>NZ_WXYH01000389.1:949180-949695 GCF_009872365.1 Rhodococcus sp. T7
AACGTCGAACCGGTCAACATTCTCCGCAAACACGGCTACGACCTGCACGCATCCGGACTCAGCGGCCAGTACAACGCTCCGGCGAAACAGCGCGGCGGCGTCTTCGGCACGGCCCGGAAAATGATCCGCTGCTTGAAGATGCAGTCCATCCGGCCGTGGGTGTCGACCGACGGACAGGGGCCACGGATACCGCATTTCGATCCCCGCGAGTTCGTCCGCTCGACCGACACCATCTACCTGCTCTCCCGTGAGGGCAACGGGTCCGCCGGCCCGCTGGTGACCGCGCTGACCGTCGCGATCTGCGAGGCCGCGGAGGAACTGGCCACCCGGTCGAAAGGTGGGCGGCTACCAGTGCCGTTGCTCGCCGCCTTGGACGAAGCAGCCAACGTGGTCCGCTGGACTCAGCTGCCGAAGCTGTACTCGCACTACGGATCTCGTGGAATCGTGATCATGACCATCCTGCAGAGCTACGCCCAGGGCACCGAAGTGTGGGGCAACAAGGGCATGGGAATGCT
>NZ_WXYH01000390.1:0-450 GCF_009872365.1 Rhodococcus sp. T7
GTACTGGACGCCGGTGCTGATGTCGGAGGACGTCGTCTCGGACGGCGCTCCGCGGCGGATCAAGATCCTCGGCGGCAAGTACGTGGCGTTCCGGGACACCGAGGGCAAGGTCGGGGTGCTGAACGAGGCGTGCCCGCACCGGGGTGCGTCGTTGGCGTTGGCGCGCAACGAGAATTGCGCCTTGCAGTGCCTGTATCACGGGTGGCGGGTCGATCGGAACGGCAAGGTGGTGGAGACGCCGTCGGAGCCGGCGGACAGCACGTTCAAGGACAAGATCCGGCACATCGGGTATCCGGTGCGTGAGGCCGGCGGTCTGATCTGGGCGTACTTCGGTGACCCGGAGGCCGAGCCGGAATTCCCGGCGTTCGACTGGACCGCTCGCAAGCCGGAGCAGATCTACACGATTCGGGTGGCGCAGCGGTGCAACTGGGCTCAGGCGATCGAGGGTGC
>NZ_WXYH01000390.1:460-894 GCF_009872365.1 Rhodococcus sp. T7
GGCTCGTCGATGATCTCGTCGCCCTCCCGGGCGTGGATGAAGTAGAAGATGGTGTTCTCGTCGTCGACCGGCACGAAGGCCTGCGAGAAGATCCAGCCCTCCGGCGCGGAGAACATCGCCCAGTACGGCGCAACGAATTTCGTCGTCCGCACGTACTGCTTGGCCGTTCCGTCCTTCAGCGTCGCGTCCCGGATACCGGCGTACTGGAATCCGTAGGGCAGGTTGTCGATCTCGAGGCGCGGAGCGCCTCCGATGAGGACCTTGTCGAACAGGCCGCCGCCGCCGGTGTAGTCGCCGCCGCCTGCCAGTCGGCGCATCAGATCGTTGTGCAGGAAGTTCGCATGCGCCGCATCGATCGCACCCTCGATCGCCTGAGCCCAGTTGCACCGCTGCGCCACCCGAATCGTGTAGATCTGCTCCGGCTTGCGAGCGGT
>NZ_WXYH01000390.1:904-1285 GCF_009872365.1 Rhodococcus sp. T7
AACATCGACGTCCCGACCATCGATGTGATCTCCACCGAGATCAACTTCATCGGAAATCTCGTCGGCTCCTACAACGATCTTCAGGAGCTCATGACCCTTGCCGCCCAGGGCAAGGTCACGTTGCACACCACCCGATACCGGCTCGAGGACTTCCAGCAAGCCCTCGACGATCTCGATGCCGGGCGGGTCCGCGGTCGGGCGATTCTCGTCCCGTAACACGCCGCATACTCCGCACAAGAAAAGCACGAAAGGACCATCAGCCATGGCAAAAGAGCTGCGGTACAACACGGACGCCCGAGCCCGACTCGAGCAGGGCGTCAACGCCCTCGCCGACGCGGTCAAGGTGACCCTCGGCCCCAAGGGGCGCAACGCGGTGCTCGA
>NZ_WXYH01000390.1:1295-1648 GCF_009872365.1 Rhodococcus sp. T7
GTGCCGACGATGGTGGGGGTGATGTAGTCGCCGTTGCCGGCGGCGATCTGCATGACCAGTTCGGTGCGGAACAGCGAACCGACCAGCTGTTCGAAGACGATGTTGGAGCCGAACAGGAGCTCACACCAATCCGGAACCGCGGTCAGGCGCTCGACGACCTCACGGGTGGGCTGCCACTCGGGCGCGGACTGCCAGACCTCCTTGTGCGCGGCGCCGTCGAAGTCCTCGGTGGCCTCGGACAGGTCCAGGTTGAACAGCGCCAGGTCCTGGGCGAAGCGCATCTTGTGGGCGGCGTTCACCGCGACGGCGGTGTTGATCATGTTGGTCGGGCAGGACCGCTGGATGGAGGTGAA
>NZ_WXYH01000390.1:1658-2001 GCF_009872365.1 Rhodococcus sp. T7
CGCATGCGAACTTCCTGCACAACGATCTGATGCGCCGACTGGCAGGCGGCGGCGACTACACCGGCGGCGGCGGCCTGCAGAACCTGACACTCGTGGACGGCGCCCCCACACTGGAGATCCAAAACCTGCCCTATGGATTCCAGTACGCAGCCATCCGCAATGCAGTGTCGGACGGCACGCCGATGCATTACGTGAGGACCACCCAGTTCGTCGCCCCGAACTGGGCCCTCTTCTCCGCGCCCGAGGGGTGGGCATTCACTCAGGTGTTCGTGCCGGTCGACGACGAGAACACCATCTTCTACTTCATCCACGCCCGGGAGGGCGACGAGATCATCGACGAGCC
>NZ_WXYH01000390.1:2011-2346 GCF_009872365.1 Rhodococcus sp. T7
CGGCGCATCCGAATGACGGCGAGGTCGGACGTACCCAGGTGCTCACGGGTGCGATCCTCGATCGGCCCCATGCTCTCCTGCACCCCGAGATCCTCGGTCTGGTTGCCGGTCATGCCGCTGAAGCTGAAGTGGTCGCCGTGCTTCTTGCGGTCCATCAGGTCCCGGTCCTGCCGCCACATGTTCCCCGAGTGGAAGTCCATGTGGAAGTCGTCGTCGAGGTCACCGACACCGGACCATTCCAGAATCTTGGCCCGGTAGGGCTCGTCGATGATCTCGTCGCCCTCCCGGGCGTGGATGAAGTAGAAGATGGTGTTCTCGTCGTCGACCGGCACGAA
>NZ_WXYH01000390.1:2356-25034 GCF_009872365.1 Rhodococcus sp. T7
ACCGCTCGCAAGCCGGAGCAGATCTACACGATTCGGGTGGCGCAGCGGTGCAACTGGGCTCAGGCGATCGAGGGTGCCATCGACTCGGCCCACTCCAACTTCCTGCACAACGACCTCAACCGGCGTCTGGCCGAAGGCGGCGACTACACCGGCGGCGGCGGCCTGCTCAACTTCCAGCTGACCGACGGGGCGCCGCGCCTCGAGGTCGAGAACCTGCCCTACGGGTTCCACTACGCAGGCATCCGCGATGCGCTGGTCGACGGCGAGCACAAGAAGTACGTGCGCACGACGCAGTTCGTCGCCCCGTCCTGGGCACTGTTCTCGGCACCGGAGAACTGGGTGTTCTCGCAGGTGTTCGTGCCGGTCGACGACGAGAACACCATCTTCTACTTCATCCACGCCCGTCTCGACGACGAGAACATCGAGCCCGACTACCGCGCCAAGATTCTGGAATGGTCCGGCGTCGGCGAACTCGACGAAAACTTCCACATGGACTTCCACTCGGGGAACATGTGGCAGCAGGACCGGGACCTCATGGACCGCAAGAAGCACGGCGACAAATTCAGCTTCAGCGGCATGACCGGCAACCAGGTCGAGGACCTCGGCATCCAGGAGAGCATGGGTCCCATCGAGGACCGCAGCCGCGAACACCTGGGCACGTCGGACCTGGCCATCATTCGCATGCGCCGCCTGATCCTCGACGCCGCGCGCAAGTACGCGAAGGGCGAGACCCCGATCGGCCTGGGCCGGAACTTCTCGTACGAGGAGATCCGCGCCGCGGAGAAGATGATCGAGCCGGGAACCTCGTGGAAGGGTCAGGTGGGTTCGCGCGGAGTCGCCGAGAACACCGCCGCCAACTGAATCCGGTCGAGAGGAACAGAACATGGATGCACAGTCCGCATTCTTCAACGTCGTCGCGGCCGACGAGGCGATGCACGATCCCGGCCCGGAGTCGAACTGGAACGAATCGGCCTTCTTCCACGTCGTCGAAGAGGACGGTTCGGCCGGGGCGCTCTTCCGCATCGGCCGACGGGTCAACGAGGGATTCGCGGAGGTGACGGCGCTCCAGTTGCGCAGCACGGGTGACGCGCTGGTCGGTTTCCGGAAAGCGAAGATCACCGACAACCTCCGATGGCAGGCCGGGGACCTCGACTTCGCCCCGGAGGGGACGGGCGGGGGCTGGTCGATCTCGTTCGACGGCGAACTGAGCCACCTCGCCGACGGCACGGAGTTCGCGGATCCGGGTACGGCGTTCCGTAACTCGCCGAAGGAGAAGGTCGCGTTCGACCTGTCCTGGGCCGACCTGGCCCCGCCGTACCGCACGTCGACGGACGGCACCTATCACGGCGGCGACTCGGTCGCCAAGGATCACTATGCCGGCGTCGGGCAGGTGACCGGGACCGTCCGAATCGACGGTCAGGAGAAACGGATTCGCGGATTCGGCTTCCGTGACCACTCGTGGGGCGTGCGCAACTGGCAGTCGATCGACTGCTGGAGATGGGTGTACGGCCAGCTCGACGCCGGCAACCTGTTTTCCGTCGTCGCGATGCAGGTCGGCACCCCCGAACCCGCGGTCGCGGGCATCGTCCTGAAGGACGGTACGCCGCACGTGGTCACGGAGATGAGCGTGAAATGCCGGTACGACGGCGCCCCGGACTACTGGCTGGCCGGTGCGGACGTCACGATCCCGCTGCCGGACGGCGACGTGTTCGAGGCGACCTACCAGCCGACGTGCCGTCTCCCGCTCCGGCACACGAAGGGTGACGAGGTGCTGCGCATCGTCGAGCATCTCGCGAACGTGGAGATCAACGGCAGGTCCGGCGCCGGTTGGATCGAGGTCACGGACCGGATGGAGGACGGCCGCCCGTTCGGGCTCGTCCACGGCGACGCCTGACCCGGAACTTCCGCCCCGTCGCCGATCACCGGACCGCCCGTGCTCACGCACGGGCGGTTCCGTCATCTCTGCAGGTCGGGCAGCTCGTGGTGCGCGAGCCGCACGGCACTCAGGTGCGCGAACTTCCAATCGCGGTCGATCTTGACGTACCGTTCGTCGTACCGCGCGAGCGTGAGGCGGGCCGGACCGTCGTGGAAGTCGACGACGCCCACGAAATGCCACGTTCCGCGCGCAGTGTTCCCGGTCACCGTGATGTCGAGATTCGTCGTGTTGTGCTGCGAGAAGCGTATGGACCGCCCGAAACGCTCGAATGCCCGGCGAATCTCGTCGTGACCCCGGTATGCGCCGAGTCCGTCGGCCTCCCAGATGCCGTCGGCGGCGAAGAGCCGGACGATCGCGTCCGGATCGTGGTGATCGTCGCAGACGTTGCAGTACTCGGCCTTCAGGCGACGGATGCGCTCGATGTCCTCGAGCCTGATCAGGCGTTCTTCGATGCTCGGCACGGTGCCTCCGGCGGTGTGGAACGGGTGGTCCCGGCGAATTCCGGGCGGCATGTGGATCGACTCACCGTCCGGTGCCTGATGTGAATCAGGTAACGCGAGTGGCTTGACGGCGCTGCGTGCGGTTCCTATATTGATCCTAGCAGTCTCAATTATATTCGTGCCGACAGTCGAGGAGACTCCGGTTTCATGCTTGATACTTCCGATTTCCAACCGAGCGCGCCGGACGAGATCACGGCCGCGTGGCTCACCGGGGTCCTGCGCCTGCAGAACCCGACGCTGACGGTCGAACACCTCGAGATCACCAAGATCATCTGGGGCACAGCCACGAAGGTGCTCCTCGAGGCCACCTACTCCGGACAGCCGGAGGGCCCGCTGTCCCGCAATCTGTGCGTCAAGGGCGGCCTGGATCGCCGACTCGACGACGTCTCCGACGATGCGATCCACACGATGGAGGCCCGGTTCTACGGGGAACTGCGTCACCTGTTCGAGTCGTCGGCGCCCGAGTGCTACTACGCCGGCGTCGACCGGAACGGCGACAGGGGACTGATCGTCCTCGAAGACATCGCCACGACGGGATCGACATTCGTCGAGCCGGGCGACGTCCTGACCGTCGATCAGGTCGCGAGCGGACTGCGTCACCAGGCGAAGTGGCACGCCGCCACCTGGGGGAAGACCGCAGCCGACCTTCCGGGCGTCGGCGTCGGCAGCATCAACCGCAAGGCCGCGAAGCTCTTCTACCGGGAAAAGTACTGGAACTCGCACTTCGCGCAGGAGGGTGCACCCCAATACCCCGCGGAGCTTCAGAACCCGGAGCTGCTGTACCGGGCATTCAAGTCCGTGTGGGAATCGGACGACGTCGCCGTGCACTCCCTGCAGCACGGCGACGCACACCTCGGCAACACGTTCCTGCGTCCGGGCGGCGACCTCGGCTTCATCGACTGGCAGTGCTACTGCTTCGGACCGTGGTCCTACGACGTCGCCTACTTCCTCTCCGGTGCGTTGTCGGTCGAGGACCGCCGGGGCAACGAACGGGACCTCCTCCGGGACTACCTGGACCAGCTCGCGGCGGCAGGCGGACCGCGGATCCCGTTCGACGAGGCGTGGGCCGACTACGTCCGGCACCTCGTCCACGGACTGATGTGGACGATGACACCCAAGGTGATGCAGCCCTTCGAGCGCAGCCGGATCATGAGCGACCGCTACGTGACCGCCGTGATGGACCACGGCGCCGTCGCAGGCGCGTACGCGTGACGGTCCGCCGCCCTCTATCACGAGTAGAGCTTTCGGAAATGAACAGGAGAAACCGAAGTGCACGCTGACACTGGTCGAGAAGGTTCCGTCCTCGTCCCGGACCCCGCTCCGGCGAGTCTGTGCGCCCGCTTCCAGGACAGCGCCGCGCGCTACCGGGACCGGATCGCGTTCACGTCGTTCGACGGGTCGTTCGCCGACATCACCTGGGGTGAGTACGCCCGCAACGTCGAGGAAACCGCGGGTGCGCTCGCGGCCATGGGAGTGGGCCCGGGCGACTGCGTGGCACTGCTGTTCTCCACCCGCCCCGAGTTCCACTGGTTCGACCTCGCGGCCCTGCACCTGGGTGCCCGCACGGTCTCGGTCTACAACACAGCACCGCCGCAGTTCATCGAATACCTGCTCACCAACTCCGGCGCCCGGGTCCTGGTGACCGAGCGCGCGTACGGTGCGCAGGCGGAGCAGGCGGCCGGCCTGATCGAGCATGTCGCGGTCATCGACGAGGCCCCGGGCGGCCGGCACGCGTGGGCCGACCACGTCGCCGCGACGCCGGCAGACTTCGACTTCGAGGCGCGCTGGCGGCAGGTGTCCTCGTCCGACCTCGCGACGATGATCTACACGTCCGGGACGACCGGTGTGTCGAAGGGCGTCCAGCTCACGCACGGCAACATCCTGTGGGCGGTCGGCACCTACATGGAGCGGATGGGTCTGCCGTTCGGCTCCGCGCAGATGTCGTACCTGCCGATGGCCCACATCGCCGCGCGGAACATGGACCACTACGGGCAGATTCTGCGCGGCTTCGAGATGACGCTGCTCACCGACCATTCCGAGGTCCTCGACGGCATGCTGAAAGTCCGCCCGGGCCTGTTCTTCTCCCCACCACGCATGTGGGAGAAGCTGAGGTCACGCATCCAGGCCGAGATCGCCGCACAGGACGACCCGGCCCGCCGTGCGGAGCTCACCGCCGCCCTCGAGCGGGGTCTCGAACGCGTCCGGCGGGACGAGAAGCCGGACGAGGCGGAAATCGCCGTCATGCGCGACATCCGAGCGCTGGTCGGCCTCGACCGGATCGCGGCCGCGATCATCGGCGGCGCTCCCGTGGCGCGGGAACTGATGGAGTTCTTCCACGCGGTGGGGGTTCCGCTGGGTGAGTCGTACGGCATGTCGGAGAACGGCGGCGTGTGCACCACCAACCCGCCGGACGGCGTGCGCTTCGGAACGATCGGCGTCCCGCTCGACGGGCAGGAGGTCCGCCTCGCCGACGACGGCGAGATCCTCGTCAAGGGGCCCGGTGTCATGGTCGGCTACCGCGACATGCCGGAGGCCACCGCCGAGGCGATCGACGGCGACGGCTGGCTGCACACCGGTGACATCGCGACGCGGGACGCCGACGGCTACCTGACGATCGTCGACCGCAAGAAGGAACTCATCATCAACGCCGCAGGCAAGAACATGTCCCCGGTGCTGATCGAGGGTGAACTCCGCAAGCACGGCCGGTTGCTGTCGACCGCGGTCGCGATCGGCGAGGGCAGGCCCTACCTCGTCGCGTTGCTGACCCTGGACCCCGACGCTCTCGCCACACACTGCGCCGACAACGGCATCGAACCCGCTCCGCTGGAGGAGTTGGCCACCGACGCGCGGATCCTCGCCGTCGTCGAGCAGGACGTCGAGACCGCGAACCAGGGGCTCTCCCGCGTCGAGCAGATCAAGAGGTTTCACATCGTCACCGACACGTGGACACCGGGCGGAAACGAGGTCACCTCGACCCTCAAGATCCGCCGCAAGGGTGTCGCCGACCGCTACCAGGAAGAGATCCGGGCACTGTACGACCGTCGTGCCCTCGCCGGCTCCGCCGGCTGAACCGCCGAACACGACACCGACTCTCCCGAGAGTCCGACCGAATGTGGGAACCCTTCATGGACCTGATCAACTCGACGCCTGCCGACGTCCTGTCCACCCTGCTCGAGGAACGCCGTAGCTGCCGCAGCTACCGGCCGGAACCCGTCGACCGCGACGTCATCCGGTCGATCGTCGCGGACGCGGGCCACGCCCCGTCCTGGTGCAACACGCAACCGTGGAACGTGATCGTCACCGAGGGCGAGGAGACCGAACGGTTCCGCAAGGGGCTCAGCGAGCACGTCGGTGAGAAGTTCGAGGACAACCCCGATTTCGCGTTTCCGGCGGCCTACGAGGGCGAGTACCTGGCCCGCCGCCGCGAGTGCGGGTTCCAGCTCTACGAAAGCGTCGGCATCGCCAAGGGCGACCGCGACGCTTCCCGCAAGCAGATGTTCGAGAACTTCTCGCTGTTCGGGGCTCCGCACGTCGCGATCGTGACCACCGAACGCAACCTCGGCATCTACGGCGCGGTGGACTGCGGACTGTTCGTGCAGAGCTTCCTCCTCGCCGCACAGGCCCGCGGGATCGGGGCCGTCCCCCAGGCCGCCATGGCCAGCCAGGCCCCGTTCATCCGGGACTTCTTCGACATCCCGCAGGAGCGGATGATCCTGCTCGGCATCTCGTTCGGATACGCCGACACCTCCAATCCGGTCAACGACTTCCGCACCCGCCGGCAGACCGCCGACGAAATCATTTCCTGGGCAGGTGAGCAATGACCATCGACGAGGCACAGACTCGATTCGAGAGCACCGCGGGCGAAAGCGGAGACGACGTGAACGACGAAGCGCTGCGGTTGCAGGTCGTGGAGGCGGTCGACGTGTCCGACTGCGTCCGCGGATTCCGGCTCGCCGCCGAGGACGGCACCGCACTGCCGGCCTGGGAGCCGGGTTCCCACCTGGACCTGGTCCTGCCGTCGGGCCTGATCCGGCAGTACTCGCTGTGCGGCGATCCCGCCGACGGATCCGCGTACGAGATCGCGGTGCTGCGGGAACCCGAATCCCGCGGCGGCTCGATCGAACTGCACTCGTCCGTCCAGGTCGGCGACGTGCTCGTGGCACGCGATCAGCGGAACCACTTCGAGCTGCGTCCCGCGCCGTCGTACCTGTTCGTCGCCGGGGGAGTGGGCATCACGCCGATCCTCCCGATGATTCGCGCCGCAGCCGAACAGGGCGCGACCTGGCGGCTCGTGTACGGCGGACGCAGCCGTTCGTCAATGGCGTTCGTGGAGCGGGCCACGGGATTCGGTGCGGACTCGGTCGATATCGTCGCGCACGACGAGCGCGGGCTTCCGGACCTGGCAGCCGAGGTCGCGGCGACGAATCCCGACGCCCTGATCTACGCGTGCGGGCCGGAGGGTCTGCTCCGGGCGCTCGCGGACGTGTGCACGGAGGCCGGGCGCAGCTCGTCGCTGCACTTCGAACGATTCGGGGCGTCGAGCGAACCGGCCGAGGCGGGGGACAACACCTCCTTCGAGGTCGTGCTCGAGCGAACCGGCACGACCGTGCACGTCACGGAGGACGTCACCATCCTCGAAGCGGTCCGGGCTGTGCTCCCGGACGCGCCCGCGTCGTGCGAGGAGGGATTCTGCGGAACATGTGAAACGCGTGTTCTCGGTGGGGTTCCCGAGCACCGCGACTCCGTGCTGTCGGACGAGGAACGCGAGGCGAACGAGACGATGATGATCTGCGTCGGACGTTCGTGCACCCCCCGGCTGATCCTGGACCTCTAGATCCCGCACTTCCCGGCGCCGATCGGAGAACGACCGTTCTGCCTGTTCGCGCGGGGATCAGACTTCACCGACACGAAGGAGCCCTCATGGTCGAGGCCATCGTCACCTCCGCCGTCCGCACCGCAATCGGGACGGCGTTCAAGGGCAGCCTGGCGCACACGCAGCCCGACGCACTGACCGTCCCAATCATCACGGCGGCGCTGAAGGAATCGGGCGTCGCACCCGATCTGGTCGACGACGTCATCCTCGCCGAATCTCTCCACGGCGGAGGCGATATCGCACGCTTCTCCGCGATCGACGCCGGTCTGACACACGTGCCGGGCCTGGCCGTCAACCGGCACTGCGCCGGGGGGCTCAGCAGCGTACTGCTCGCCGCGGCCGGGGTGCGCGGAGGCGGCGAACGCTCGATCATCGCCGGCGGCGTCCAATCCTCCTCCACCGCACCCATTCTGCGACTCCGTGAGGACCCGGACACCGCGTGGCTGTTCCAGTCGCACCGGCCGACCCCTGACGCACCCGCCGACGACATGTCCGTCACCGTGGGCTGGAACGCGGCGCGCCTCAGCGGAATTTCCCGGGAGGACCAGGACGCGTGGGCGTTGCGCTCGCATCGACGCGCCCTGGAGGCGATCGAGAAGGGCGTGTTCGCCGACGAGATCGTCCCGCTGTCGGTGCCTGCAGCGGACGGCACGGTACGAATATTCGATACCGACGAGCACCCGCGCGCCACGACCGACGCCGCGAAACTCGCGTCGCTGCGGGTGCTGCACCCCGAGATCCCCGGTTTCAGCGTCACCGCAGGCAATGCCAGCGGGATCAACGACGCCGCGGCCGCGCTCATGATCACGTCTTCGGATGTCGTCGACGCCGACGGCCTGCCCGCCCTCGCGACGATCCGGGGCGGAGCCTCGGTCGGTGCCGACCCCGTCCGCACCGGACTCGCCGTGGTCGATGCGATCCGGAAGGCACTGTCCCGCACGGGCATGGCGGTCACCGACATCGACTTGTGGGAGATCAACGAGGCGTTCGCCTCGGTTCCGATCGCGGCCTGCCGCACGCTGAATCTCGACGAGGACCGCGTCAACCCGTTCGGCAGCGGGTGCTCCCTCGGGCACCCCGTGGCGGCGACCGGCGCGCGCATGCTGACGACCGTCGTCCACGAACTCGGGCGCCGCGGCGGTGGCACCGGCGTGGCCGCGATGTGCGCCGGCGGCGGGATGGCCTCGGCGGTGATCGTCGAAGTCGGCGCCTGAGTACATCCAATCCCGCGGGCCACCGCCCGCGACCACGCTTCCCGATCCCGAAAGCCTGCACATGAACACTTCTCGATTGGTTCCCCCGGTGTCGGACGATCCGCACGCCATGGACGAGTTACGGTGCGAGGTCCGCGACTTCGTCGCCGAGTGCCTCGCCGACGGTCGCATCCACCGGCAGGTCGACTGCTGGCTGACCGGGTGGGACGAGGACTTCACCCGGGCGCTCGCCGCCCGCGGCTGGCTCGGCATGACCGTGCCGAGCGAGTACGGCGGACACGGCCGCAGCCACCTGGAGCGATTCGTCGTCACCGAGGAACTGCTCGCGGCCGGCATGCCGGTGTCCGCCCACTGGATCGCCGATCGGCAGATCGTCCCCTCGTTGCTGAAGTACGGCACCGAGGTCCAGAAGCACAGATTCCTGCCTGCCATTGCGAGCGGCGACTGCTACTTCGGAATCGGCATGAGCGAACCGGACTCCGGCTCCGACCTCGCCAGCGTCCGCACCAAGGCCACCCGCGTCGACGGGGGATGGTCCGTCACCGGAACGAAGGTGTGGACCTCGGGCGCGCACCGCGCGCACATGTTCATCTGCCTGGCACGAACCGCCCCGGTCGATCCGTCACACCGGCACGACGGTCTCAGCCAGTTCATCGTCGACCTGCACTCGCCGGGCGTCGACGTCCGCCCGATCGTCTCGATGAACGGCGGGCACCACTTCAACGAGGTCATCCTCGACGCCGTCTTCGTCCCCGACGACATGGTGTTCGGCACCATCGGCGACGGATGGCAGCAGGTCACCTCCGAGCTCAGCTTCGAACGCAGCGGGCCGGAACGCTTCCTGTCGACGTTCCCTCTGCTCGCGGAGTCTGCCGAACAGATGCGCCGTGAGGCGTTGCCCCGGCACACCGACGTGGGCCGGTACGTGGCGCGGATCGCCGGGCTGCACCAGATGTCGACGGCGGTGGCCGGAGCGCTCGGCCGACACGAACCGGCGGATACCGCGGCAGCGGTCGTCAAGGTCCTGGGAACCTCCACCGAGGGCGACATCGCCGATTTCGCCGATCTGCTCGCCGGCGATCCGTCCGCCGAGCAGGCGGAATACGCGGCGATGCTCGAGAGCGCCGTAGTCCAACGTCCGGGATTCACGCTCCGGGGCGGCACCAACGAAGTTCTGCGCGGCGTGATCGCACGAGGATTGGGGATGCGCTGATGACCACCGCAACGACGATCGACACCGATCTCATCGACATGATGTCCGCGGTCTTCGCGCGGCACCGGCAGCAACACGAGCCGGCGATCGGCGCCGCCCGCTGGGACACCACGCTCTGGGCGCAGCTCGACGAACTCGGCCTGGTCCGCCTCACCGGCGCCGAGGCCACCGGTGGTAGCGGCGGAAGCTGGCTCGAGGCAGCCGAACTGATCCAGGCCGCGGTCTGGAACGGTGTCCGGGTACCCGTCGCCGAACACGACCTCCTCGCCGGCTGGCTCCTCGAGACTGCCGGACTGCCGGTCGATCCGGCACGGCGCACGGTGGCCGTGCCGGGCGCCTACGGTGGTGCCTCGGGGGTGCCCTGGGCGAGCGAAGCCGAGCGGATCGTCACCGTATGGCACGACGGTCACACGTACCGCGTGGCCGATCTCGCGGCGAGCGCGTTCGAGATCACCGCGGGTGTCAACCTGGCCGAGGAGCCCCGCGACACCGTGCACATCGACCTGGCGACCCTGTCCGGTGTCGCCGTCGACGATTCGGTCGTTCGGCAGTACTTCCTGCGCGGGGCGCTGATCCGGGCTCTGCAGACGTGTGCCGCACTCGACCGGATCGTCGAACTGTCGGTGGCGCACGCGGGTGAACGGTCGCAGTTCGGTCGTCCACTCGCCAAGTTCCAGGCGGTGCAGAACCTGGTGTCCGACATCGCGGCGGAGGCTGCGCTGGCCCGGGCGGCCACCGATGCCGCGCTCGCCGCGGCGGTGCGCACGCAATGGGCGGCAAAGGATCTCGAATTCCCCATCGCGGTCGCCCGGTCGTGTGCCGGGCACGCCGCGTCGGTCGTCGTGCGCAACGCCCATCAGGTGCACGGAGCGATCGGCACGACCCGCGAGCACCGGCTTCACGAGTTCACCAAGCCGGCACTGGCCTGGCGGTCGGAGTTCGGTTCCGTTCACTACTGGGACGACACGCTGACCGACGCTGCGCTCGCCGCCGGACGCGACGGCCTGTGGGGTCTCGTCACCGGCACCGCCTGAGCTCCGGCACGGGAATCCCTGTCCTCTCGAATGCGGTCCGAGGGATTTGCGACAAAGCGTCCTGAATATCGGTCCGAGTCGCTAAGGTGTGTCGCATAACACCTTCGGGCCGTGTGCCAATAGTCGCGCATCGGGCCCGAAATCCCGCACGCTCCGCGGAATTTCCTGCTCGAGAGGAACAGTAGATGACCGATATCCTGTCGTCCGAGGTCGGCACGCTCCCGTCCGGATTCGACCCCTGGGACCCGGCGCACGTCGACGATCCGATCGCCGTCTACACCATGATGCGCGAGACCGAACCGATGCACTGGAACGCCAAGCGCCGGTTGTGGTTCGCGACCCGTTTCGACGACGTCGCGCTCGTACTGCGAGACCACGAGAACTTCTCGTCCGCCCAGTACAACATCGACAAGCCGCACATGACCGAGCGGCCCGTCGACGGTGATCGGTACCAGGCGTTCAAGGGGCCGACGATGGTCACGACCGAACCGCCCGAGCAACGACGTCTGCGCAGGGGGTCGGCGCCGGCCTTCTCCACTCGCGGTCTCGACCGGCTGGCGGGCCGGATCCGCGAAATCGCCGACCGACTGCTGGATGGGGTCGAGGGTGACGAGGGCATGGACGTCATTGCGGACTTCGCCTACCCGCTGCCGGTCTATGCGATCGCCGAACTCCTCGGCGTCCCTCGTGAGGACCAGGACGAGTTCCTCGAGCTGGCATTGGCGGATCGGGGAAGTCCCGCACACGACCCTCACGCGAGCAAGGAGACCCTCGAGCGGACCGCTGCTCACGGGCGCAGGCTGCGCGAGTTCGTCGAGGACGTGATCGAGAAGAAGCGGCGGCTTCCCGGGGAGGACCTCATCAGTGCTCTGCTGACGTCGCAGCGTGAGGACGGTCTGACGCATGCCGAAATGATCGACACCATCCATTTGATGATGGAGGCGGGGCACATCACGACCGTGAATCTCATCGGTAACGGCCTCGACGTGCTGCTCGACCGTCCCGCAGACATGGAGGCGATCCGCAACGACCCGGGCCTCGCACCCTCGGCCGTGCAGGAGTGCCTCCGATTTGTGGGCCCCGTGCAGTTCACCGGTCGCACGGCGACTCGTGACACGGTAGTCGGCGGCAGCCTCGTCAAGGCGGGCGAGTCCGTCATCCCCCTCATCCCGGCGGCGAACCGTGATCCGTCGCAGTTCACCGACCCGGAGGAGTTCCGGATCGATCGCAGGCCCAACCGGCACCTGGCCCTCGGAATCGGTGTCCACGTATGCATCGGCGCGTCACTCGCGCGCGTCGAAACCGAGATCGCATACACCAGATTGCTCACGCGATACCCGCATCTCCGGCGAGCGGGTGAGACCGCGTGGAACACCAGCTTCGAACTGCGGGGCCGGACGACACTTCCGGTCGCGTTTCGCTGACTTAATTTGCGACAAGACGTCTTGTAATAATTGGGTGATCCGGATTAGAGTGAGGGACATCACGATGCGGCGGCCGGTCTCGGCGGCCCCACGGGGTTTCGGGTGAAGCGGACGAGGCCGATGTGTAGTCCTGTTTTCCACCAACCTGACGTAGCAGTCGCAGGGGAGCGAGAGATCGCCTGCCGAGAGAGGAGCCGGGTAATGGCTGAGCACTTTGCCGCTGAAATGGTCATCAACGGTAGGCGCGTGACGAGTGACTCCACCGTGGGTGTGCTCGATCCCGCGACCGAGGAAGTGTGGGCCGTCGTACCCGAGTGCTCCGATGCTCAGCTCGACGAGGCCTTCGCCGCTGCCGCGGAAGCCCAGCTCGCCTGGTCACAGGACGAGGAGGCGAGGCGGAAGGGGCTGCGTTCGGCCGCGGATGCTCTGCGCCGCAACGAGGACGAGCTGTCCGAACTCCTCACCAGGGAGCAGGGTAAGTCCCGCGCGGATTCACGGATGGAGATCCAGCTGTCGGCGATGTGGCTGGAACAGTTCGCCGACATGCCGGTCCCCGAGAGTTCGGTGCCGGACGACTGCGCGGGCTTCTCCGTCACCGCCGAGCGCCGGCCGCTGGGTGTGGTTGCGGCGATCACCCCGTGGAACTTTCCTGTGACACTTGCATGCTGGAAGCTCGGTCCCGCGCTCAGGACCGGCAACACGATGGTGCTGAAGCCGTCGCCGTACACGCCCGTCTCCACGCTGAGATTCGGTGCCCTGATCGCCGAGGTGCTCCCGCCCGGCGTCGTCAACGTGGTCTCGGGCGGTGATTCGCTCGGCGCCCGCATGACCACACATCCGATTCCCGCGAAGGTGAGCTTCACCGGTTCGGTGGCGACGGGCAAGGCGGTGGCCCGCTCGGCTGCGGACGATCTGAAGCGCATCACGCTCGAACTCGGCGGCAACGATCCGGCGATCCTGCTCGACGATGTCGACCCCGAAGCCATAGCCGAGAAGCTGTTCACGCTGAGCTTCGCCAACAACGGCCAGCTCTGCGGCTGCATCAAACGAATCTATGTGCCCGCGATGCATTTCGACCGCGTGGCAGAACTGCTGTCCGGACTCGCTCGGGACGTGCGGGTCGGGCCCGGTATGGTCGATGGTACGGATCTCGGGCCGATCAACAATCGCCCCCAGTACGAGCGGGTGCTGGAACTGCTCGAAGACGCACTGTCCCACGGGGCGAAAGCGATCGCCGGTGGCCAGCCGCCCGCCGGGCCGGGCTACTTCCTGCCGCCCACGGTGCTGATCGATGTCGCGCCGAACAGCCGGATCGTGCAGGAGGAGCAGTTCGGGCCCGTGCTTCCCCTCGTCCGCTACACCGACCTGGATGCTGTCATCGACGACGTGAACTCGTCGAAGTTCGGCCTCGGCGCATCGGTCTGGGGGCGCGACGTCGATCGTGCCCGCGCAGTCGGCCGCCGCCTCGAGTCCGGGACGGTGTTCGTCAACGCGCATTCGATCGCGGCGCCGAACATCCCTGTCGGGGGCGCCAAATGGAGTGGTCTCGGTATGGAGAACGGGCTAGAGGGTCTTCACGAGTACACACACCTGAAAGTGACATTCGAGTCGCAGGACTCCTGATCCGGCCATCCAGAGCCGCTGTTTTCTTGCCGAGAAGGGAACCTCACCAACCATGAACACCCCCGCCGACCAGAGGTCACCTGCGCAGCACACCGCAGACGGGATACCCGCTGCGAGTTGGACCCCACGTCTGATCGTTTCGCTGATCTCGTTGTGCCTGCTCCTCGAAGTCACCGCGTCGTCCAGCGCCATGACCGCGTTCGCCATCCCCGCCATTTCGCAGCACTTCCACACGGCGCAGGGCGCCTGGGCCGTGGCCGCGACGCTGCTCAGTGGTGCTGTTCTGTCCCCGCTGGTCGGCAAGCTGGCGGACATGTACGGCAAGCGCAGGCTGCTTCTGCTGGTCATGCTGGTGGCGACCGTGGGTTCCGTGATCTCCGCGCTCGCGCCGTCCTACTTTCTGTTCGTGCTGGGACGCGTTCTGCAGGGGTTGATCGGGACCACGCTCTTTCTCGTCTATTCCCTGATACGGGACGTGTTCCCGCGCAACAAGGTTGCCGTGGCGATGAGCTTGTCGATGGCCGGGTTGAGCATCTTCACCACCGCGTCGCCCTATCTGACCGCGTGGATCCTCGACCTCTGGGGCCTGCGCGCGATCTACTGGATGACCGCGTGCGCCCTTGTCGTCCTGGCCGGCTTCATCACGGCGAGTACCGCCGAGACGCGGGTGCGGGTGCGATCGAGGCTGGACTTCGTCGGGGCGTCGCTGCTCGGAATCGGGCTGGCCGGCATCCTCATCGGGGTGACGTTCGGGCCGACGTGGGGCTGGACTGCGAAGGGAACGCTCGCGGGGTTCGTCATCGGGATCGCCGCGCTCACCGCCTGGGTGGTGTCGGCGAACAAGTTCGCGGATCCACTCGTCGATCTGCGACTGTTCCGCAAGCGCGCGGTCACCTTGACCGCCGTGACCGCGAGCTGCGGGTATGCGTGCGCCCAGGCCCTCTTCGTGCTGCTGCCGATGGTGTGCATGACCCCTGCGGTGCTGGGTCTGGGATACGGTCTCGGACTCGACGGGTTCGGGTTCGCCCCGGTGCTCGCCGTCTACGGGTTCGCCAACATGGTCGGTGGCATCACCGTCGCGAAGCTGGTGAGCGGCATCCCTGCGCGCCGTCTGATGGGGGCAGGTCTGACGATCGCCGGTCTCGGTGCTCTTCTGATCACGTTGTCTCACCAGCAATTCGCCCTGCTTCTCCTGTTCAGCTTCATCGCGGGCTACGGCCAGGGCATCATTCTGGCCTCGGTGCCGAATCTGATCGTCGCCGCGGTACCCGCCGAGCAGCAAGCGTCGATCGCCGGCCTCGTGAACGTCTTCACCCTGACCGGTGCCGCCGCATTGCCCGCAGTCGCGTACGCAGTCCTGAACTCCAACGTCGCGCTGGTCGCCGACGGTGAAGTCTTCTCGACGAGTACGGGCGTGACACTGGCGTTCCTCCTGCCCACCGTGGCCGCCTTCTTCGGTGCGGCTCTCGCCGTGTTCGTGCCGTGGCGCCAGATGCAGCAATCACCGACACCGTCCGGTGTGGAGGAAGAGGGCGGAAGCGAGAGGGACCTCGTCCGCGTGCAATCCTGAAACTCGGTCGTGTGGAACGCGAAACATGCTCGGCTGAATCAACTTCACTTCGAATCCGCATTCGTCCCCGACCTGGAGCCTCTCATGACCGTAGTGCTGACGCTTGCCGACCTGCACGATCAGTACCGCCGCGATTACGACCCCTACAATCCTGTCTCCATCGCCGAGCATCTCGCGGAGATCGCCGATCGGCGCGAGAAGGTTCCGGTCAGCTACTCCGCGCGGGGCAACGGCTGCTGGGTCCTGACGAGGTATGACGACATCTCGAGCGTGCTGCGGCGCAGCAACCGCGGTTTCATCAGCTTCCCGAACGATCCGGACGGCAGCAACCCCACGGGCAAAGAGGACGGGATGATCCCGGTCGAGATCGACGGGCCGCGCCACAAGCAGTTCCGTGCCCTGCTGGACCCGTATTTCTCACCCCAGAAGGTCGCGCTGCTCGAGGACACGCTGCGGGAATCGGCCAACCGGCTCATCGATCGCTGGATCGAGGACGGGCAGTGCGACTTCGTGGAGGGTTTCGCGCTGCCGTTCCCCGGCGTCACGGTCCTGACCATCATGGGCTGGCCGTTGAAGGACCTGCACACGATGAACGACTGGGTGTCGACGTTGTTGCACGGCGTCGTCGGAGGAACCCAGGAGGAGACGGACGCCGCCCGCGGCAAGGCTCACGGTGAAATGCGGGAGTACATGCTTGCGATGATCGCCGAACGGCGTGCCGCCCCGCGCCGCGACGATGTCACGTCCGCCGCGCTCGACGCGGAGATCGACGGCAGGGCGCTCACCGACCTGGAACTGTTCGACCTGTTCCTGACCATGACGCTGGCCGGCCTCGACACGGTGCAGAGCGTGCTGGCCCAGTCGATGACCTACCTGGCGCGGCACCCCGAGCAGTGGGACGAGATGTTCGCAGGTCCCGAAAACCTGGAGCCCGCCATCGAGGAGCTGCTGCGCTGCACGGCGCCTCCCGTGCCGACCCGGACCATCGTCGAGGACTCGGTCGAGGTCGGCGGCGTCACGATCCCCAAGGGTGAGCGAGTGCATTTTCCCGTGGCTGCGGCGAACCGTGACCCGAAGTACTATCCCGACCCGGACGAGGTGCGATTCGACCGTGACGCACGCCCCCACCTCGCCTTCGGGATGGGTCCGCATCGCTGCCTCGGCCTGAACCTGGCGAGGCTCGAACTGAAGATCGCGTTCACCGAGCTGCATCGCCGGATGCCGAAGTTCGAACTGGTTCCCGGCACCGAGCCGCACGAGCACCTCGGTCTGGCGTGGGGTGTCGATAACGTGCATCTGAAGTTCCCAGCCGCAGAACGAGAAACACCGCAGCGGTGAGCGTGGTCGACGCGACCCTTCCGGGGCTCCGTTGGGGCATCAAGGCCAGTTTCCTGGATTACATCGCGCGCATGCCCGACGGCCGCGGCACCGTCAGCGACGGAGCGAGGCCGACCGAGCACAACGAGATGGTGTTCGAACCGGCACCCGAAGTGGCGGCGCCGGCGGGCGTCGATCGGTTCATGGCGTTCCGCGGCGACGTGCGCTTCGGCGGCCACTTCGGAATGCTCTTCGTCCGGATTGCCGACCCATGGGTCACGGTCCGCGGCAGGACCGCCGACTTGACGGTCCTCGACCCGCACCACCCTGAAGTTGAAGCTCGTTTACATCTCGTCACATTCACCTTGGACAGCTCTACACAGAGTGGAACCATCACGTGGACAGGTTCCGATGTACGGCTCACACCCGATGGCGCCGGGCTGTTCAACGACGTCTACCCACCCGGCGAACCCTTCGAGCCGATCACGATCGTTCTTGCTGCGAGCAGCCCGGTCGTCACGGCGTTTGCTCGGGATCTGCACGACCCACCGAACTGAGGAAGAGGACATGAAAGCATCCATCGTCGAGGAACTCGGCCGTGGGTTCACGGTGCGCGACATCGAGATTGCTGCGCCGCGGGGCCGCGAAGTACTGGTCGACGTCAAGGCGTCCGGGCTGTGCCATTCGGACCACAGCATCGCGACCATGGGTCTCGGCTACGAGTTCCCCATCGTGCTCGGACACGAATTGGCCGGGGTGGTCAGCGCGGTCGGCCCGGACGTCACCGACATCCGGGTCGGCGACCACGTGGTGGCCAGCCTTTTGCAGTTTTGTGCCAACTGTGTCAACTGCCTGTCCGGCAAGACCTATCGCTGCCTGCGTACCGACGCGACGCTGCGGGGAGCAGGCGAACCGCCGCGCCTCGGCACCGAGGCGAAACCGATCGGCCAGATGAACGGCCTCGGCGGATTCGCCCAGCAGGCGTTGGTTCACGAAAACCAGCTCGCGGTCGTGCCCGAGGAGATGCCGTTCGCCCCGGCCGCTCTGCTGGGATGCGGTGTCTTGACCGGAGCCGGTGCCGTACTCCACACCGCCGACGTACAGATCGGTGAAACGGTCGTCATCATCGGCGCCGGCGGCGTCGGCATGAACGGGGTGAGCGGTGCCAGGATCGCCGGGGCCGCCACGATCATCGTCGTCGACGTGCAGGACGCCAAGCTGGAACGTGCACGGGCGTTCGGCGCGACCCACACCGTCAACTCGTCCACGACCGATCCGGTGGCCGAAGTCCTCAAGATCACCGGGCACGGCGCCGACCACGTGTTCGACTTCGTCGGCATCAGTTCGGTCACCCGGCAGGCGCTGGAGATGCTGGCCACCGGCGGCGGTCTGTACCTCGTCGGCCTGGGCGCGAACGACGCCCGCCTGGAGATCGACAGCGTCACGATGTTGACCAGGCAGATCCACGTCCACGGTGTCTGGATGGGGTCGTCGAACCTCAAGCGAGACATTCCGCTGTACGCATCGCTCTACCTGCAGGGACGGATGAACCTCGACGACCTGGTGTCCAAGGAGATTTCACTGCACGAAATCAACGAGGGCTACGAGGCGCTCGCGGATTCGTCCTCCGCTCGCCTGGTGATCACCGACCTGTCCTGATCGGTGATGGCCGCGGAGGCGTCATGGTGAGGGTGCGCGTCGGTCGCCGTCGTCGTCGTGCGATTCCACCACCCACGCGGCGATCTGCGTGCGGGAAGTGAAGCCCAGTTTCGTCAGGATGTGCTCGACGTGGCCCTGGGCGGTGCGGGGCGAGATCACCAAACGGTTGGCGATCGCCTGGTTGGTGAGGCCCTCGGCGACGAGGTCGGCGACCTGTCGTTCGCGTTTGGTGAGTCTCACCGGCGAATCGGCGGGAGCGGGGGAGACCTGCGGTTGCTCGTCGAGGGCGTACGCGACCGCCGCGTCGAAATCCAGGTGCTGCCCGCGCCGGTAGGCCGCGGTGAATGCTCTGTCGCCGAGCGCCCGCCGTGTCTGCTGATCGCACGTGTCGTGGTAGACGAGCATGTTCGAGTACATGACGGCGACGCTGTCCACCGACCGCCCCAATTCCTCGGCAGCGCCCATCAGAACGGCCGCCCGCGTCCAGTCGCGGCGTTCGCCGGCGACCCAGGCCAGAGCCTCGAGGCAGGACGCGGTGACGCGGGGGCTGTGGACCAGCCGCGTGATCTGCAGCGCGTGCTCGAGCATCCGCACGGCACGGTCGGCATCACCGCTGCGCCAGTGGACGACCGCCATGGACCACAGCGAGTACGACCGGAACATCGATTCGCCACACGCCTCGGTGGTCGCGAGTAACCGCTCGTGGCACGCGGTGGCGCGCTCCGTCTCACCGTGCAGTCCGTATGCGAGTGCCAGCGTGTACAGCGCACTCGTCCGCAGGGTGCGGTTCGCCTGGTTGTCGAACTCCGCGAGAGCGGCCTCGAGCAGGGGGCACGCGCGGGCGAGATCACCGCGGTACAGGGCGAGGGTGCCGTCGGCGTAGGTGATGAGAGCGAGAATCAGGGGGTCGTTGGTCTGCGCGGCAGCCGCGCGTCCCTCCTCCATCGACGCGACGGCGGTCTCGAGGTCACCCTGCACTTCGGCGAGGACGATGCCGGCATACAGTGCCTTGACCCGTTCGAGGGTCGGGTGACCGTCGTGCCGGGTCAGCAGGCGGTCGAGCCAGCGCCGTCCCTCGTTGTAGAGACCCTGCGAGGCCCAGAACAGCAGGAGCGCAGCGGAAATACGCAGGCCCGTGTCGGGGCTGTCGGCCACGCTGAACTCGAGAGCTTCCCGGAGGTTCGGTTGTTCCCGCTTCAGGCGGGCGATCCAGTCGAGTTGTCGGGCGCTGATCCACTCGGCTTCGGCGGCGAGCGCCAGCGCCTCGTACCAATCCCGGTGACGGCGGCGCAACGTCACGGTCTCGCCGGTCTGCGCGAGTTTCTCGTAGCCGTACTGGCGGAGGGTCTCGAGCATCCGGAAACGCACGACAGGCCCGTGTTCCTCCCGGATCAGGATCGACTTGTCGGCCAGGGACGTCAGGATGTCGAGCAGCTCGTCCGGGCCCGGACCGGCGGCGCAGACCTGCTCGGCGGCATCGAGTTCGAAGCTGCCGGCGAACACCGCCAACCATCCCCACACCAGTTGTTCACCGGCGGTGCACAGTTCGAAACTCCAGTCCACGGATAACCGCAGGGTCTGTTGCCGCGTCGGCGCGCCGCGGCTGCCGTGGGTCAGCAGTGTGTAGCGGTCGGTCAGCCGCCCGAGGATCTGCTCGGGCGACATCGCCCGCAACCGGGCGGCGGCCAGTTCGATCGGCAGCGGTAGCCCGTCGAGGCGGTGGCAGATCCCCGCCACCGCCGCCGCGTTGTCCTCGGTGAGCGCGAACCCGGGAACCGCGGCCGCGGCGCGTTCGGCGAACAGGGTCACCGCGTCGTATTTGGGTAGACCCCGCAGGGAGGGCCGGCGGTCAGGATCCGGCACGGCCAGCGGCGGGACCCGCAGCACCGTCTCCCCGGCGATGCCGAGGGGTTCGCGGCTGGTCGCCAGGATCCGCAGCGCCGGGCACACCCGCAACAGGGCGTCGGTCAGCTCCGCCACGGCGTCCACCAGGTGCTCGCAGTTGTCGAACACCAGCAATAGTTCCCGTGCCGCCAGATGTTCCACGAGGACCTCGCGCAGCGGCCTGCCCGAATGGTCCCGCACGCCCACGGCGGCGGCCACCGCGTCCACCAGCAGCGGCTCATCGCGCAGTTCGGCCAATTCGATCAGTCGCGCACCGTCGGCGTAGTCGCGTTGCAGGGTCGCCGCGACCCGCGTCGCCAGCCGCGTCTTGCCGACACCCCCGATCCCGGTCAACGTCACGAGCCGGGACCCGGCGAGCAGGTTCTTCGCCTCGGTGAGTTCGTGCCGGCGGCCCACGAAACTCGTCAGGTCCAGGGGCAGGTTCCCGGTCACGCCCCCCGGGGTGGGTGCCGTGGAACGGTGCCGACTGCCCCGCACCGCCTGCCCGTCGGTGCCGTTCACCGGGTCCACGTGCAGTGCCATCTCGTCGACGCCGAAGTCGCGGCGACGCTGGATCTGCCGCAGTTCCTCCCCGAAGTCTGCGGCGGTGGCCGCGCGCTCGTCCTGTAGGCCCGACATCGCACGTCCGATCACCGCCGACACGTCGTCGGGGATCCCGTGCTCCCGCAGGTCGGGGACCGGTTGGGAGGTGATCCGCAGGAACTGCGCGACGACCTGTTCGCCGGTGCGGCGTTCGAACGCGGCGTGGCCGGTGAGGGCGCTGAACAGGGTGGCGCCGAGTCCGTAGACGTCGGCGGCCGGGCTCGGTGGGTCGCCTCGGAGGACCTCCGGTGCGGTGTACGCCGGTGACCCGGCGACCGTTCCGGTGGCGGTGTGGAAGCCGCCGGTGATGTGGGCGATGCCGAAGTCGGTCAGCGCGGGTTCGCCGTAATCGGTGAGCAGGATGTTCGCGGGTTTGATGTCGCGGTGCAGGATGCCGAGCCGGTGTGCCGACTCCACGGCGCCGGCGATCTTCACCCCCAGGCGCAGGGCCTCGGTCAACGGCAGCGGCCCGCGGCGGCGGATCCGGGCGTCGAGGGAATCCTGCGGGTGATAGGGCATCACGATGTAGGGGAGACCGCTGTCGGTGGCGCCGACCTGCAGAATGTTCACGATGTTGGGGTGTCCGGTCAGCCGGCCCATCGCTCGTTGTTCCCGGAAGAACCGGGCGCGGCTCTCCTGGTCGATCTCGGTGGTGAGTACCTTCACCGCCACCGTGCGATCGAGGTCCGCCTGGTTGCAGCGGTAGACGACGCCGAAGCCGCCGCGCCCGATCTCCTGGGCGTCGGCGAATCCTCTGGCGTTCAGCTCCGCGGTGACGGAGACAACCGGGTATCGCTGGGTGTCGAGCGGTTCGTTTTCGCCCATCGGAACGTCACACTCGGTTCGTCACGCGGTAGTTCTCCCGACGGCACGACCACTGGCGATACACCTTGCACACACCTCTCGACGGCGTTCATTCAGGATATCGCTGTCGGGGGTGATCGCCGGTGAACCTTCTGCATGGAAACGATCGTTTTGACCCATCGGACGTATCTCGGTAGCAACCTTGCAGGAAGATCGGTTGCGTACCATTCACAGGTGGGAATTCGTTTCCACCCCTCTGGCACCTAGAATCCGGGTATGTCCAGAGAAGATCAGATCCTCAGTGCGGCCACCCGACTGTTTTCCGGACGGAGCTTCGACGGAGTCGGCGTCGATGCCATCGCCGCGGCTGCCGGTATCACCGGTTCGGCCGTCTACCGCCACTTCTCCAGCAAGGACGAGGTGCTCGCCGCGCTCTTCGACCGCCTCCTCGATGCGTTGTTGATCCGGATCGGTGAACCGATCGACTCTCCGGAAGAGGAATTGGAACGCCTGATTGCCGCGCATGTCGAATTCTCGATCGGCAATCCGGAGCTCACCACGATCTGGAACCGTGAGCAGGCGACGCTGTCGCAAGTCTACCGTGCGAACATCATGAGGCGACAGAAGATGTACACCGACCGCTGGATTCGAGCGCTCGACGCGAACTTTCCCGGCCATGCGAGGGAAGAACTCGCCGCCGCGGTGCGTGCGGTGCACGGCCTGATCTCGTCGGATACCTCCCGCAGGGAAGGGGCCAAGCGTCCGTCGGATATCGCCGGCATGCTGCATCACATGGCTAGAGCGTCACTGACGGCGTTGGCCGGCGATCGCGCGGTCGACGCCGTGAAGGGTGCTTGAGGGGAACTCGGCGGTGGCATGCAGAGGTCCGGCCGCCGGATGCACTGAGTGCATCACTGGCGGCCGGAACCGACGGATTGCCCGCTTCCGTCAGCGGAAGTCCATCCAGTGTCCGTGCGGGGTCCAGCCCATCAGGAACGGAATCTCGATCCGCGCGACCGGCCCC
>NZ_WXYH01000390.1:25044-139080 GCF_009872365.1 Rhodococcus sp. T7
GATTCTCAGCAATCATTCGAATCCGAACGACGCACGAACTTTCAATGAGAATCCGAACTCTTCAACGAGAAGCTACAACAACAGACAAAATGGACATTCGCTGCCCAGTACCTATCGTGTCCTGACTCGGTGAAGGTGGCGACGACTCAGTGAATCTGGCGAGTGTGGCGGTCTATCTGGCGGACGGCTCAGCGAACCTGCCGAATCCAAGGTGGTCACCCCAGCGATCGGGAATGAATCGAGGCACCGAGTTCCATGCTCGCCACGTTCTTTGAGTCCGAAGTCGCCGCGGCGACTGAATAGACCTGGCGAACAGCAGGTGCGGCCGCTGCGATCTCGCCAGATCCACTGAGTCAGGACATATCGCTCGACTGGGGAACGCACAACAGGGGACGTGTCAATCCCCCACCCCTCTTCAACGCCGGGGCGGTGGTCGAATCGCAGGTCGGCGATCCCGCATCGGACAACCCTGACCCGACGCACCGGAAGAGCGCATTCCGAACGACTCCAATGCAGCGCCCGGATCCGGGCGGGCAGCCGCAGCGAGCGTAACGATATGAAATGAATTAGCCGATACGATTTCCCCATGGGCGAGCGCAAGCCGGGTAGACCCCGGGAGTATCCGTCGGACGCCGACCGGGTTCGGGCCTGGCGCGCCAGGCAGAAGGAGAAGACCACCCAGGCCGCGCCGGACACCCCGGAGACACCGCCGGATCCGGCCGAGGCTGCGGCCACGCTCACTCAGGCCCTGCCGCTGCTACGGCAGGAAACCGGTGACGCCGTAGCGAAGCTGTCCGCGGTCGCCGACCGGATCACCAGCGCCGTCGACCGTCTCGGAGATCCCGCCGCCATCGATGCGCACCTGCGCCGCGCCCAGGTAACCGCGGACAAGGTGCGGGCCGACGCCGCCGCCGAACTCGAGCAGCTCCGCGACCAACTCGACACAGCGCTCGACGACCGAACCAATGCCGATGCCGCCGCCCAGGCCGCGGAGCGGACGGCAGAGGAATCCGCCGCCGAATTGGCCGACGCCCGGCGTCAGCACACCGAGCAGGTGCGCGCGCTGACGGCCGCCCACGAGGAGGAGATTGCCGAGCAGCATCGCCTCGTCGAATCCCTGCGTACCCGGGCGACCGAGCGCGAGAACGAGATCACCCTGGTCCGCAAGGAAGCGGACCGCGCCTCCGCTGCCGCCGCGGCGACGATCGACCGCCTCGAATCGGACCTCCACGACGCTCGATCCGCGGTGCAGTCCGAACGCGCCCGCGTGGACGAAGTCCGCGACGAACTCGCCACCACCAAAGCCGATCTCGCGACCGCCCTGGCGCAAGCAACTGCCGCCCGTGAACGAGCCGAAGAGCTACGTGCCGATCTCGCCGACGCTCGCAGCCGCGCATAGGCGAGAACGTCCCGCGGTGAGCGCCGGGTCCGGTAGCGGGGGCCCAGGGCCCGTGCTGTCCGGCTGCAGTGTTCGACGAGATCGACGCACAAGTGGTTACCCAGCCCGGAACATCCCCGTGCAGTCGAGTATTGATGCAGTGCAGCCGACTTCTGAGACTGACACCCAATACGGCGCTCACAGAGCAAGACTGTCTCAGAAACGTCCGACACCCACGAGCGGGCGACTCAGGGGCTGAGACGGGTTTCTGAGACACGTCACAGTTTGATAACTTTCGACTTCGGATTGACCGGTAGACCTCCCCCAACGTGCCGATCTGCTCGAGCAGCCCTCACTTGCGGCGTTAGCCCGACGGTGTCTCGCGTTTCGGTGTCTCGGAAATGACCATTTCTGGGGCACCTTCGATCCGAGAACTTCCTCCGCATGGGGCCCGGATGGGAACGCCGGACAGCCGTCGCGCCGGATTCGACGGACAGAGAGATAGCTCGCCAGAGTCCACCGAGACGACCACTCCGTCACGGGTGGTGAGATCCGTAGATCCGTAGATCCGCATGTCCGTCGATCCGTAGACGCTCACCTACAGACAGACCTTGGGTCACGTGTGTCTCACGACCCGGTGTATAAGAAATGGTCGAATCTGAGACTGTAGGACTCGTCAAAGCGGCCGGAGTCCAGGCGACCAGCTGCCTCCAAAAGGGGAGGGGCCCGCACCTGCCCTCTCTTCAAGCGGCGCCGACTGAACGACTTTGCTGCAGCGCAATGCTTCTGCGAAACTGATATTAGCGATCTTGCGACAAGAGTAATGTTTCGGAGGTACTGGACCGAAGGGAGTCAAGCTCAAGCTTTCGGGGTTTCTATATCCGAGAACATCCTATGTTCAGTCGATTATTTCGCAGCAGAGGTGTCAGCATGGATCTATCCCCAGTGCACCGTCGTCCTGGAGAATCTAACGAGGCTCTCAAAATTCGGGAGAAGTGGGCGTCGTACGCCAATAGTAAATGGTGCGATCAGGCCGCATTCGACAGAATTAGATCCATCTATTCATCTCCGCCCGACTGGAACATCGACGAGAATATTTCAATTTACGCCCGGTCCGCACTCTCTACTAATGAGATACTCAATAGCGGGAAGTACAACCCGGTTCCGTGGACTATCAGACGGGATCCGCCTAACGTCTTCAAGCCAACATGGGCGCAGACCCCACTACCTCCAGCGCCTTCCTACCTGGAACCTCGATTCTATGGATCGATGGCGCGTCCTCCGGACTTGATGAACACGACATCGAAATACATCCCTGCTTGGTCATTGCCAATAAAATACGAGCCAAGCATTGATTTGAGCACACGTGCACCTAACGAGAGCGTCCTCGAAGCCATCGCCGATCACGCCAGCTTGAATGCACGGCAAGCCGAACTGGCTAATTTCTTGATCGACCGCAGCGGTCCCACGGTAATTGACCCGTGGGATAGATCAGGTTGGGGACCTCCGAGATTCCAACAACAAGTGCTGCCAATGTCGTACGCAAGTGTCGGAAAGGCCATTAAACGCGGCGCACAGTTAGTCTGGGACAACAAGAAATGGGTGGCGAAAATCGGGAAACATATCCTCGGGCCCGTGGGGCTAGTGGGTGATGCCATTGATGCAGCAAGGTTTATAGCCTGGATGCACGGAGAAGGCGTCTTTGACAATGTAATTGTGGCGAATGCCCCGAGGCTTGAATATCAACCAGGCCCACAAAATTTTGTGTTCGTATGGCCGGATAAAACTAGCACATCCGTTCCACAGACATGGGTGCCGATACTAAGCTGACGCGCGCCATAGATAGTGCGTCGCGGAGTCGCACCTGGTCCTGAGGGGCAGCGATACCAAGAACCAGCAGATGAGGCGGACCCGACGGTCGTGACTACGTGAAGAGGTCTATTCGTAGAATACGATGGTTGGATGTTGACCGGGTACGCACGCTGTTCGTCGTCCGCGGACGACGAACAAGGCCAGCGTGATCAGCTGCGAGTGTTAGGCGTGGACGGCGAATCCATCTATGTGGATCACGGCCTGACGGGCACGGACAGGCCCCGACCAGGGTTGACTGCGGCCTTGTCGGCGTTGTCCGCGCGGGACACCCTGGTCGTTACCTCGCTGGATCGGCTGGCACGCTCGGTCGCCGATCTCAGCGCGATCGCCACCGATCTCCAGGCCCGCGATGTGCTGTTGATGTTCGACGGCACGGTCCACGACCCGCGGGATCCTATTGGGCGAACGGTGTTCGCGATGTTGTCGACCACCTTCGCCGAGTTCGAGTCCGGCCTGATTCGTCTGCGCACGATGGAGGGCAATGCCCGCCGTAAGGCTGCGGGCGGTTTCGCCGGCCGCAAGCCACTCCTCAACCCTGCGCAACAGTCGGAACTTTACGACCTGCACAACGCGGGGCATTCCGTCGTAGAGCTGACGAAGCGTTTCAATCTCAGCCAGCCAGGCCTGTACAAGTACCTCGCCCGCGAGAAGGCCCGACGGAACGCACCCACCTCCCCCGCCGACCACTGAGCAACGCCACCAGCTGGCATAAGGCGGCAAGTCAGCGCGGAGCGGTGTCGCGGCAGCACCGTCGGCCATTGGCACCCTGAGACACGCGCGCCAGCCTCGCGCGGACCGGGTCTGTGACTGTCCACTCGGTGTTAAGTAGGTCGTTATGGACACACCCAGCACCGAAACTGACCCTATGAGCACCGCGATCGCGAACCAGATGCGTATCCAGCGGATCATCCGGCGCTGGTCGCAGGACGACCTCGCGAAGGCGGCCGGTCTTGGTCGGTCGACCATTCTTCGACTCGAAACCACGAAGATTCCCATGAACATTCGGCACATGCAGGGGATCTCGACAGCGTTCGAGATGCCCTGGTTCGAGTTCCTGAAGCTGGTCAATGCCGAACTGGAGGGGTCCACCCAGAAGCGCGGCGACGGACTGCCCGCGTACTGACCCCGGACACGACAAGACCCCAACCCGCAGGGAAGGGCTGGGGTTCGGTTGGGTCCTATTAGCTGGTCAGGCGCTTTTCCATCGCGGCAATCAGCTTGCTGAGGGGGATCCCGAGCGCCTTCGCGATCAGGACCGCCTCCTCGACCGGTGTCACGCGGGTACCGCGGAGAATGCGCCCGATGGTCGGACCACTTATCCCGGTCATCTCCGCCAGCTGGGTGTTCGTCGTGATCCCGGCGTCGATCATCGCGTGAGCGACCACCTTCCCGAACTGCACGGAGATCTCACCCGGTTCGGTCGTCTTCTGGCCCATCAGGACACGGCGGCGAGGGTCGCCGCGTTCGGGAGTTCAGCCTGGTCACGGATCCACGCGGCCAGGTCGTCATGGTTCACGTAGCCGTCCGGATCCACCGGGGCCGGCCGACCGGACCGGCGGGCATCGAGGGTCACCTGGACGTAGTGGAACCGCTGCTCAGCGGTCATGTCGTCGCGGTGGAGGGGCTGGGGTTCGATACTGGTGTTGGTCATCGTTCGAGTCCTGTTCGTTCGGTGATCAGGTCGGGGTGGGCGCTACCGACGCCACCCCGACCGTCTTCTGGTGAGGCTATCCGGGCTGTGGGCCTCGTTTCAGTCGGCCTCATGTTCGTTTGCGCTGGGCTGCACGGAGGATCGGCGCGCGCCTACGCGGGTGCGCCCGCCGAGGAAACAGCGCGTGCAACACCGCCCACTGCGACTGCAACAGGCCGATCTCTGCCACCTCCGTGTGCAACGACGGTGTGCGCCTCCGGAAGGCTCTGCACGCCACCAACACAGGCTGTGCAACCAGCTCGTTCGAGCGAAACGGTGTCGCAGCGGCACCGATGCCGGCATCAGTTAACGCAATGCATGCATGAACTCACTCATGCATTCCGGTGTGGTCCGATGAGACTGTCGAGGTAGGCGACCTGGGATTCGAGGGCTGCGCGGATGTCGTCGATGTCGTTGCGTAGCGCGGAGGTCCGCTCGATTGAGTACTCGGCGCCGACGATGTCTTCGTAGAGTCGGTCGACGTCCGCTCCCCCGGTTGCCATCTCGGTGACGGCGTGGAGGTTGTGCACGCTCGTTGCGATAGGTGTCAGCGCGGCCTCGTAGGCGCGGAGTGCTGCGACTCGGTCGATGAGACCAGCCTCCGCCTTGGCAGCAACCACCTGCCGGCGTTCCCATTCGGCGCGTGCTCTGGCGAGGTTGTCGGTGATGTCGTTGTCCGGGACCGCTGGGGTGTTCGCGCGCAGGCTGAACAGGTCGTGTGCCGCGGCCGCGACCAGGTGTAGCTCGATGGTGAACCCGAGGACGGTTCGGTGGCCGTCGAGTAGCGGGTGCTTCCATGCGGCGTGGGAAACAACGCGTGCAACAACGTCCTCGGCGACTGCAACCAGGCGGATCTCGGGCCCCTCCTCCCGCAACGGCCAGTGCAACGACGTGTGCGCTTGTCGAAGCTCTGCACGCTGCCCGGTTGTCAGTTGCGGGTATCCGCAAGGGCGGCCCGTGACGCGGCGCCACCAACTCGGCTGTGCAACGATCTCGTTCGGGTCGATGATCACGTTCGAGAGGCCGGCGACCGCCGACTGTGTTGTTGCGGAGACGTGGGACCAGGCGATGACGGCCGTTGTACGCGGTGCACGTTGGGGGAAACGGAGTTGTTCGACCACCCACTCGCGGGCGACGTGCATCGCGTCGGTCAACTCGATCACCGTCTTTTCGCTGCGAAGGGATCAGGATGGTGCATCGCCCCGGAACGGCCTAACACTCGCGGAGAAACCGAAAGACCTCCAGCGGAGCTTTGCCACCCATTTCATCACGTGACAACAGCGTTGCTGGCCGGAGGAACTGCCGCCAACGTTGACGGCAGTTCGCTCCGGCCATGCAACGGGACATGTTTACGCGGGCTGTAGTTCTCGTGCGGGCCGGAAGTCGGTCTCGGTGTCGAACGGTTGCGGCAGTGGAGGCACGGAGAAGCCCTCGTCTTCCGCGGCGGCGACGAACGCCTTCCATCGTCTGCACACAGTGGATCGGTCCACGTTGATCTGCTGTGCAACGGTGACCTGCTTGAGGTGCGGTTCACGCACAAGCATTTCCGCAACCTCCTTCACCGGCTCGGGCAGCGCGCATTCCGTGAGGAACTGGGTGAGTCCTTCGTGGGTCTGCGGCCACCCGTTGCGGGTCCGCGGTACAACTGGTTCGTCCTGTTGCCTGGGCGGCTCAACGATGTTGACGTTTCCGGTTCGAGTGGCGCCGAGGTCAGCGGTTGCTTCGACCTGTTGCGCCACCGGTGCGGCTTCGGGTGCAGCCTCGTAGGTTGCCGGTGCGATGGATCCTGCTCGCTCGATAACCGGTGAGGGCTCGCCCGTAGGCCCCTGCAACGCGTGTGCACGCTCTTCACGGAAGGCACGCAACATCAGGGTCGACATGTGCATCAGTCCCAGCCACAGCAGCGGGAAGATCATCGCCATGCCTAACGCAGCGGGTGCCGGTTGCGGGATGAAGCCGAGATCCTCTCCCGCTGCAACACGAGCAGCGTTTCGCACTGCGAGCTGGTAGGCGTGGTAGCCGTTGCCAGCAACGCTCAGCCCCACAGCCCCCACGGCAAACGCCAGGCAATACCGACGGGACCAGCGGTGCCTCTCAGCTTTCAGCTCAACATAACCGAACGTTGCGGCAGCCTGCGCAATGTCGATTGCAACGGGTGCCATCCAGGAGAATCCGGGGCGTACGCCGATCTCAACGGCGAGCTGCCGGAGCGAATCGAACGACAGCGTGAAGGCGAGCGCGCCCATCCCCACTGCCATCAGGCCAACAGCGGTCAACGCGAGCGTGCTCGCCCGCAACGGTGGTGCATCCTGAGTTGTATCGTCTGCCATAGCTGGGAAACCTCCAGATTCCTGGTGAGGGGCCCGCCACACGGAGCTGCAACTCCCCGGCGGGCCCCGCTGCGTGTGCGGTCGACCGTTGCGTGTTTCCGCATCTGCGGCTGCGGTGGCCTGTGTGTCTAAGGGGGTCCGTCGGTGCGCGCCGGCAGGACTTCCCCGTATCCGCGTTTACGGATCCTCGTGTTTACGGATTTACGGATTTGCAACTAGAAACGGGTGCTGTGCAGGTCCTTCTTGACCTGCTCGCTCAGGTCGGGATCTGCAAGGAGTCTTTCCACGAGTGCAACAAGCACGTCCTGGGCCGTCACTCGGGCTACGCCGAGTTCTCTTGCTGCGGCGCGCTGCCAGTCCCCCAGCCGGTCATTCTGATCGGGCGAGAGATCGACGTTCTTACGGATGTCCTTCTGACGGGGAGCGATAACCGCGCGAACAGCAGCCTTACGGGGCTTGTCTTCTTGCACCCTCGTCACTGGGGCCGCCGCTACTGGCTCTTGATCCTCCCCCGGTTGGGGTTGCACCACCGCTTGCATTCGCGCACGCTCGGCACCCGCGCGGATCCGATCTTTTGCGGAAGTCATGCGATCTCCTTCTGCACTTCGAGGTCGAGGAGCTCGCTCACCGCATCCCCATAGGCCGAGTTGAGTGCATTCTCGATCGGCAACCCGAACGCCTGGGCGTAGCGCTCGAGGCGGCCAACAGTTGGCTTGAGAACAAGGTCACCTTCTTCTGCAACCGCTTCTCGATACCCCTCCGTCGAAGCCGCATTTGCAACGGTCCGGGTGAACAGGACCGCAAAGATCGGCGCGTCCCCATCCCGAAGTTCGGTGACTTCCACGAGCAATTGCCGCACCGCGGGAAGTCGGTTGTACTCCATCGGAGTCGGGGCCATCGGGCAGACTACGTGCGTTGCAAGTCGTGCAGCCGAGAGCACGATACTTCGCTGCTCCTTCATCGGCGGCGTGTCGATGACCACAGCGTCGTACTTGCCGTTCGCAATACCCGGCAGCTGCCTGTGCAAGTTCGGGACAGCCATGCCGATGACCGGGAAAGGCCATTCACCGAGACTCCCCCACTGCAGAAGTGACTCGTTCTCTCCGTCTGCGTCAACGGCGAGGACCTTGAGTCCCGATTCGTGGAGTGCGTGGGCGATGAAGGCGGCTGACGTGGTTTTCGAGGAACCACCCTTCAGATTCAGTGTTGTGATGACAAGCATGTCTCCCACTTCCGCATGTCCGCTCCTACGTGTTTCCGTATTTCCGTGTGTCCGCATGAATTTGCACTGGTAGACCCCGAATTTTGCGGGCGTACAAGCTGAGTCGCACGAACTGCAAGGTGCGTACTAGCGGATCTACGGAGGTCAGCGTACGCGGACTTCAGCATCTACTGATGGACTGACACGCGGAAAAACGGCTTTCCGTGTTTCCGCAAATCCGTATTTACGGATCAGCGTGGTACATCCGCGCACCCCACCTCGCACCGTCGCAGCAACGCTGACTCAAAGGCCCTGCGCAACGGTTGCGGAGCTGCACGACCCGGTTGCCGACGCTGCACGAAGACCTTGCATGATTGCGGCCCCAGGCCGGCCGGTGCAATTCACGTGCACCCGCTCCGCTTCTACGGATCTGCGGATCTACGGACTTGCGAAGGCAGGGGGCTCTCGTCGCGGTCAGTGCGGGCTTATGCGCCGACCACGGCCGTGGCAGTGCGATATCCGGCCGACCGACTCCCGCGGCTACCGGTTTGCGGATCTACGGACTTGCGGATCTACGGACTTGCGGATCTACGGTCAGCGTTTGCAGGAATATTCGCCCGCCGGCTGGCCCTGGCAGTGCTCGTTGCCCGTGGTGGGCGGTCGCGGCTCCGTTCCGACCTACGGAAATACGGATCTACTGACTTACGTCGTGGCCGCCGGGGGTGGATACCCCCGTGCGGTGCGGTTGCACGACTATGGTCGCGGCAGTGCACGACGGTCGGGTCGCTCCGCAAATACGGATCTGCGGATCTACGGACTTGCGGTCTGGGTGCAATCGCGGCCGCAAGGTCTGCGTCGGATCTCGGTCGAGCTTCCGGCAGGGGAATGGTGCTGCAATCCGACCGAGCTCGCCTGCACGACCGTTGCGGTCCGGAACGCAAGACTTGTCGCGCGTGCACTCTTGCCTCATCGTCCGCGTCTAATGATTCACGGATCTACGGACTTACGGAGTTACGTCAACCACCGTGCACGACACGCCTTCACGGTGCACGCACGCCTGGGTAGCGAGTGCGGTCGAGCCCAAACGGTACGTCTACGTATTTACTGATATGCGAATATACGGAATTACGGATCTCACGCCCAGTTCCATGTGCCGCAGTCGACCCCTGGGTAGGACTAGTCATCCCGTTTCGATGGGGGAGTGGGTGGGTTACGCCGGATCAGCATCGCCGCACCGTGCACATCTCCGCCGCCGCCGACAGCGTGTCGGGTTGCGAGTGAGCGAACCATTCGGCAGTGTGAAAGTAGGCCGGTTGCGGCGGGTCGGCCTTTCCTCCCCGTTGGGCGGACGGGGCGTGAGCATGGATGAAGAAGCCGGGCTCCATTGCCGCCGCACCTCTACCATTGCGCGCCGACGAGTTCCGCTACGTGATTCGGAGTAGTCGTTCGCCTGGCTCACCTACGACGACGCCTTGTGGGCGGCGCCTTGACCCACTCAACTCATGACCAGGAGCGCCCTCCTCGTAGCGAGTGTTAGGCCCCCGGATGCCCTTCCCAGCGTATTCGGGGACCTAACCCACAGTGCGCAGAAGGAGGAGTCACTCTTTCGCGATGCTCGCGGCGTAGCCGCTGGCCTAACGCGCGACGGTGGCCTGGGTCTTTCCGAGCACCGTGGTGTCGTCACACTTCACAACGAGATCGACGCGGATGCTGTCGTCTTCGACTTTCCCGACCTTGGCGGTGACGACGACTTTGGCGCCCGCTGATGCATCGACGACTACGGGGCGGGTGAAGCGGGTCTCGTAGCTTCGGATTCGTGTCGAGTCACCGCCGAGCCAGTCGATGACGGTTTGCAGGGCGAGCGCGCCGGTAAGCATGCCGTGGGCCAAGACTCCGGGAAGTCCGGCGTCTTTGGCGGCCTGGTCGCTGTAGTGGATGGAGTTGAAGTCTCCCGCTGCTCCTGCGTATCGGACCAGGCTTTCGCGAGTGATGAGATGAGTGTCCTCGGCGAGGATGTCGCCCTTGGCGAGTGTCTGTGCCTGGGTCATTGGGGTGCTCCGATCATCAGCGACGAGGTGATGGTGACGACGTGGTGACCGTCCCGGTCTCGGATCTCGCTTGTGGTGTTCATGATCGCGGCGTCGCCGCGTTCGGTGACGCCGGTCACCGTGAGGATCGTGGTGAGCTCGTCTCCTGCGACGATGTGTCGGCTGAAGTCGAGTTTCTCGGTTGTGTGAACGGCAACGTGCCGGGTGCGATCAATTCCCGTGTCGGGGTCGGTGATCAGGTGGTCCACCGCGCCGCCCTGCACGACTGTGGTGAAGGTCGGGGGAGCGACGACGTCGGCGTGGCCGGCCCGCTGAGCGGCCACCGGGTCGTGATGGATCGGGCTTGTGGCGGACACGGCGCGGGCGAACTCGCGGATCTTTTCGCGGCCGACTTGGTATGGATCCCCGGCAGTGAAGACTCGGCCTGGGAGCTCGGGATTCAGTAGAGACACGCCGGTCACCATATCTGCGCGGCGTGCTCGTCTCTCGGTATGTCCGCTCCTGGACAGGTGGACGCGGACTCGGCGGTTGGCGCTCATGATGTGCGGAACGTTCGCTTTTGCGCGCAGCGCTGGGCGATGGCGCGGGCGGCGGCCCGGCCGGGGCCGTCGAGATCGGCGATTGCTTGTGCCCGTTTGCGTTGGCCCTCCTCGACCATGGTTTTCGTTCGTTCGCTTTCTGCGGCCTGGGCCTCGGCTTCTTGGGCGTGAGCGATTGCGTCGAGGACGTGGGGTGGGAAGTCGAGATCGGTCTTGTTGAGGAGCCATTGCATGAACAGGATCGGGTGGTCGGGTGTGAGTCCGCGCCCGAGACGCCGGGCTTCCTCGTCCAGGAGTGCGTTGATGTCTCCTCCGGTGAACCCGTGGGCCGCGGCTGAGGCGAGAACGTTCGCCCACTGGTCCACCGACATTGGGCGTGCCCAGGCCGGAGATCGGCGGTCACGGAGCCACTGAGCGGCCAGCAATTGCCCCTTGCGGTCGATCGGTGGGCGCTTACGCCGGGGAGGCCTCTTCGTCCGGGCCGGTCGGCGCGAAGCGGCGGCGTTTTCCACAGCTTTTCCTGTAGAGATAACCCTCTTACGAGAGGGAAGAGACCAAAAGATTTCCCCGCTGGGGTGGGGTGCCATCTTGGTATGACCTGGGCGAACACAGGCTGAGTTATCCACAGGCTTGGGCGGGTGGAGCGCCCACACCGATGCCCATCCCCGGCTCTTGTCCTTTACGCCATGGGAGTCGTACCGCTCCTCCTTCGTACGGCGTCGACCTGCAAAGACCTCGGTGGCCACCCCGAGCAGCAGCAGGGTGGTACGGGCTCGCTGCACCGTCCGCTCCCCGAGCCCGGTACGAGTGACGACCGTCGAGACGGCAAGTCGCGACTCACGGCCAGTACGGAAGTCAGCAGCGGACGCCATCTCCGTGGCGATAGCGATCACGGTGCGGAGCGACACTCCACCTCCAGTGGCCGCGACCAGTATGGGACGGATCTCGGGATACCGGGCAGTGAAGATGGCCTTGACCACGGTGATCCAGTGCTCGCGACCAAGCCAGCAGGCGATGCCGGCGTAGGCGTCCTCCTCGAGTTCGAGGTGGATCGGGCCGCTCTTCCGGCGTATCTCGATCTGCCGGGTGATCGCGATACGCGCCTCAGGGCTGCGGGCACGCGAAAACCTCCCGGCGAGGGTTCGCTCGGTGACCGTTCGCGCCACACCCAGGCGAGGGCAGTGGGGCAGTCCGGTGCGATATCCGGAGGGCAGCGATCGAGTACGCGGACGATTCGTACACGCGATCGCATCGTTATGGACGACACGGGTGGTATTGAATACCGGCGCAAACAGACGCGCGGTATCATGAGAGCTGTCACGCACGACAGTTCCCTTCAGGGGAAGCGCAGTAGAGACGAGTTGGCGCTCGTCTCACTCGAACTCGGAACACCCTCGGCCCCGCCAGGTCGGGGGTTTTCCTAGTTTTGAGCTACTGCTGATTTGAGTATTGAGTTGCTGAGATCGCTCTCTCGAAGATCAGGCAGACAGCTGCAACACCTCCCGCACGCCCTCTCCGTCAGCGACGGCCTTCTCGGCGTTGTACGTGCCGTCGAAAATTGGCACGAGCAAATCCGCTGTGACCTCACCGTTCAGGTCAGTGCGGCCGACAAGCGTCGCAAGTACATCGGCTAGGAACTGCGACTCGGAGACTTCAGGGCCGACAACATTCATGGCTGCGCGCCGCCGGTTGAGCTCTTCGCGGCGGCGGTTGAGTTCTTGTCGAACAGCGGGCGGGACGCGCGTCAGGATCGCCTCACGGGGTCCCTTACTGGGTAGCGGCACAGTGCCCCCTTTCTCCGGGTCGATGGTGCGCACTTATCCTGTTACAGGAAGGTGCTCGGACCCCGCAGACACGCCGAACGAAATCGACTTTGTTGATTCTTTGTAGGTTTTTCGTACTCCCTGGCCCAGATTACTACGACCGTGCGGTTCGATATGGTTGCGCTTCGTGCCCTATGTCGTGCATCACCGTCAACTTCGGGGGAAGGACAGCCAATGCGTGTAGGGGGTAACCACACGAAACGCGTGGATGAGGTCCTCAGCCGGATCCCTTTGTCACCACCGTGGACAGTGCACGAGTTTTTGGCTTGGCTGGAGAAAGACACCGGCCGCCCGATTCGTCTGCTGCCGTATCCGGAGGGCACGGTGATCGGCAACCGCCGCTGTGGAGTCCTGTTCGGCCTGGCGGATGAGGACATCATCATGTACGACCCCAACCGCAGTGAGCGACATCAGCGGCAGACAATCTTCCATGAGGTCGGGCACGTCCTCTGCTGCCACAAAGGTGAGCCGTTCAGCCCCACCGACAGCCCGCTGACCAGCGGCATAGATCCGGATGCGATCAGGTACATGATGCGCCGGACGAGTTTTGACACCACCACCGAAGCCGAGGCGGAACTGCTCGGCACCAAGCTCGCTGTGCTCTCGCAGGGCAGCATCGCCGATGACGGCAGAGGACACTTCAACCGCATCATCTCGACGGTGGTCCAGTGAGCGAGGCCCCCCTTGCCGCCAGCGACCTGCTGATCAAAGAAGCGACGTCGGAGCTGCCGTACGCGTACAGCCTCGTTCTGCTTGCCACCATGGTTGTCGTCATTGTGGCGCGCAACATCTTCCTCGGTCGCCGTCAGGTCGATCGGCAGCTCACTCTGGCATTGGCGTGGTGGTTACTCGCCGCACTCTTGCGGGAGAGCTGGCTGCAGCAGATCTTGATGACCCACACCGCGCTGAGTCTCGGTGACATTCGTTTGATGACCCACACCGCGGCGCTATGCGCCGCGATCCCGTGCTTTCTGATGGTCCGATCGTGGGCATACCTGGAGAAGTTCGGGCCACGGATCATCTTGACCCTGTACGCCGGCCTCGCCGCCTTGTTGTCGGTAATGGCATGGGTGTCTTCGTCCGCGCGACGTGCCGACATCGCAATCGAGGAGCTCGAGGACTGGCACACCGCGCTGTACCACGTGCTGTACGCGACGCCGATGCCGATCGCCTTCGCCTTCGTCATTGCCGGGTGCATCAAGGTGCTACTCACAGAACGAACCCGCAGGAACGTGGCTATCACCTCAATCGCCATCGTGAGCTGCACGATCGCAGGGGTCGACCACCTCACGCGCGGTCTGAGCGCTGTGATGCTGGCGGTCGGATGGGAGAACTGGCTCACCGAGGCGCGCTCGGAGGCGAATGACCTGCTGTTCCTCCCCAGCATCACGCTGGTGTCCTTGCTCGCGGCGATGCCTGTCATCCCCGCAATTCGGGCGCGCCTGAATAGTGACCCGTCATCTCGCGCCGCCAGACGCTTGGAGCCGATGTGGCGGGTACTCATCACCGCCATGCCCGAGGTCACGCTCGACTCGACGGAAGGATCGGTGGGCATCGAGCGTGAGCATCGGATGCGGATCGAGTGTGAGGATGCGCTTTTGCAGTTGTTGCCGTGGATGCCGGCCACCGGACTAGAGGCGGAGCGCAGCCCTGCTGAGAGAGCCGAGGCGGTGGCCGATGCACTCGTTCGCTATCAGGCGTCAGCGCACCCCAGCCACCGCAACAGCGTTCATGCGCCGCCCCGGTGGCTCACAGATGAAGAGGAACTCCTGCGCGTCGCTGATGCCTGGACCATGACCCGCGGCGTTTAGCCGTTTCGAGCAGTATTGGAGAACTGGAAAGTGTCGACTGCCATTTCACAGGCGCCGAAGCGAATCCCACATCCCCCGAAGCGTATCCCGTTCATCGGAGACGTCTTGGGGATGGACCGGGACGCGCCCAACCAGAAGACGCTCGAGCGTTTCGGGGAACTGGGCCCGATCTACCGACGCACGATCATGGGCACTGATCTCACGTTCGTCGGTTCAGCTGAGCTTGCTGCCACTGTCTTCGACGAAGAGCATTGGGAGAAGTTCATCGGGCGACCGCTGGAGAATCTCCGCGCGATTGCCGCTGACGGCCTCTTCACGGCCTACAACTGGGAGTCGAACTGGGCGAAGGCCCATGAGGTTCTCATGCCCGGATTCACCAAAGAGGCGATGGTCTCCTATCACGGTGTCATGGCTGCGACCGTCGACGAGTTGTCCGCGAGCATCGAGCGACAAGGCGAGGCGTACATCCCGACTGTCGAGGAGATGGGCAAGCTCACCCTCGAGGTGATCGGACGGTGCGGATTCAACTACACATTCGACTCCTTCACCCAAGCACAGGAACACCCGTTCGTAGCTGCGATGAGCCGCACGCTGACCTACGCCCAGAAGGCCGGGATCCCGGTGCCCTTCGTCGGCAAGCTGCTGCGCCGGAAGGATGAGGAGCAGAACCGCAAGGACTACCAGCTACTCGTCGACACCGTCGACGACGTCATCGCGGAACGAATCAAGTCAGGGGAGCGCCGGCCTGACTTGCTCGATCACATGCTGCATTCGGACAGCGATGTCGCACTCGATCCCGAGAACATTCGGAATCAGGTTCTCACTTTCCTGATCGCCGGTCACGAAACCTCGGTCAATGCGCTCAGCTTCGCGCTGCACTTCATCGCGCAGAATCCCGATGTCGCCCGACGCATGCGTGAAGAGGCGAACGCGGTCTTCGGCGGTCGTGCCGCGGCATACGAGGACGTCGCCAAACTGCGCTATACCCGCCAGGTGATCAACGAATCTCTACGTCTGTGGCCGACGGCGCCGGGCTTCTTCCGAGCTGCGAAGCACGACACAACTGTCGGTGACTACGCCTTCTCGAAGGGTGAATGGGTCTTTGTGCTCCTGCTGGCGACTCAGCGAGATGCAGCATGGGGGCCTGACGCAGCGGAGTTCAATCCTGACCGGTTTGCGCCTGAGGCGAACCGCGGCCGCGCTCCCGAGTTGTTCAAGCCGTTCGGCACCGGCATTCGCTCGTGCATTGGACGTCAGTTTGCGCTGCACGAGATGGCATTGGCTCTCGCCACGCTCGTGCAGCGCTTCGACATCGAACCGGAACCGGGCTATGAACTCGTTGTTGAGGAGACTCTGACGCTGCGGCCGAAGAACCTGCGACTCAAGTTCAGCCGCGTGTAGCTTTCGCTTCGTCGTCACCGGTGAGCGGGATCGTCCTGATGTGGGCGATGAGGTCTTCCAGCTCATCTCGGGTCACGCTCGTCGCGCGTGCCTGGAAGTGCTCGATGCCCCGGTCCCGGATCTCGATCCAGAGACGAAGTCGCTGATCGATGTCGATGTCGAGTCCGGACCCGGGGCGTAGGTACGACCGGTCGACGCCCAATGCGTCGCAGAGGGCGTCGCCAACATCTGTCGGGAGTTGCTGCACGTCACCGGCTTCTACACGCTCGAGCAGCTCTACAGACACCGGGCGAGAGAGATTGCGCCCCGCCATCGTGGCGACCGCTTGCAAGGACAGGCGGGGCTCGTTGCGGTGGTGGTAGAAATCGCGCATCCGGTCGAGCTTCTGGCTCAGTGACGGGGAGAGGTGGGTCGTCATTTCGGCTTCTTCTCCTTGTTCTTGACCTGTTGCCATCGAGCTGTGAATTGGCGGTCCATCTCGGGGTCTATATCTTCCGTAGCGCGTCCTGTTAGCCATCGCATGTACAACAGGTCGATCTCGTCGGATTTGCTTGCTGAAACTGGCTTCCGGTCCAGGTAGTCGCCGATGAGCATCTCCACCATGAAGTCCCGTTGATCGCGATCCGGACCAACCTTCATTTCGAGCTGCGCAATCACCCAGGATCGCAGGATTCTGTCGACAAGGACGTCAAGTTCGGCACCAACTGCCGTCACGTCCTCACGCGTGATCGCGTCCTGTTTTGAGACATTCTCCAACCGCTTTGCCAGAGCTGACAGATCACTGACTAGCGATAGAGACATAGTCACCGAGTCTGGGCCCGCAGAGACAGCGCCTCCTCCCAAAGCGGGAGCCGAACCCGGAAGCTCTTCCAGCGGGACTGGATCGCCTCCGAGCAGAGTTCGGGCGGCCGACCCTTCTTTCCAGCGAAGTCCTGCGTCTAGGCGTCGCAGTGTCCGTGCGCTGGGTTCCTCAATCCCTCCACGCTCGATCTTTCCGGTCGTGACATCTGAGGGCCCGCCCGCCTCGGACAGCTGTTTGAGAGTCAAAGCGAGGGCTTTTCGCCTGTCGGCCACGAGTCGACCGAATCGCATCAACTCACTCTCCGCCATTTCGCTAACTCTACCGGTCAGCTGCAGCAGCAATTCACTTCGGTCAAGGCTCCGAGCTGCGTGTTCGTCGATCACCGCACCTCCCACCTTTCCGGCGACACGAAATACCGGTTAGACTTTTTCGCTTGTTTTTCGCTTGGTCTGCTTATACTATTCGTGTGCGCTCTAGTTTTGCACTCAAAGCCCGCAACTTCGTCCCACATCGGTGTTGGCCGATGGGCTCTGCGCGTGCCGGCTGGGCGCCAGAGAACGAGGGGAGACACCGATGACTGTTCACGTTCGGGTTGATCCATCCGGCCCGTCAGAGACGACCGCAATCGACGCCGACTCACAGCAACGCGTCATCCCGGCATCTCAACGGCGCCGGCCACACGTCGCAGTCGAGCATTGCGGTGGTCGTCAGCCCGGGCACACCTGCTACAGCCTCTACCTGCCGGGGTTTCCGACGTGCCCAGTAGGCCACGCGATGGTCCGCCACTCTCCGCCGCACATCTGCGTTCAACCGATCCTCTGATTCACCTGCCCGCGTCGAGGCACCTACCACCACTCTCACCTAAGGACTTTCGTCATGTTTCTGGTCTTCCTGATCACCCTCCTGTTCGGCCTCGGCGGCAACTTCCCGGGCTGGCCTGCCTGAACGTCTGCACCCAGGTCCTCCGCTCCCTGGCTTCTTTCGTAAGTGCCCTGTGGATCACTCTCATCGCCAACTACGAGTGACACCGCAATTTCCCCGGCAATGAATTGGCCCACAACGAGATTGAAGGGTTCCGAATGGAAAAGGTTCAGAGTTCTGGGAGCGGTACACCGCGCCCGGCTCGTCGGCTGGCCGCCTCAGCGGTCGTCGGCGCTGTCGCTGTGGCAGTGAGTGTCGGTGCGAATACCGTTCCTGCACACGCATCAACCAATTGGGTCGATCAGTTGGTGCAGGACTGCCCTGCATTGTTCGTCCTCGGAGGGCAGGGCACGGGCGAGTCTTCACCGGATGCTCCGGTGAAGGCCGACACGGGAATGCTCTCGAACATCATGTCGCCGCTGCTCGACCAGGCGCGACAGCTCGGTGTCGACGTCGACCGCGCCTACGTCCCGTATCCGGCGGCGTTCGGTGGTGCGGTGCCCGGCGGCAAGGAGTCGTACGCCGTGTCGGTCTCCACGGCAAAGGACAACCTCCAGACCGCGGCGGAGAAGGTCCTGGATTCGTGCCCGTCGACGAAGCTCGCGATCGCGGCCTACAGCCAGTTCGCCCACGCTGCCTCGGAGTGGCTCACAGAGGTGGGTGCCGGCAAGGTCAGCGGCGTTCCGGCATCGTCGATCGCATCGGCTGCGCTGTTCGGGTCCCCGACCCGCGCGGAGGGCGCCGGCATCTTCCCCGGGACTTCCCAGACCACTCCGTCCCCCGTCCCGGGGACCTCGGGTTCTGCGGTGAAGGCCCTTCCCGCGGTGACGGTCACGACGGCGACCGGGGCGGGGATCGGTCCGGTTGCCGACACCGCCTCCAGCTTCGGCGCATTGACCGGGCGGGTGTCGATGTGGTGCCAGACCGGTGACCTGGCCTGCGATGCCCCGCCGAAGGCTCCGATCGCGCGGGCTGTGGCGAACGTTGCGGGTCAGGCTGAGGTCGGCGGCGACCCGTTCGTCGCAGTGCAGACGATCGGACTTGCTCTCGCGTCGACCGCGTTCAACGTCGGGGTCGACGTGATCAACGAAGACATTCAGGTCCCGAAGAACTCACTCGAGAACCTCTCGATCACGCCGAAGAAGACCTTGTCGCAGCGTTTGGCTGAGGGTTCGGATCCTCGGGCGACCCCGCCGACCGGCCAAGAGGCGATTTCCGCGCTGATGAAGGTGGGCCTGGTGGCGGTGAACTCGGTGGTCACGGTCGCGAAGAAGGTGATCACGCCGGAGACGATCGCCGCTGTCGCGGCTGTGGGTCTGGCGAATCCCGTTGCCGCTTTCGGCATCATCGCCGCGAAGACGGTCAACGCGGTGATCAATCTGGTTCCGCCGGCCACGACGCAGCGCCTGGTGAAGCAGACGTTCGACCTGGTCAAGGGTGAGGTCAAGGCGAACAAGGACCTCTTCGACCTGGCGGCGCTGACGAAGTACTCGAACATTCAGGCTGCCCACGGCTCGTATGGATCGTCGGCAGCGACTGCCACCGGGCTGGCCCCGACCGCGTACGTGGCGAAGATGTTCGCCGCGGTGGCTGCCGACCTCGCGACCAGCAACAAAACGTCCTCGTCGTCGAGCTCTTCCACGAGCACGACCCGGCCGAGTGCCACGTCATTGGCGCCCACAACGTCTCGGCCCGCCAGCTCCTCGCCTTCGACGTCGTCGACTACGCCGACGTCCTCCACTTCCGTCGCCACGTCGACGGACTCGACGTTCTCACAGAACGGCCTGACCACTGATTCATCCACCGAAGGGAACAGCACACATGGGTAAGCACCGTAAGCAGGCCAGGATTGTGAGGGCTGCGGGCACAACCGCAGTCACGGCCGCGGTCATTGTCACAGCGTGCGGCGGTATCGCGCATGCAGAGCCGTCGCAGGGCGGCGTGACGACAGCGCCGTCGACGCAGTCCGGCGTCACCACGCCCGCTCCGACCACGCAGGGCGGGGTCACGACCGCTCCCGCACCCGAGCCCGTTCCGGTGCAGACCTGGGTTCCGGTGCCGGTGGAGTACCAGCAGCCGGCCAAGCCCCTCGACAACTGGGACTACAACTCGAACGAGTACGTCATCCCCTACGACCAGGGCAGTTACGTCGAGCCGATCGACTACTCGCAGCTCCACCTGCCCATGCAGCTCGAAGAGTTCACCGCACCGATTCAGGCTCCCGAGGACAAGGTTCGGCTTGGCCGGTACCTGGCCAACCGCCCGAACTGGATGAGCAAGGACACCGCCGACCGCACGAATGGCCAGACGGCCGTCATCGAAGCCCAGGTCACCGACTTCTGGCGCTCCACCGGCCTCAATGCCGATGAGGCGCAGCGCTTGGCGGCCGCGCAGGTCGCGGGCGGTGCAGCTGGGGCGGTGGGCGGTGCCCTCGCCGCCGGAGTGCCTGTCGCAGCCGTCGGTGCCCTGACTGGCGGACTTGTCGGCGGCACGATCGGCGGCACCAGCGCGGTCGTGCTGGCCGCCCCGGTTCTGACGCCGCTCGGTGTCATCCCTGCCGGTGTCGTCGGCACGGCAGCCGGTACCGGCATCGGCGCGGGTATCGGTGCGCTTGCCGGAGTTCCGGCAGCTGCGGGTGGCGCAATCGTCGGCGGCGCGATTGGCGTCGCCGCGGCCACGGCCTACGGCGCCGGTGAGGTCGGTGCACCGACCGAGGTCGAGATTCCCGATATCGATCAGCCTGCGATCACGGCGCAGACCGAAACCACCCTCGATCAGTGGGAAGCCAGCGCCCCGGTCGGCTCCGCGGCCGCCGACGCGGTCCGCGACGTGGTTGAGACTGCCCCGATCGTCGACCAGCAGGCCCGCGACGCGGTGTCGTCGCTTCCCGGGGGCGAGCAGGCTGTCGCCGCATTCGACCAGGCAGTGACCGATTTCCAGGCGAACACCGCAGTCCCCGGATTGCCGATGGGAATGATCACCGACGCGATCGGCGCGGGCATCCCGGCGTGAGCCCCTGGCGAGGGCAGGAACGCATCCTGCCCTCGCCGATCAACTTGGAGGAAAAATGGCGACGGACAATCGCACGGATCAGCTGTTTCCGGACGTTCCAGAGCATTACGGGAACGACATCATCGACTTGAGCGGTGATGTGGACTTCCCTGTGCCGCAGGAAAACTACGACACCGCCTATCCCGCCGCAGACGAAGCTCCATACGAGGACGTCGTGCTTCCGGTGGTGCAGATGGAACCGGAGATCCCGGACGCGCCTTCGCCCGTCGCCGAACACGACGACGATCCGACCGACGAACTGACCACGGTCCTGCCTGTCTACGGCTGGAGCGAGACCGACGACCACGACACCACAGTCGAGAACCCGCAGGAAGACGCCGCCGACCTCGACGGCGAGCCTGCAATCGAATTCCCCGAGACGATAGACGCCGATCCGTATGCGGACGCACCGGATTGGGTTCGCGCCCACATTCCCCGTGGTCCACTCGTCGCCCAGGAGCAGGGACGACGTGGATTGTCCGCCCGTATTCCTCGGCGCCCCACCAAAGCTGCCGTCGAGCACACCGACGTGCCCGACGACGTGGTGGTGCCCGCACCTCAGGAGCCGAAGAAGCCAAAGGTCAAGCCTGCCCGCGAGTCCTCCGTCGGCGGCAAGAAGAACCCTTGGGTCCTCGTCGGCGCGGGTGCGGCGGCACTGGCGGTAGTCGCCGGCACCGTCGTGGTGCTCGGTTCCTCCGACAACAGCCCCGACGTCGCGGTGCCCCCGCTGCCGTCTTCGGTCCGGGCCGCCGGCCCTTCCGTGGCCGCAGACGAGCCTGCCTGGTGCGAAAGCTCGACCGGGGGCGGGAAGATCGTCGGCCGCGGCCCCGGTGACCTCACCAGCGGTCCCGGTCTGATCCAGGCATTCGACTACGCGTACTACGTCGAGCACGACGGCGCGAAAGTCGCATCGATGATGCTCACCCCGAATCCGGTCGGCACCATCCAGGCCTCGATCGACGCGGCCGCCGCTACCGGCGCCGCGCACTGCCTGACCATCGCGGCCACCCCCAACCCGAACGCCTTCGACGTCCAGTTGCTCCTGCGTACCGACTCCGGTTCCGAGAGCACCATCCCGCAGCGCATCACAGTCGCCGATTCAGGTGCAGGTCTGAAAATCGCCACCCTCGAGGAGATCCGATGAGCAACGTCGTCCCCATCCGCCGCACCCCGAAGGTCGCCGAACCGGAGAAGGTGTCAGCCATGGTCGTCGCCGGTTCCGGCGGGGCCTCCACCACCACCACGACTTTCGGCCTGGCCACGGCTCTGCGGCTCGGTACTGGCAAGGACATCACCGCGATCGACTCGACCAGCGACGGAGGCAACCTGCTCTCCCGCACCCGGTTCCGTGCCGTCGATCCGGCCAGGTCAATCGACAGCCTCAGCGCCCGGATGGCAGAGACCACCTCGGGGATGGTCGTCGTCGGCAGCTCCCAGCACGGCCACAGTGCCGATCCGATGATGGTCGATCTGCTGCTCGAAGGCCGTGCGAGTGCCCGCGTCCACGACGTCGGGACCGCCCTTCGCTCATCACGCCTGGCCCCGCTGATCCAGTCCGGTGCGGCCCTGGTCGTCGTGGCCCCCGCGCGAGCGGAGCCGCTGAGCCGGATGCGAGAGGCAATGAACTGGCTCAAATCGACGTTCGGCCCGGACACCCTGGGGGAGACGATCGTGGTGGTCTCCCATCAGATGCCCACCTCCCCGGTCGAACTGGCCCCGATCCGGGCTGCACTCGCACCGCAGATCGCCGGCTTCGTCGAAGTCCCGTTCGATCCCGTCCTGGCCCGCCCGGGAGTCATCGACCACCGCCGGTTGTCCACCGCCACGATCGACGCCTGGACCGACGCCCTCGATGTCCTCGGCACACTCTCGCCCCAATCCGACACCCGCCGCGACGGCAAGACCGGAGAACTGGCATGACCACAGCAATCCACGCCGCACCGATTCCAGCGGACCGTCCGGGACCTGCTGTGTGGCTGCTCGGAGCGCACGGCGGCGCGGGAGTCTCCACCCTGGCGCACTACCTCAGCTTCACCGGGGACTGCGATCGGCAATGGCCGTGCGGCAACGACGTCGAGACCGAATCCCCGTACGTGGTGATGGTCGCCCGCGAGACGGACGACGGGTTGAAGAAGGCGCACGAGCGGCTCATCCAGCATCGCGAGGAGAACCTCGAGTGTGAGCTTCTCGGGCTGATCACCGTCGCGAACTCGCCGACCCTCGACAAAAGCGTGCGCCAGTATCGCGACGTCGTGGAGTCAGCAACGGCCGCACATTGGCGGATCAACTGGCACAGATTCCTCCCCGCAGCATCCCTGCCAGCGCTGCCCCGGTGGCATCCGCTCGACGGTGTGCCCGAACAGACCAAGGGAGCCCGTGCAGCGGTTCCCAAGGACGTGATCGATGCCGGCGTCGGCATCGTCACAGCAATCCAGCGTTCACTGCCGCATCTGCGCTCCGGGCACTGAACTCACTCACCGAAAGGACAGCCATGATCCACACCATCCACGACACCGCGATCCTCGCGATCGAATTCAACGTCACACCCGAGTTGCCGCCGGGAGCCAATGGTCTTCTGCGTCTCGTGAACTGGCTCCTGTGGGCCATCCTCCTCGCCTGCGTCGCCGCGCTCGTCTTCTCGGGCGGCAAATTCGCGTGGGAGAAGTGGAGCCAGGGCCAGACCGGCGGTGTGACGATGCTCGTCGGTTCACTCGTGGGCGCGATCGTCGCCGGTTCGGCGAACACGATCCTCAACGCAGTCACCGCCGGCGCCTGATGTTCGCGATGATCCCCGCCGATACCGGCGATCTCCCTCCGGTTAGCGGCCCCCTTCCACCCGGATTGACTATCTGGCTTCTCTGGTTCGTCGCTGGCGGGTGCGCGGTAGCAATGGTCTATTCCGTGGCCGTTCTGGCGGTGATGCGGGTGCGAAACCTCCTGACGAAGCAGGCCATAGCGCGAGCTGACGGCCCAGTCACACTCGCGATCGGAAGCGCAACCGGGGTGGTGGTCGCGACCAGTTCCGCCCTGATCCTGACGACCTTGGTGGGGCAATGAGAGAGGGATACACGCGATGACGAAGATCGACAAACCGCACTTTGCTCGTATCCGTGTCGGCACCAGCGGGTTGTCCTATTCCACGTCCGATAGGGAGACGTGGGAGCCGCAGATTCGCGCTGTCCAGGACGCCACCTTCGCTGCCGACGGGATTGCGGTCGAGCATCACGACCGCGAGGCGGCCTTTCACCGGGCAATGAGCATTGTCGGCAAGGAGCTCGCTGCCGGTGCCCGGTACACGTCGGGGGAACCGCTGATCTCCGAGCGGCGAGTCATCACCATCGCCGTTCACACCGCCCGCACCATCAGCGGTGCGCGGTCGCGGTGGGTCTACCTCGGTGCCGCTGCGGCGGTTGCTGTTGCGGCGGCGCTGACCGCGACGGTGGTATGGCGTCTGAACTGGATCCTGAACTGGCTGGTTATCGACCTCCCGCCCCGTGAACAGCAGGTTCAGGGCGGTGCGGTGATCGAGCGCGTCGTGTCCTACGGCGGGTGGGCAGTGGGACTTGTCTCGGTGTTCATGACGGGCCTCGCCCTGGTCGACGCGGCACTCGCGGTCGGCCTGTTCTACGCCCGACGGGACCGCGCAAGGATAAATGACCGCGTGGTTTCCACGCTCACGAAAGCCGCAGGGTCGCTGCTCGCAACCGGTGTGGCGTTGTTCGTACTCTCGGTCGCTATCGGTTCGATCGAGTGGGTTCAGCCGTGACGGGCACCGATCGCGGTGTGGTTCTCGCTGCGGTGGAGTTGCCCGACTACATCACCCAGGACATCAATACCGCGTTGAGCTGGATCGCCGGCATTGCTGCGGTCGTGTGCATCGCGAAGATCATCTTTGTCGGCGGCCGGATGGCGTGGGACCACAAGCACACACCGGGCTTGGAATCACCCACGGCCGCAGAGTTCCTCGCGGCGGTGTTCGGTTGGATCCTCGCGAGCGGTGCGGCCGTCACGATGGCCGTCGTTCTCATCGAGGCCGGCCGGATTCCCGAGAACTCGGCTCCGGCGCCGGACAAGCCTCCGAGCCTCGTCACTGACATCCAACAGAAGTTCCCTCCGCTCGAAGAGGAGAAGTAATGCGTGTACTTGCTTGTGCGACAGTCGCGGTTGCAGCGCTGGCGTTAGCGGGGTGCGGTGGCTCAGACGAGGAGAGCGGCGAGAGCCCCACGGTGTCGCTCACTGACGCCCCCGCGATTGCGAGCTGGTCGAGTGTGAACGGTGTGATGGTGCCGCTCGGGAAGACCGACGGCCCCACGAGCGCGGTCTGGGAGCCGCTGACCGGGTTCTCGCACACCCCGCAGGGCGCAGCGCTTGCCGCGATCGGTCAGTCCGTCCAGCTCTCGACCGCATCGGATCAGTCCTGGTCGAAGGTGCTCTCCGTTGTCGCGGCGAGTGGAGAGGGACGCGACGCCTTCGCCGTCAACCGTTCCCTGATTTCCTCGACCGGCACGGTCGACCCGGCGGTCGTCCCGTCCGTCGTCGGCTATGTGTTCGCGGACTACACCGACACCGCGGCCTCCGTCGACATCGTTCAACGCTTCCCGGACGAGTCCCTGGCCTCGACACGCACCGACGTGATCTGGGCGGACTCCGACTGGAAGCTCAACCTCTCCACCCCGGAAAACGCTGTGGCGGCGACCGCACTGACGGAACTTCCGCAGAACATGGTCGACCTGGAAGGAACGCGCAAGTGAGCGAGCAACCTACCGATACCCAAACCCCCACACCGGCCCCGCGCCCGGAACAGCCCGAATCCGGATCCGGACGCGACAATGCCACCCGCCTGCTGATGGGTGGATCGATCCTCGGTGTCATCGTCGTCGCCGCGATCATCACCAGCATCATCATCTTCGTACGCGGCGGAGACGAGCCGCTGGTTCCCGCCGGGGACCAGGGATCAGGTGCGACCGCGGCGACCCAGCCCGACCAATTCGAACCCGATCCTTTCTTCGACGAGCAGGGCCGCGTCGTCTACGCCCCACTCAACGACAACGGAGTGCTGCTGGCGCAGTCCTCGCCGGCCACCGGACGTTCCGCGGCGACCGCGCCGTCCGGGATCATGCTCCAACGCGTCCACGGAAACATGTACCTGCCGTTCTCCACCTCTGACGGACCGACGGCGTTCAGTGACACTGGGGTCGCGACCGGCTTCGCCCGCACTGCCCAAGGTGCGGGCCTGGCGGCAGTCCACTACCTGAACTACCTCGCCACCGGCAACAACCGCATCCAGATGCTCCAGGACGCGGGCCTGGTCGCCGATCCGCAGGACCAGCTCGCCGAGCAGAAGGCCTTCAACGCCTCGAATCAGCCGGGAGCCGCTCCGGACAACTTTCCCGGTCGCGTCATGCAGATGATCAAGGTGAACTTCACCGAAGATCTGGCGCGAGTCCACATCGGCGCGACAACAAATCTCAAGGACGGCCGTACCCAGAACGCCGACATTTCGCTGGACCTGGTCTGGCGTGAGGGAACCGGTTGGGTCGTGCAGGTCCAAGGCGCCAACCCGTTCGGTGCGCGAGCGGTTGCCGACTTCTCCGACGGTTGGACGTCGTGGTGGTGACGGCGCAGACCGCGTGGAAGCGGTTCCTCCTGGTCTGCCTCGTGGCATGCGCCGCACTGGTCGGCACCGCCTCGCCGGCACTCGCCCAAGAAGATCCCGGGCCGGCCGCCGCCGACACTGCCGGGGACCTGGCGATGTGCGCTGCGGTTCCGATTGGTGGCGGCGGTCTGCAGTTGGCCCTCGATGCTCTGGGCGCAGCGACTGGCACTGAAATGCCCAGCTGCGCCAATGGTGCGCAAACCGTTGCCGAGGCTCCCCAGAACTACGTCAAGAAGGTTGCGACCGGCGCGTTCGAGACGATGGGGCTGAGTTTCGGTGACGCAGGCGCCGCCGTATTGAAGTTCGCGCTCGGCTGGTGGATCACCATTCCCGGCCAGGACGAGAACTCCTTCATGGCCACACTCGGCCAGGTCACCCAGTACACGTACTGGATTCAGGTCGCATTCCTGGTGGTCTCACTGATGTTCCTCGGAATCCGGCTGATGATGGCCCGATCCGGTGCCATCCGTGATGTCTCCACCGAAGGCGTTCGGCAACTCGCTCGGGCGACGGTCCTCGCGGGCTCGCTCGGGTTCATCGTCGTACTGGGCACCCGGCTCTCGGACAACATCTCCCGCTGGTTCATCGACGGCACTGTCGGCTCGGATCCGGACGCACTCGTGGACGCGATGATTCAGATCGGAATCTACGCCTCACCTGGTGGAACGTCCTTGCTGTACGTCATCGGGATCATCGGCATTCTCGGCGGCCTGGTGATGGCGTTCCTGCTGCTGATGAGGATGGGATTACTCGTCGTCATCACCGCAGCGCTCCCGATTGCCGGCGCGGCCGGCGGCACCAAGATCGGCTCACAGGCCTACGAGAAGATGATCGCCTGGACACTCGCGTTCCTGCTGTTCAAGCCGGTCGGATCGTTCGTGATCGGCGTCGCGGCAATGCTTTTCATGCAGTCTGCGCCCTCCCGCGATGAGAACGGCGGCGCGATGACCGCATTGATCGGCGCACTCCTGCTGTGCTCGGCCGCCCTGGTCCTTCCGTCCCTGATGCGGTTGATCGTCCCGGCAGTCGGATCCCTCGGCGGCGGCGGCAGCGGTCTTGCCGCAGCCGCGGGCCTGGCCGCCGTCGGCGCCAAGGTCGGCGGCGCGATCGCGACCGGAGGCGCGTCGGCTGGAGCGTCAGGCGGGGCGGCCGCGGGAGGTATGACCTCGGCGAGTTCGACCACGACCAGCCCTTCCGGACCTTCCGGTGCGCCCCCCAGCTTCGGCACTTCCGGAATCGACGGCGGCACACCGGGCGCAAACGCCACGGGCGGCGTGGACGGCACACCGTCCAACCAGTCAGCGCCCTCCGGCGGAAACGCCGCAGGCGGGGTGGACGGCACACCCACCAACCACAACGGCGCACCGGGCGCGCCTGATGGTCCAGGCACATCCGGAGACGGCCCGACCGGAGCAATGCCACCGAGTCGCAATGGAGGTTTTGAGGGATGACGAGGACCGAGACGACGACCGAGTACCGGATGTACGGCAACTGGCGAAAGCCCAGGTCGACCGGCATGGCCGGGGCAACGTTCGGGACCACGATGCTCGGCATCGGCGCGGTCATTGCCCTGGTGTTTCTGAGCCTGGCGATCGGCTTCGTGCCCGCACTGGTTCTGGGGCTGTTCACGGCGCTTGCATTCGTGCCGTTGGTGATCGAGAAGGACGGACGTAGCGGATATGAGAGGGCACTTCTGATGATGCAGTGGCGGCGGGCGTTCAAGCGCGGAGAACACATCTACAGCTCGGGCACCTTCTCCCGCATCCCCGGGGGCCGGTACCGGCCCCCGGGTGTGCTGGCGGACACCGAGATCTACGAAGGAATCGACGGAAACAACCGGCCCTTCGGGATGATCCACATGCCGCAGGCGAACAACTACACCGTCGTTCTCGACGCGTACCCGCAGGGCAGTGAGAACTTCGACCAGTCCGTACTCGATGCTGCGGTGGGCAATTGGTCGCAGATGTTGACCGCGATGGGCGAGACCTCGGACATTGTCGCCCTGGTCGCGGTGATCGAGTCATTGCCCAACACCGGGATCGAGCTGTACGAGACCGTGTCCCAGCGGGTGCGTCATGACGCACCTAAGTTGGCCCGCGATTCGATGTACCAGTTGGCGACCGGCCTGGTCACCGGCGGCGTCCGCTTGGGGGCCCGGATTTCGATCACGTTCCAGGCTCAGACCGCGGACCGCAAGAAGGACCCCTCGGAGCAGGCGGTGGAGATCGCCCGCCGGCTGCCGGGGATCACCGAAGCCGCGGCCCGTGCCGGGGTTCCGGCCACCCCGATGAGCGCCGACGAAATCATGGGGACGGTACGCCGATCCGTCGATCCGGCGTCCCTGAGCAACATCGAACGGGCACTGTTCTCCGGTGAAGGAACCGGCCTGGAGTGGGCAGACTGTGGCCCACGCACCCAGATCGAGGAGAAGGACCGCCTGATCCACGACGGAGCGATCTCGGTGACGTGGGAGATGCGAGAAGCTCCGAAGAGCGCGGTCCACGAGACCGTCCTCAAACGACTGCTCGACCCGAACCCGGCATTGCCGATCAAGCGCGTTGCGATCATCTACCGGCCGCACTCGGCCGCGGACGCAACGGACATCGTCAACCGTGACCACCGCGACGCGATGGCTGCGGTGACATCGGGGCGCGGAATCGCATCGGCGAAGGCGAAGCTCGAAGTGGCCGCGACGGAACAGAGCCGCATGGAGGTCGCGCGCGGCCACGGCCTGACCCGTTTCGGGATCCTCATCACCGTCACCCAGCCGGTCGGCAACGCGGACGTTCCCCGAGTGGACGCACTGGTACGCGATTTGTCCATCCAGAGTCAGCTGCAGGTGCGCCGGTCATTTTGCTGGCAGTCGGCTGCGTTCTGGTCATCGCTCGGCGTCGGCGTGATTCCACCCGAGCACACGACCATTCCCTCGTTCCTGAGCAACTAAGGCGGACACAGTGGCCAAGACCAAGACCAAGACCCCCAAAGCGGTGAACATCAAGGTTCTCTCCGACGAGGACCTCGCACGCCTGGAAGCCCGTGAAGCGGCGGCGACCAACTTCGTCAGCAAGAAGGTGCTGGCCAGACTGGTCCAGCGGCAGTACGACCGGCGGGCGAACATCGCGGCGAACGAGCGGGCCCGCTCCGACTCGTCCGACCGTGACGTTCATGCCCTCGACGAGCGCGGCTTCTCCGGTGCCGGCGGTGGCCGGATGGGCGCGATCCTGCCCCCAGTCGAGTTTCGTGGCACCAACATTCAGGTGGCGGGAATCAACCCCTGGGTCGTGGGAGCGAATGCCCCTCTACTGGGAACCCCGCTGGGCCACCACCTGGCACCGCCGCATGCACCGGTGTGCTTCGACCCGCTGTCGGCGAAGGAAGCGAAGGCGATCACCGCTCCTGCCTGCATGATCATCGCTCTCAACGGCTTCGGTAAGTCGACGTTGCTACGCCGGATCGCTCTGGGCGACATCGCCGCTGGTGTGCGCGTGGTGTGGCCGGGCGACGTCAAGCCGGACGGGCGGAAGCTGACCGAGGCCGTGGCTGGTCAGTGCACCGAGGTCGGGTACGGCGGGATCGGCCGGATCAACCCGCTCGATCCCGGTCTGATCGGGGTGGCGATCGCCCTGCTCTCCGGCCGGATCGCCGAACTCGCCCACCGCATCGCACTCGAGAACGACCCGGCGCTGCGGGACGAGCTGATACTCGAGCGCCAGAAGTTGGAGCTGCAACGTCAGCAGACTCAATACGCACTGCATGCGCGCCAGGAGAACATCACCGCCGCGCTGTGTGAGATCGTGCGCGGCAAGCGGCTCGAGGACTTCGAGCAGACGCTGCTCGCGTCGGCGATTCGCCTGCTCTACACCCCGGTAGCGCAGGGAGGTGCGGGGTTCACCTCCGAGCACCCCGCAATCCTCGACGATTTGATCGCACTGCTGACGTCGAACAGTCAGGAACTCAAGGACGACGCGGTCGCCGAGACCGACGAGGAGTATCGGGCCGCGATCCAGGGGTTGCGGCGAACGCTGCGTTCGATGGTGAAGGGCCGCTTCGGGGAGGTCTTCAACGGGCAGTCGACCGTCCGCCTCGATGTCGAGGCACCCTCGATGTGCCTGGACATGTCCAGCGTCCCGCAGGACGACAAGATGATGCGTGCCGCTGTCCTGATCGCAGGGTGGAACGAGGCGTTCGCGACGATCGAAGCCGCTCACGTACGAGCAGACGCCGGCCTGGGACCGAACCTCGCGTTCAACGTGCTCATGGACGAGCTCTGGCAGGTCCTCGCATTGCCGATGATGGCCGAGCGCATCGATGCGCTGCTGCGTCTGCAGCGCGTGGTCGGTGTGGGGATCACGTTCGTGACCCACTCGATCGAGGAGCTGGAGAAGGCCGGCGCTCTGGGCCTGATCGAACGGTGCCGCGCCCGCATCATCGGCCCGGTTCCGTCGGCGGAGATCGAGCGCCTCGAGAAGGTCATCCACTTCTCGCAGATCGAGAAGAGCATGCTCACGAACTGGTCGGACGCCGCAGATCTGAATTCCCCGATCGACCAGAAGACGGCGCGGCGGCGCCAGGCTGCGGAGAAGGTCCGTCTCGCGGCCGAGGAGGCCGGAATCGTGTCGGCCGCGAAACAGGCTCCGGTCCCCAATCCTGTTGCAGCCGGTACGGGGCAGTTTCTGCTCAAACTCGGTGAGGGCGATCGTCCCGGCGTGCCGTTCAAGGTGTGGGTGACCCCGGCCGAACTCGCGTCGGGTATCCACAACACCGACGAGCGTTTGAATGCCGCGGTCAAGGATCGGGAGCATACGGGGTTCGCCGCATGACGCCCGCGCGCCGCCGCTACCGCGTGGTCGACGAGCAGACCAAGGCCGATGCGGTGGCCACGGCAATCAAGTGCATCGAGGCCGGTGACTCGTTCACCGCCTCCTGCGCCGCGGTGGCGGCGCAGCTCGACGTGTCCGAGACCGCGGTGCGCAGTTGGGTCAACGCATCCGGCCGGCGTCCGCAGCCGTCGTGGACGGTCGTGAGTCGGCTGCGCGCCGATCTCGCGGCCGCCACGGAACTCAATCGCCGCCTGGTGAATCGGTACGCCTCAGCCGACTGCGGGATGGGCGCGGCCCAGTAATGGAATCGAAGAACAGCTCACTGCTGATCGTGGTGCTCGCCTTGGTGCTCGGGATTCCGATGTCACTGATCGTTCTGCTGGCCATCCTGTTCCAGGACGAGGAAGAGCAGGCCTCGACGGACTGCCTCGGCGGTAGCGGCACATCCGTGATCGGTGGCGACATGATCGCCCCCGCAGGATCGTTCATCAAGCCGGTCGATCCGACTCTGGTGACGTTCACCTCCGGATTCGGCGAACGCGATGGTGCCCAGCACAAGGGCATCGACCTGGCCGGTCCGATCGGGACCCCGATCTACGCGGCCGCCGACGGCACAGTCGCCGACGCAGGCGAAGCGAGCGGCTTCGGGCAGTGGGTTGTTCTCGACCATGTGATCAACGGGCAGCTGTTCTCCACCGTCTACGGGCACGTCGACACCTACCTCGTCGAGGCGGGCCAGCAGGTTCGCGCGGGCCAGCAGATCGCCACCATCGGCAACCGGGGTGAATCGACCGGCCCGCACCTGCACTTCGAGACATGGCCGGGTGGCCGTACCGGCGGCGCGGCCGTGGATCCGAAGCCGCAGTACGACTCCGCACCTGCACCGGGCGAACAGAGGCCCGGACCAGCCACCCCGAGCCCGGCCCCCTCGGCGCCCGGTGGCGCGGACCTGGCGCAGGCACTGCCGGCCTCGGCCGGGTCCGAACAGAACATGCAGGTCAACACCAAACGCCTCATCCGGGCCCTGCACCTGAGATTCGGGGACCGCCTCGACACCCTCGGCGGATGGCGCGCCGACGGCGGCGGTTTCAACGACCACCCGAGCGGCCAGGCCGTCGACGCGATGATCCCGGACTACAACTCCGGAACCGGCGTCGCGACCGGCGACGCCGTCTTGGACTACGTGATGGCGAACGCCGACTTCTTCCACGTCGACTACGCGATCTGGCGGCAGACGTACTACCCGGCCGGTGGCACGCCGAACAAGATGGAGGACCGGGGCAGCGACAACGAGAACCACTTCAACCACGTCCACATCACCGTCAAGGGCGGCGGATTCGACGAAGCCACCGCACAGTGGGGTTCCCTGCCCGGCGGCAGCGGCCAGGCCACCAAATCGGCCGCCGACTGCACCATCTCCGGTGAAGGCCTCGGCGACACCCTCGCCGCCGGTACCGTGCCCACCGAGTTCGCACCGTGGATCGAACGAGCCGGGGCACTGTGCCCGCAGATCAAGCCCTCCCTTCTGGCGGCACAGCTCGCTGCGGAGAACGGCTTCCAGTACGGAGCCAATGCACCGGTCTCGAACACCGGTGCCGGTGGTCCCGCACAGTTCATGCCGGGGACGTGGGCGACATACGGCAAGGACTACGACGGCGACGGCCGCGTCGACATCAACAGCATCGGCGATGCGGTCATGGCGCAGGGCACCTACATGTGCACGATCGCGAAGACGATCGACGGCTGGATCGCCGACGGATCGGTCAAGGCAACCAACGGCCGCACCGAGCTGTACCTCGCCGGCTACAACGCGGGTGAAGGCGCAGTACAGAGCTCCGGCGGCTTCCCGACCGGGTCGACCGACTACATCGTCCAGACCCGCCCGTACGCCGACAAGATCATCGCCAACGAAGCGCAGTACCGCGCCATCAACAAATAGCCGACGGTAGGTCTCTACTTAGAGACCTCTTAATGTAGAATTGATCTGTTGCAGCATGAAGTCTCCGTATTCGTTCGAACATCCCAATCCTCGCCCACGAGAACGGAAGTCCCCGATGAAAGTGTTGGCACTGAACGCGTTGGTGTCGTGTGTCGGCGGCCTGGCAGCCCTCCGGTACGGCTTGGGCTTGCGGTCATCGGACCCGTACCGCGGAACTTGGTGCGCCGCCTCTCCGAATAGCTCCGGTTACGTCCACTGCGGCGGAATTCCGCATGGGCAACTCTTCGTCGTCATCGGAGGCACGTTGATCGTCCTGACGCTTCTTTCTCTGGTGCTCGTGGTGCTGGAACTTGTTGGCCGGCCGCTCGACTCCTCGCAGCCAGGCCGAACCATGGGAAAGGACGTATGACCATGCGCTTCTCGACGAAACTGCTGATCGCGGGAGTGTTGTCCACAGCGATGGTGCTGGCCGGTTGCGGCTCATCCGGCACCGATGACGAGCCGGTGGGCAGTGACGATCACGTGCACATCGACCCCCTGGACCCGGCGCACCTCGACGCGGACGGCACGGCCGTCACCGCGATGCAGGCAATCCTCTCGTGGCAGCCCGCAGTCGACGAGAGCAAGTCCGATGCGTTGCACCGCGCTCGCCCCTGGCTGGGTGGGGAACTGGCGACCACCGTCGACAACGACAACGGTGCAGCGACTGGTCTTCGACCTGATCGGGAGTGGCTGGCGTGGCAGCAGGCCGGTGACGCACTGACCGCCTCCTGCACCAAAGCCGACAGCACCCCAGCGGCACCGGAAGGAATGCGGACCGTCGTCATCGACGTCAGCTGCCGACAGACCGTGCTGCACACCGCCGGATCGAGCACCCCTCTCGCCGAACAGACCTGGCGCACCACCGTCACCCGGACCGACGACGGTTGGCGTCTGACCGACTTCCGCTACCAGTGAGGACATTAGGGATGAATCATGTGATCGCTCCGGACGATCCAGCTACCCGCCGCAAGTGGGTCCTTGACCATGATCCGTTTGTGACCCGAGGTGAGCTCCTTGACACCCTGAATCAGATCGCGGACTGGCCACTGAGAGTCGGCCCGGCCACGGTATTGGCCGCGCACGGGCTGACCGACCTGGCCGACACCTTGCGGGCGCTCCCGCCCGCCGGCGGACTCATGGAGGAACTACTCGACAACCCCGCAGCGGGAGAAGAACTCGAGACCACCCTGGTTGCCGGGCGGAATGCCCTGCGGGAGCTACTCGACCAGGCGGGACACCCGGCATGGATGCGCGACCTCGACCAGCGCTCGGACTCGGCGGGTATCTCCCGGCTTGTCGCGAGTGTCGCCGCCGATGTGGGAGGGACGCATTGGGTGCGCACTGCCGGGCGGGCAGCAGAAAGCATCATCCTGCTCGGTTGCAACAAGAGGCTCTTCGACAGCGCAGAACAGCGGGAAAGATTCGTCGCAGAACTCGATCTCGGGCTCCGTGTCGAGATCGCATCTCACGCCAGTCTGGTCGATTGGGTCCCCACCGGCACCCGACCCGCCGCCGCCGCCGAATCTTCCGCGCCACCACTGCCCGCTGAGGGGACCGACGATTCTGCACCCGAATCGCACACTGACCAGCAAAGAGACCGGCGGTGGCTCGTCGCCGACGAGATCTTCAGCGCCATCGACCCGATCGTCGCGCAGTCCAACCTCAACGGCGTACTGGCAGAAGCAACCGCCGACTGGGTGCTCCGCTTCGGCCCCGCAGAGGCACTGAGAGCGTGCCGATTCTGGGACGAACACGACATGGTGGCAACGCTGCCCATGGTGACGCCCGAAATGTTCCGGCAGCCCAGCCGACTCCGCCCGCACGTGCGCGCCCTCAAGCGCGCCACCCTCGCACTCGAAGAACGCGAAATCGACCTGTCCCATGCGGGGATCCACCACGACGCGCACCAGCGACTCGCCCCGGCGGGGCAGGCCTCGAGCTTGGCTGTCAAAGCCGACCTGCTCGCCCGTACACCGAGTTCGAAGGCGGGGTACTGGGCCTACCGGCTGCTGTGCACCGCCCTGACCGTCACCGAACTCGACCCCACCACCAGCAGCGACCGCCTTCGGCAAAGCCTCGAACAAGCAGTGAAGAGGATCTGGTTCACCGGCATCCCCGATATGGAGTGGATCGTCAAGCTGGACGTGCTCCGTGACATCGACCCGGACACCGATGCGCAGACCTGGCGTATCTCCGAACCCGCACCAACGCCGCTCGGCGGCTGACCAACTTCCGCTACCAGTAAGGACAACGACCATGACGGAAATGCGTCGCGATCGGCCAAAGGTGAGCAGGAACAATGAGATGGTGGTGCTCAAAGCCATCGCCGTCGCGGTCCCCGCCTCCTTCCTGCCGGTATTCGCGTACAACCTCGGCGGCGGCGAGGAGACGCTATGGCACCCGCTCGGCCTGTTCCTCGATGTGGCCCAGGGAAATCGGGCATGGCCGGGTGGCGCGACCGCAGTACTGATCGGCGAAGTTGTCGCCATCGCCGCGCTCGTGGTGGGCGGGTTCTGGCTGCTCAAGAAGACGGGGCGGCTCGAAAAGATTCAAGAGAAGCGCGCGGAGAAGCGGCTCGACAAGTACGCCGACTCCATGACGGACCCGCGAGACGTCGAGCAGACCAGCCCGGCCGCGGCCGCGGACGAGACGAGGCGGCTTGCACCGACGATCAGCGAGACTCATCCCGGTCACGGCGGCATCGTCATGGGCAACACGGTCAAATCGAACCGCGAACTTCGGATGCCGTGGGAGTGGGTGTGCATCGCGATCGCCGGTTCCCGGATGGGAAAGTCGGCGACCCTGGCGATTCCGGCCATCTGCTACGCCCCCGGATTCTGCCTTGGCACGTCCAACAAGCCCGACATCTACACCCACACCCTCTACCTGCGTAAACAGATGGGGAAGGTCTGGCTCTTCGACCTGGAGGGCGTGACCACCGGCAACCGGCGCGAGAAGGCAACCTTCTGGTTCAACCCGCTGCGCCGCGTCGACGACCTGCCGTCGGCGCGAGTGGTGTGCGACTACTTCATCTCCGCCGCCACCGACGACAATGCCCGGGTCGACGCCTACTTCGACGGCGCCGCCCGGGACCTGTTCGGCTCCTACCTCCTCGCCGCCGCGCTCGCCGGCGGTGATCTTCGGCACGTCGTGGACTGGCTCCGCGAAACACAATCCCAGATCCCGGTGAAGGTGCTCGCCCAGAACGGGTACGCCGATCTCGCGAACACCATGCAGAGCAAGCAGAGCGTCAACGCCAAACAACGGGACGGCTTCTACGACATGGCGCGCCGATTCCTCGCACCCCTGGACGAGCCTCGCTACGAAGAAGCGATCCTGCCGAACACCCGGATCACGATCGGGACGGACAGCGATGGGCGAATCCTCATCACCCCCGGCCGTGAGATCCACGACCTGCCCGAACTCGATATCGACCAGGTCATTCGCAGCACCGACACCGTCTACGCCATGAGCAAGAAGGGAGCCGGATCCGCATCCGCGCTCACCACAGCCTTGGTCGGCGCCATGGGGGACGCATTGCAGGAGTACGGCGCCCAACAGAGCGACGGGCGGGTCCCGATCCCGGCGGTCATGGTCTTGGACGAAGCCGCGAACATCTGCAAGCTGCAGCAACTCCCCGAGTGGCACTCGCACTTCGGATCCCGCGGATGCATCCTCATCACCATCCTGCAGTCACCGTCGCAGGCGAAGAAGGTGTGGGGTGAGACCAACTACGACGCCATGGTCGATGCCTCCAACATGCTCTGGTACGGCGGCAACGTCAACGACAAAGGGTTCCTGGCCTCGCTGTCCGACGAGATCGGCGACCATTTCGTCGAGGTCGAGAACCGCAGCCGCAGCGGCGGAATTCTGGGCAGTGGGCAAACAACGATCAGCACGTCGCACCAACGGGAGAAGATCCTCACCGTCGACGACCTCAAGGCCCTGCCGCAAACTCGGGCCATCGTCACGATGGGCGGCAGCAAGCCGCTGCTGGTCCGCAAGAACTTCTGGGGCAACACACCATTCGCCGACGACATCAAGCGGTCCCTCGCCGAGTGCAAGGCCAGCACCGACCGCGTCGAGCAGAAGGCGCTGCCGGTCGGATTCTCCGATCGGGAGGCGTCGGAGGCACCCACCGGGCCGATCCCACGGATCGCTGCCGCAGCCGACAAGGACCTGATCGAGCTACCCGTTCAGCAGAGCGGCGTCGCGCCGACCACGAGCGTCGACGTAGCACCTGATGCCGTCGACGACATCTTCGAGTCCGAATTCTTCGCGGAAGGAAGGCAGTGATGGTCAATCTCTCAGCAACCGACGACGAGTGGCAGACCGACGACGAGACGGGGTACGAGAACCCCTACGACTACGACCCGAACGCCGCCGACGAGAACGACCCCACCGTCGACGGGGACGATCCCAGCCTCGACCTCGACGAAGACACGGACGCGATCACCGAGGACGAAGACGACGAGCTCGAGGACGTCGAGGCCGACGAAGAGGATGGCGAGCTCGCCGAGATCGAGCCGATGTATCCCACCTACGAGGCGTGGGTAGAAGGATGGTTCACCCAGGTCATCCGCCGGAAAATGGGTCCCGGCGGCGGCGAAAGCGGCCTGGCCTGGGACGCGAGATGGTGGCTGTACCCCGAAGTCGCCGGCCGACTCAAATCCCTCTGGTTTGGATGGGAAGAAGCCCGAGCCTCCGACAAAGCGTCGGCAATGTCGAACTGGTGGATCCACCAGCTCGACCCGCATCTGCGGGTGATCTTCGACAGCGACTCCGGCCCCATGTCTCATGCGAAGCGCGACGGTTCGTTCTCGGGCTGGCCCGCCCTTCCGTACGAGCCCATGCCACCCAGCCTCCGCGACGAATACCCCGCCGACAGCTGAGCTCAGCGCATCAAACTCCTACAGAAGGGTCAGTTGTGCACTGCCCGAGCGACGAGAACGAGGTCGCCATCCACTTCGGTAAGGATGGCGACCTCCTTTTCGTTCAGTCGTGCAGTCGATCGAGGTCACTGGACTGCACGACACAGGTCAGTCGATCACGTTATGAGCGGCACCAGCAACGGCCGCGCCTGCCATGATCGATGCCACCGGTCCACCCGCTGCGAATGCCACTACGGATGCAGCGGCCGTGAGCGCGCCGATAACAACCCACCGCAACGGCAACCCGCCACTCGACGATGGCCGCGGATCGGCCGCTCCCGCCTGAACCCTGTTCCGAAGTAACCTGAACACGTCGAACTCCGATCTCTATTTGGATGCACGAGTGCGACACACGACGGCCTCCGGTTGCGCCCGGGGGTCGTCAGTCGCATTACCGCCGGCTCCCAAGCCGGTCCTTCCAAGCCCCTGACCAGCGGCTCTATGGACAGAGTGCACGACGCACGAGCTTCGCGCCACCTGCCTTTGCTACACTTGCTCGACAGCTTGACCTGACCTTCCGAGACTCTAGGAAACGACGAGATGCAGAGTAGCTTATGACAGGTCAAGGCGTTCAGATCAATTGGTCGAAAATAACTGAAGCGGCAGGCCTCTACGCGTCCGGTACTGAGCTGAGGCAGGTCCAAACCCGGCTTAAGCGGCTTGGGAAACTTGCAGGGCCCATAGAGCACGCCACCGAAGCACTTCGCGGACTCTCAGATGGCAAGCTCAGCGAAGTCCGGATTCGACACGACTTCCTATATCAGGAGAAGCCGCTCGTCGGATCCGACCGGAAGATGCCTTCACGGGCGGAACGCCCGCCAGCATCACGCCTTGTCAGCCCTCGAGGGGCTGCACTCAAGTTGTTCCTGATCGCCCTGTACGAGGCGCAGACGCGTACGAAGCCAGGAAACCGTCCCGACAACACCAGACCGATCGTCAGAAGGGGCCGGTTCGACGTCGGGTGGATCGATCTGGTGGCGTCCGCCGCCGAATCATCGGGCGCAGGCAGAACTAGCCATCGGGAGCTGGAGAAGCGTGCACGCCAGATCCGCGAGACAGTCAAGAAGCTCGCCGACGACGACCATCTGCTATTGACCCTTCCCAATGGAACGAAGAGCACGGGAAACTACGAAGGGTTTCTCCTCAACCACGAGGGCGGGGTCAGTCCACTCGGCACGCCGCCGCCCCGTTACACGGTTCCGGTAGTCAAAGACGCCGACTTCTTCACCGTCCCCGTCGAGTTGTTCACAAACGGCTGGATCTACGCACTTGAAGACACCGAACTCGTCTTTCTCCTCATGGTCGCCCGTAATCAGCCCAGTGACCCCAACACGGCCTTCCGAATCACGGCGGCAGAACGAATCCAGCACTACGGCGTCGGACCACACACATACGACAGCCACAAGCTCCTTGCGCAGATGGGAATCGTCGAAGTAACCGACGACACCCACCGATACCCTGACGGTCGTGTCGCCGACTACAACGGCAACAACGCCTTACCGCACCAACTCCGTTTCACGCCTGATGGCCTCGAGAAGCAAGCGACCGAACCAACTGTCGGGTACCTTGAGTCCCGCGTACCCCCCAGCGCTCGCGTGCCATCCAGCTCGGCCGGCACCGGTGTCGAGCCTGCTGCGCCTGCGTAGATCCAGGTCCAACCATGTCTCGTAGGTCAGTCGTGCACTGCCGGAGCGACGAGAAGGAGGTCGCTACCCATTGCCACGGTCGACGGGGAAGTTTTCCCTAATCCGAGAGCCTTCTCGGATCGGCGGGGTGGCGACCTTTTTCCTGTTCAGGGCTGCTGAGGGTCTGCGTTGCTTATGCCACCGACGGCGATGCCAAAATACAGGCGTGACGACACCAGCGGAGAGACGTCTAGAGCGGATCCTCAGGAAGTACAGCAGCGCCGAACTGATCGATGCCGACTACCTCGAGTTGTACCTTGGCCACCGAAATCCCTTCCAGAGCGGAGATCAGCTCAAGCACGCGTTCGCTTCGATCCACGAGCGACTCGATAGCGAGTTCGATTTCATGAACACCAAGGCGCGCAATGGGGAGTCGGGGCACTTCAACGCCGATAACAGTCGCGAGTTGCTCGGCCTGATCGATGAAGTGCGCGACTTGAAATCCGCGTTGGAGGGGACTGGAAAGGCCCTCACCATCGTGCCGGAGTATGAGCGTGTTCTGGACGGTTCTAAGGGTTGGCTGGTCCAGAGCGGCGGAAGTCTAATCCCCGAGGGTTTTACGCCGGTGGTGGTGGAGAAGTACGACTCGGTGTTCGGGCTAGCGGACACCGCATTGGAACTGGCCGACCACTCAAGGGTCGATCTCACCCTCGTGGGTGAAGGTGCCTACGCGATCGTCCATAAGTTCGTGGATCCGAACTACGACCTCACGATCGCCAGGAAGAAGCTGAAGCGTGGGGCCGACGAGCGGGACATCGCACGATTCCGTCGTGAGTACGAAATCATGAAGGGCCTCGATTTCCCGAACATTCTCAAGGTCTACCGGTACAACGAGGCAGAGAACTCCTACACCATGGAGTTCTGTGAGAGCACACTTGAGCAGTACATCAAGCACCGAAACAACCAGCAGAACTTCGACTTCGGTACCCGCCGAAGGATTGCGCTCCAGTTCCTCTTCGGACTGAACTACCTGCACAGATCACTCATCTGTCACCGAGACCTGAGCCTGAAGAACGTCCTGCTCCGCGCGTATTCCAGTGGGGCGGTCACGGTCAAGCTCTCGGATTTCGGCCTGGCGAAACCGCGCGATTCCGACTTCACGAAGACAGAGACCGAGATCCGGGGAACGATTGTGGATCCCGCACTCGACGCCTTCAAAGAGTTTGAACCAGTCAACGATATCTACCCGGTCGGATTCGTGTTGTCGTACATATTCAGAGGCGTCAAGCAGCTCCTACCGGGTTCCACTCCGCTCGGCGAGATCGTCCAGAAGTGCTCTCACTCAGATCCGAAGCTCCGGTATCAGTCGGTGCTGGAGATCATCGCGGCGGTCGAAAACCTAGAGTTCAGGCCGGAAGGAACTCCGGCCTGACCATCGAGGTGTCGCCCAGATGGTGAACTACACGAGCCGACTCGGCTCATCTCGGGTGCAGCAAGGACTGCGAGTATCCGATCGAGCCCCTTGAACGGGGATCGCGACGGCGATTAATCGTCTGAGACATCACCCGATCGACGCATCTCGTCGTCACGCTTCCAGTACGCGTCGAGCATTTCGCGGGTCCCTGGAGGAAGGTTTGCGGCGCGGTAGAGACCTTCGAGCGATTCAGAGGGAAGGTTTGCAGCAGCGTGGCGCAGAACTCCCGCGAAGTATGCGTCAGATCTAGGTTCTACCTGCGTCTGCCACAGCCAGACGCGACGCATCGGGTCATCAGGGAGCGCCTCGATGGCTGTCACGACTAAGTCTTCCACTGCGCCTTCGGCGCTGATGGCTACACGGCCGAGCACCTGCAGCTTCTTACTGATCACTTCGACATTCCCGACTGAGTCTGTGATCTCGAGATTCGGTTCAACGAGCGTAGTGAACTGGGCGGTCCAGGAGCCGGCGGCACGACGTGCGGCGTCGTTGAACTGCAAGGCGCTCGCCGATCGCGGTAGCGATTGAACGTGTGCTTCGACTGTTCTCGGGGGTAGCGCAGCCTTGCTCGGATCGAGAGGAAAGGTCGCCACCTGCAGCGCGAGGAATCTGTCGAGCTTGGTGGTATCGATCTTGGCGACCAGCGCTTCTCGCTCCTCGTCAGGGAGAGCGGCGAACTGGGCGGCCAGGTGCTGCTCAAGTCGTTCCAGGGTTCGTACGTACAAGACCCGGTCTGATGAAAGACCACGACTGGCAAGATCCTCCAGCAACTCGGGATGTAATGGGTAGGGACACGTGTCCTCCGAGATGGCGTGATTTTTTTCCTGGGGCCGCCCGAAGTCGTTGTGATTGGCGCTGACGAACCAAACCTCGCAATCCGGATGTGAACGCGCGATGTCGAGTACGGTCAGCCAGATCAAGGTGTCGCGGTAACCATCCTTTGCAGACGGCTCACCTTGTGTCCGATCCTGGCGGCGTTCGAAATATGGTGCGCGCCGCTCTGATGCCCGACGCGCAATTTCCAAATGATCCGCGTCATCGGGAACCGGAACCAACTCGGTGTCAATCTGCTTGAGCAGTTCGCGGAGTTCCGTCTCGTAACCGTCCATCTGCTTCTCAATGGCCGCAGACATTTCTTTCAAAGTTGAGGAAAGTCCGAACTCGCCTACACGGAGCTTGTCGACGGCACGCTTCTCCTTGTCCCATGAACGCCGAACAACGTTCACTGCCTCCATCTCTACGACCACTGGGACCTTGAACTGCACATCCCACTCGGAGGCCTTGTCGATCAAACCCCTCCATCCCTTCGATCTCAGCCGGGGGGAACTGACAATAGCGTTGGTGTCAATGACCACGATCGTTGCGCTCACCTGTTCATTCTGCTGGGCAGAAGGGCACCCCGAAGCCAAAGCGGCGGAACGGCCCGCGAGCTTTGTCGTAGCCACGTTCTAGACTGGCCGAGCGACGAGAAAGAGGTCGCCACCCACTGCCATGGTCGACGGGGAGGTTTCCCTGTCGCCCTGATCCGAGAAGTGTTCTCGGATCGGCGGGGTGGCGACCTCTTTCTCTGTTCGGGGCCGCTCTAAACCGAGTGCGCGGCGTCTCGGCGGTGCCCGCGGTCGAGTTCCGACTCCTGCTCGAAGGCGAGTTCGCTCTCTTCGTCGGGCCGCTGTTCGACGTTGAGGAGTTCCTTGATGGATCGGGGGTGGCTGGACATGGCTGCCTTCATCGCGGGGGCGATGCTGGCGGCCAGGTTCGCGAGTTCCTCGTTGAGCTGGGTGAGGTTGATCGGCGAGAGATTGGCGGCGACGTCGTCGTCGCCGGCGACTGGTCCGGCTGCTTGGGCGAGTCCTCGTCCCACCGAGTCGAGCACGCTCTTGGTCTTATCGACCTTCGATTGGCCACCGCTGGCGGATGCATTCTCCGCCGATTCTTCCGCTGCGGTTTCGGGCACGGGCCCGAGCTGAGCTTCGGAAAGCTGGGCGAGCTGGTCGTAGGCGGGAAGCCCCCGCGCGGCGACATATCCCAGTGCGACAGCAGATGCTGCGTCGAAGACGCGGCGATCGTTGGTCGTCTCTCGCTCGATGCGCTCCTGGTCGGCGACCGCGAGTTCTTCCTTCGTTGTCTCGTTGGCGGCGTGGAAGAGGACCGCGTTTCGGCGTTCGTGCTCGCGCAGGGAGCGCAGCCGTGCGTCGTTGTCCTGGACGAGTTTGTTCAGGCGTTGGGCGTTGGCCGAATCCGCGCCTTCGAGGTGGCGTGCCGCGGCGGCGGCGGCCAGGACCTGGATTCGGGTCTGGTCGATCGGTGCCCCGCGGTAGACGCCCAGCACCTCGCGGATCGGTTTGGGGCGGGCGACCTTTTGGCCGGTTCGATGGCGTTCCTCGACGTCGGTCAGGAACGCGGCGATGTCGTTCACTCGCTGATTCGGCGGCGGTGCGGCGCGCTGCTTCGACCGTTTCGTCTGGTTGTCGCGGGGTCTCGCCACGATGGGATCGACACGTACTCCGTCGTCGACCGCTCGTGTAGGGGTGGGGGCGGGTTCCTTAGTGAGTGCCGGCGAGTGTGCGTAGTCGTCTGACCAGTCCGGTTCGTCGGCGGCTACCTGTTCACCGTCTTCGCCTGTTGCCCAGGACGGGTCGAGGTCGAGTTGCTCTTGCGGTTCGAGCGAGCCCGCGTCGGCCGCCGCGGATTCGTTGGATCGGCCGGAAGTCGGTTGGATGCCGGCCTCGCGGTTGTCGGGCTCCTGATCGTGGTACTCCCAGTCTCCCGAGGGAGTTCGTCGCGGTACGCGTAGGCGTCGCGGTGCGTCGAGGTCGAGTTCCTCCTCGTACCCGGTCACCTCTTCGGAGTCGTAGTTCCGTTCGGCCCAATCGGCTTCCTCGTCCATGCGCTGCTGGTACTCGTCGGTGGTTCGGTCGATGTCGGCCAATGTCTTCTCCTCCTCGTTTCCCCCCTCGCTGGTAACGGCGAGGATGTTCAGTGCTCAGCTACAGCTCCGGCCCTCGATCGTGTTCCTCGTCGTAGGGCGGTTCCTCGTCATAGGGCGGCGGCGGTTCCTGCTCGTAGATGGGCGGTGCTTCTTGCTCGTAGATGGGCGGTTCCGGGTCGTTCTGCTGCTCGGTGACCTGTGCGGTCCGGCGCCGCGGTCCTGCTGCGCTGCTTTCGGTCCGTTGACGTTGTTCTGCCTCGATGAGCTTGAGCCGCTTCCGGTCGGTGGCGAGCGACTTTTCGAGTCGCGCGATTCGCGTCTGGAGCTGCCCGAGCACCCGCTCGTCCGTCTGCTCGGCCCGCTGGCGGCGTCCGTGGTTGGCGCGGTTCGCGGCCGCCGATGCTTCGATCGCACCCCATCGTCGTTCGGACGGCGCATCCGCTTCGGCGGCCTGCCGGGCGGCGCTGGCCTGTTCGATCTGTTCGGCGGTGGCGGCGGAATCGCGCTGGATCCGGTCATGGATCTCTCGGGCGCGGCGCACCGCGAGGATCTTCTGCTCTTCGGCCTCGATCTCAGCGATGACCGAATTGACCGCGCCTGCGTTGGATTCGTTGGTCGCACGATCAAGTTCGTGCTTCGCCGATCCGAGCATCTGCCGTGTGTCGGAGATGCGACGGCGCGCGGCCGCGGCGGCGGTGTTCAGCTCGTCGGTGGCGTACGCCGAGTAGACACTGGCCGCCTGGCGTGGCGCGGTGATCTGCTCGATCTGCTTCTTCACTGCCTCGGTGCGGACCTCATTCAGTGATGCGAACGGGTCTGCAACGTCGTCGCCTACGTTCCACAGAATCCGTGAGACCGCGACCTCAGTGGCGGTGCTGTGGAACAGGGCTTGCTTGCGTGGATCGGTACCGGGGTCGCCGAGTGCTGCGGCCCATTCCGCGCCGCTGTCGATCGCCTTCTCGATGTAGGTGTCGACGTAGGCGTGCATCTGTTCCTGGTGCTGGCGGGCGTAGGCGGCGAGGATCTTGTCCTCGCCGGCCGCGGCCTCGGAGAGGAGCGGAACGCGGTATCGGGCAACAGTGTCCGTGCGGCGACGGGGCAGCATTCCGGGTGCGGTTGCCTTGCCGAGCGCATCGGCCATGACCTTGCCGGGGGTGTTCTTCTCGTCGTCGAGCTTGCCCTTCTTGCCGACCGCCCGCATCACATTGGCGGCGTCGGTGAGGAGCTGGCGGGTGTCCCAGCCGAACGTCTCTGACTGTGCGACGGTCTCGACGATCTTGTCCCAACCGCCGAATGTGTGGACCCAGGTGAACTGTTTGTCGGTGAGGATTTCGTCCAGCAGCGCGGCGGTGTGTTCCTCGTACAGGGCACTGACGGCCGCGATGTAGCCGTCCTTGATGGCGCCGAACGACTCGGCGTGAACGCGGGCCTCTTCGATCATCTGGTGCGCGGTGCGCTGCGATCCGTCGCGGGCCAAGATGCCCTTGATGACCCCGAGAGCGCCGGGATGCTCATCGGGTCGATGCTCGAAGTCCCAATCGGGGAGTTCGTCTTCCGCCGCGTAGGCGATGTTCTTGCTCTTGCCTCGTGTCATCGCGACGTAGAAGCCCTGCCGGTCCATCCCCGCGGAGGTCAGGACGTGGCAGGACCCGACCGTCATTCCCTGCGACCGGTGGACCGTGGCGGCATAGCCGAGTTGGACGTTCTCGGCGATGTAGTCGGAAGCGACGACAACGCGGCCGCCGCTGGCGTGGTTCTCCAGGCGCAGTGAGCCGTCGGCGCCGATCTCGACGATGGTCCACAGATCACCATTGTTGACGCGTCCGGTGCGTTTGCCCCTGTCGTCCTTCACGACGTACTTGCTGTTGTTCTTGCGGGTGACCACGACGTCGCCGACCGCCCCTTCGAGCCCATCGGCGAGCACGATCCCGGGCCCGGTGACGGTGCCGTTGTCCCGGTAGTACGCGGTGGCTTTCAGGTTCAGTTCGCGCACCAGGTCGTTGGTCGGGGCGACCATGAGGGTGACCTCGTCGTCTTCGACGTCGGCGACGTAGGCGTTGAAGACCTTGTCGGCGAGCTCATGAGTCATGGCCGACTGAATGCGGTCGTTCTCCTCATACCACTCGATCGCGCTCTCGTCGCCGTCGCGGAGCATCAGGCTCGCGGCCGCTTCACCCTCGGTGCGGAATCGGTGGATCTTCGACAGGAACGGTGCAAAGGTGCGCTCGGCCAGATCGCGAAGAACACCGCCGGACTCCACTGAGGCCAACTGCTGGTGATCGCCGAGAAGGCGCACCACGGCCCCGGCATCCGCCGCGATTCGAGTGAGGTCGGCAAGGTTTCGAGCCGATGCCATGCCGGCCTCGTCCACCAAAAGAAGGTCTCCAGCGTCGATCCCAGTCGGGACGCCGTGCTTGTCGCGGGTCAGGATGTCCGCGATGGTGCGGCCCTCGACCTCGATTTCCGATCCGAGAACTTCCGCGGCGCGGGCAGATGGTCCGAGTGCGATGACCTTGCCGTTCGTCTGTTCCCATGCTCGGGCGACCACTTTGGCGGCGGTGGTCTTTCCGGCGCCCGCGGCGCCGACGGCCACGGCGACCGTCTTCTTGGCGGTGAGGAAGTGCTCGATCATCGCGATCTGATCGGTTCCGAGGTGGAACCCGTCGATCTTCGATTCCTTCGCGACGGCCTTCTCGATCTTCCGGATCTGGCGCCGGATGACACGATCCGCGACGGTCAGTTCGCTCGCGGCGTCGGCCTTGCTGCGCATGAATGACTCAGCGGCGAGGACCGACTCGGAGGTGTAGCGCATGGTGGTGCGGTCGACGGTGTGCAGTCGAACCAGACCACCTTCGATCTCCTCGGACAGCTTGTCCGGGGCAACGTAGATCTCGGTGAACACGGGGATGCAATGGTTCTTCACGAGGGTGTCGACGGCCGCGCGGACATAGACGTCCAGGTCGAGGTCGTCGGCGAAGCTGAACGCTCGGGCTTGCCTCTGGACCTCGGCGGTGAGGCTGTAAACGGTCCAGGTTCCGACCTTGCGGGACAAGTCTTCTTCGACGGTGCGGATCAATTCTGGGAGGTCGGCGGGGCCGAACGGAGGTCGGTTGTCGTGGCCGGTCTGTGCCTCTTCCACCAGCTGCTGGGGTGAGGTGTCGACGATGATTGCGCGTGCCCGCTCGTCCCACTCGGCCCGCAGTTCTGCCATCGACCGGGGCGGGTTCTTCGCGTTGCGGGTGTCCAACGTTGCCTGCTGCGCTTGTGCGAACTGGACCTTCTTCGGCGGATTCTTGCCGTGGCGGGCGGTGTACTCGCGGGCCAGTTCTGCCTGCCGGTCCACGATGGCCTGACGGCGCGAGAACTCTTCGATCAGCGCCAGTGGGATGCCTTCGACTTCGTAGACCGGCTGCTTTCCGGCAGGGGTGTCGGCGCGTGGTGCGAAGCTCACGCCGAGGCTGCGTGCCACCAGATCCGCGACTCGGGTGTTGTACCGCTCGGACGCTGAGACGGCCGCACGGTAAAACATGCGGCCGTCGATAGTGGTCCACTTACCCTCCGCGTAGACCCGGTTCAGGACCGCGCAGTGAGTGTGCAGGTTCGGGTCGCCGACTCGGTTGTCCCAGTGGTCGAATCGGGCGATGAGCAGACCCTCGGCCTTGACCATCCGCGTTCCTCCGGCGCCGCGCCGGGTGTAGGTCAGTTCGTCCTCGACGTACCCCAAGGTCTCGTCGACGGCCTGGCGGTGCGCCGCCTCGATGACCTCCTTCACGCGTGGATCGCCCAGCCCCCACAGCAACGAGACTGACTTCATGGGCGTGAAGACGAGGTCGTAGCCCGCGACTGGCTGCCGCATCTTCCGGTAGCTGTCGGCGATGAATTTCGTAACCTCAGCGTCGCTCAGCAGAGCTGCCTTGTCGCCCTTCGCCTTCCTAAGATGGCGCACCGCGACGTCCCACTTGATGGCATCCTTCGCCGCGGATTCGGGAAACTTCCCGGTCGCGCGCTTGTAGTCGTTGCACCGATCCACGACCTCGTGGACGTACTCCTGCGAGGCGGTGAACCAGCTGAACGGCCGCCCGAGCGCCGTTGCGGCGGACCAGTCATAGCGTTCCTGCTGCGAGGCCGTCACCGGCGGCATCGTGGCAAAAGCGTTCGGAGTTCGCGCTGCGCCAAACGACGAACGCATGGCACTTTCGGTAACTGTGTCACCGATGGCGACTCCGGCTCGCGCCGTAGCTTTCCCGTACCAACGCCCGGGCGGGGTGCCCTTGGCGTTGTAGTAATCGATGACGTCGCCCTTTTTCGACTCGGTCGCGTCACCGGCCGCGACGTGGTTCGTCAGGTACGTGTATCCATCCCCAGCTGAGAGCTTGTGGATGGTCATCATGGCGACCATTGTGCCAGGTGGCACCTTTAGTGCAAGAGGTGTGTAAAAGATTTTGTCCCTGCCGCAGGTAGGGACTGTTTATACGGTGCCGTCAGAATCAGTTTCTTCTCGCCGGAGGCGAGGGTGTTAGGTAGTTGCTCGCTCGAACGGTGAAGGTGTCGCATCGCTTCGGGTTTTGATTTCACAGATTGCTGCCTCCGTGTTGCGCCCTCCCCCGAGGGTGTCGAGCCGATACACTTCGCGCCATGGCCACCTCATCTGAAGCGGCGGCGATCCGCTCCCGCAGACTGCACACCGTCAAGAACGTCGATGCGAACGTCAAGGCAGCACGACAGCGCGCGCTCGAACATCAGAAGCTCATCGAGGAGTTGGCGAAGCCGCTGAACGCGGTGTCGGAGAAGCTCGCCGACCTCGACCATGAAGGGGACGCGGTCCTGGCTGCAGGTGCTCGCCGCATCGAGTCGTTGAAGAGCGGGCTCGAGAAGAAGATCGAGAAGCTCAAGGCAGACACCGCCGCGAAAATCGAACAGACCAAGAAGGACACGGAGACCAAGCTCGAGGAGCTCCAGAACTCGCAGCGCGAGTCCGAAGACGCGCTGCTGCTCGAGTACGCACAGGCGATCGTGCAGTTCTCACACGGCGGATCGAACGCCGACCTCGCCACCGTCCTCGGCATCACCCAGAAGAAGGCGAAGGAACTGGTCGCATCGTCGACGACCGAACTGAAGAAGGCCGGTATCGCCGCCCCCCAGACCACCGAAACCGCGGCCGCAGCAAAGACGTCGGCGCCGTCCACGAAAGAGCCCGAAGCCCCGGCGGAAGACAAGGACGAGGCTCAGGTCGCACCAGTCGACTCGCCCGCCCTCGCCTCGGCGTGACGATCGCACCCGGGGCTGAAACTTTCGGAAGGCTAGACCGTGACCCTCTACGACGTGTTCCCGTGGATACAGCCCGTGTGGCAGGGTGCGATCGACCTCTGGCTCTCGCTGTGGTGGCCGGGGTCGATATGAACGACATGGACCGGCTAGGTCGATCGGACCGGACGGCACAGGCGCAGGTTCGGGTGATCGGTGATTGAAGAAGTCGAGCCGGGGTTGTGGCCTGCAGAAGAATCTGACGGCACCAGCCCCGGCTCCGTTGATGTTCCGGCCGGCACTCGCCGACGGCGCTCCGTCGATACGACACTTGCGCCGAACGCGCGCGCGATTGCACTGTTCTGGTCGAAGGTCGTGAAGTCCCCGACGTGTTGGTACTGGACTGGGGCAATCAGCGCGCCGGATGGGTACGGACGATTCAACTACCAACGCGACAACCGCCAGCGGACGGTGCTCGCGCACCGCTTCTCGGTGGAGCTGGTGCACGGTCCGATGGACGACGGGGTCGTTTGCGAGCACAAATGCAACGAGCCGCTCTGCGTCCGTGTGCACGCGGATCATCTGGTGCAGTCGACGTACTCGGAGAATGTTCGTTTCGCGATCGCGCTCGGCCGGTTATCCGGGCACACACTCCTCGATGGGAGTGGGCGGTCTCGGGTCGATCGCTCACTCGCAATTCGTGATGCACTGAGGCACGGCTACAACGAAGACGCGGTGCTTCGCGCAAAGACTGATCCTGGCCCCGATCAAGATGTTTTGTTTTGAGATAGCAGGCCCGGCCTCACATCGGATTCACAGATCGCCTATGACCTCGAATGACGACGGTCGAGTTGGTATTTCAAATCCTTCGGGCCAGATGGTTCCTTCATCCCAGATAGCTGCCATGAGACTTCGTTCGGACGAATCAATTATCGCCGTCCGTAGGTCGGCGCCAGACAGATTCGCATTTATCAGCCATGCGCGCGTCAGATTGACCTTGTGAAGTCTCGCGCCAGATAGATCTGCGCCGCCCAGTCGTGCGTCGGACAGATTGGACTCGATCATGAACGGCTTGCGTGTCAGCTTCACGCGGTGCATCTTCGCACCAGAGAAGTTCGCACCTGCAAGGTTGGCATGGGATAGATCCGCACCCTGAATCTCAGCACCGGAGAAGTCGAGTCTTGCCAGTTTCATGTCCGCGAGATTCGCCCCCGACAGATCGACTCGTAGCGATCGATTGTTGTTAAGTCTGTCTACACTTCGCCACTTCTGTCCCTGTTCCCGCCACTGCGGTGCCCGGTCTCCCAGGACCATCGCAATAGAGGTGCGAACCGAAAATTCACCAGCATCGAACACACGCTGATCCGGACCACGCGAATCCTCATCGAGCATCCGCCGATTAGCACGGAGGTATGAACACAACAGATTCACGCAGACCTGTATCTCTGAGTACGCGAGTTCCTCCTGGCTCGTCGATTCACCGAATCGAATCCAGTCATCTGCAAGGGCAGCGAGTGCGTAGGTCCCGGCCTCGCGAATTGCGGGGCTCTCGTCGGCGAGCTGGCTGGCCGCAGTCGTGTAACGCTTTCGAAGATCAGCTTCTCTGTCACGCTCGCTCGTGTCCTTGTGATGTTCGGTGTCCAAGGCACGGCTCTTCTCGCCGTTGTGAAAGGCAAGATAGCCGGCTCCGATGGCCCCAGCTCCGGCGAGCGCCGTAGCGATAGGTTGAGCGGCGATGTCCCACAGTTGGGTACTTCCAGGAACGGTAACGACTCGGCCAGCAAGGTAACCGAAGCCGAGTCCCACAACACCTACACACGACGGAAACACAAATCGCGCGACTCGCGAACGCCTTGCTTCCTCCACCTCACCCACACCACCTTTCAACGACCTTTCTCCTGCTGCTGTGGATGAGTCATGCGACATTCCGCCGGCCACGCTCCACCCCCGTCTGATGTCGCCTGATCCTATGGCGTGACGGGGACACCTCTTCCGAGTGATCCAGATTGGGCGGCTCTACAGCTCGTACCCGGTGCCGCTTGAGTGCGACCGGTCCGGTCCGCCCGCCTCTACTGACTCCCCTCCTTCGGTCTTGCCCAAAAGCATCCGGCCGATGGGGCGGGGATGCCCCGCGGTCGCCGTTCGCACAGCACTCAGGTCGTAGCTGCGACCCGGAGTCGACTCCGCCGGATCGTGCTGTGGTGCAGTGACGACCACGGCGGCGTCGATCGTCTCTCGTAGCAGCGTGGTCTCACCGGTCTGCATGTACTCGAATCGTCCCCACACAAACTGCTCCCGCAGATCCCCGACCAACGAACTTTCCTGGGGAAGGTTCGCTTCGACGGGTTGGAATCGTGCTGTGTCGAAGGAGTAGCCGGCGTCCGCGCTGAGTTGTGTGAAGAACGCGAATTGCGCCCGGGTGTTTCCCTCCCGGAACGGGTGGACGTAGTTGATCCGCGCCCACACCTTGGTCAGCTCGTCGACGAAGGTCTCGCGGTCGAGTCCGCGTAAGTGGTTCTTGGCGGCCATTCGATCGAGCACCGCGGTGCCGTATCCGCGGACCTCTTTGGCTGCGAAGTAGCGGTGCGGGATCTCCGGTGGGTTTCGGATGCCGTTCCGGTACGCCTGCACGTCCGGGCCGAGTTTGACCATCGGCCAATCGCGTGGGGCGGTGCGGAGTTCGCCGGCCCATGGGTAGACGTCCTGGAACAGGTGGTGGTGGATCCGGCGTAGGTGCTGCAGGTCGTAGTTGCCGGGGATCGGCTCTCGTCTGAGCTCGGACATGCGCTTGTATGTCGACAGCCCCTCGTATACGTCGAGCACCTCCGGGTCGGTGATCCCGTACGGCCGATCGGCGGACACGCGAACGAGGTTGCGCATGACAGCACCGGAGATGTCCGGGAATCCGGTGGCATCCCATTGCACCGTCGACGGAATGTAATAGTCGATCCACTCCTGTGAGAACGGGCGGGGGCGGGTCACTGCTCGGTCTGGCCTCGTCGACGAAGGATCGAGTCGAGAGCATCGTCGAGCGTGATGTTCTCCTGCAGCAGTTGGACGAGGAGTTCCTTGGTGGGCTCGTCCATCGTTCGGCCCTCGATCGCCATGATCGGCGCCAGCCGCTCGTACTCGGCGCGTGCCTGCGCCTCGGTGAGTCGTTCGGACATCGTGCCCCTCCTGTGGTTTCTGGCCAATCGAAGATTTGCCAGTTGGTTAGATGGGGGTGATGGCGTCAATCAGCACCCGGCGGCTAAATCTCTGATCAGATCCCGCGTCGATGAAGCGGTCTCGGGCGGCGAAGATTGCATCTCGCAGGTCCATCAGTTGCTCGGCCGTCTGCTCGTAGGTGGGTGATGTGTCGTCGCGTTCGCGCGGCTGCCTAATCTCACAGTGGTAGTCCTCACCACCACCGATCGGTATGTCCTCGCTAGTCCTTTCGGCCAAGGACCTGCGCCAAAAATCGTCAAGGGCTTTCCACCAATCGGTCCACGCGGCCTGCACAACAGGGTCGCGAAACTTCTGATTGGCGTAGGCATCCGTGAAGTCACTTATCTTGCGCATGTCGCTCTGTCGCCACGACCTTCCTGAAAACTCTCCAGACGTGAGCCAACCCAGTCGACCACTGTCCTCGGGAAGCTCGGTGAGGATCTTGTCGAACAGGAACTGGTCATCCGCGTCAGGCTTCGCGAGCGCTTGCTGCAGAGCGCGATTTTCTGTCTCGAGCTGTTCGATCCTGCCGTCGCGTTGCTGGTTCGATTCGAACCATCCGACGCCCGTGTACCACCACGCAACCACGAGGACACCCAACACGCCTAGTAGGACTGCTGGATGGTCGCCCAGCGGCGTCATCACCTTGTCTATGGCCCACTGATACCACCCTGGGACGAAGAGTGTGCCGATCGCCAGCACCGGCGGCAGTATCAGCCGTAGGTACCCGTAGATGTTCCGCCGATTGCCGTTCACTCGATCATTCTGACTGCCATGTGGAATTTTTCGGGCGCGCGCGTTTTCGTGTCGGCGTTCGATTAGACGGCACGTTCGCCTTCTTCGTCGATGCCGTAGCCGTGGTCGATCTCGGCTTCCGGGTGGATCGGGGTGACGTTCCCATCGTCCGCGGCAGTGGTGTCGCCGATGACATCTCGGATCGGGCGGGCGTGTCCGCTGCTGGCGGCCTTGATGCCGTCGATGACGGACTGCTCCACGAGCGTGGCGACCGGTTGGGCCAGCTCGATGATGGCGTCGGTCGACTGATCAGGTGCCGGTGTTTGTCCGCGCACCTGGATGCCGCGGTGGAGGCTGGCCTCGTACAGCTTCTCCCGGGGCACCTCGCGTTCCTTGGCGAGCTTGTCGGCGCTCCGTTCGCCGGTGGCGAAGGCGTCGCCGCGGCGGTTGGCGGCTCCGCGATCGGTCTGCCCGGTGCCGTCCCAGGATTCCCAGTTCCACTGCCGACCGTGCCAGTACGTGCGGGCGCCGGGCATTCCGGAGTTGGGGTCGAAGCCGTACCGCCACTCGTATTCGCTGGCGTCGAGTGTTTGCCAGGGCCGCCGTTGGAGGTCTTCGGCGCGGGCTTGGCCGTTTTCTTCCCATTCCTTGCGGGCAGCGGCCATTCGCCCGGGCACGCTCGCGATCACCGCTTCTCGGGTCATCCCTTGCTCCTCCGCCCATCCTTCGGTCGGGTTGAGGTCGAGCGACCATCCTCGGTACTGGCCGTCGGCCCGGCGCCGTTCGGTGTCGAGCCGCTCGCGGCGTAGCGCCTCGGGTGAGTTCTCCCGGGAGTTGACCTCGAGGCTCAGTTCGTGAGCCTCGAGTTTCGCCTGTTCGAGTTCGTCTTCCTGGGTGAACACCAGCTCGGGTTCGGCGGTGGCGACGTCGAGTTTGGCCTTGTCGCGTTCGAGTTGAGCTGCGAGTGCGTCGCCGCGGTTGCTGACGGCGGAGAGGTGATTTCGGGTGGACTGGATGAACCCGGTGGTGGCGCTGTCGAGTGCGACGATGTCGATCATCTTGTCGCGCTCGATGTAGCGCTCCTCCCCCGCGATGTCGACGATGTAGTTGGCGAGGGTGTGCGAGTAGCCGAGGGTGATCGGGACTCCGTTGATCGACCCGATCGGAAGGAACTTGCGTGCCTTCGTGACCTCTTCGCGGGCCTGTGCCAGCGATTCCTTGACCGCATCGCGAAGTTCGGGTGCCTCGCTGTCGGGCACCGCGCGGCCGGCGACGTGCCAGATGCGTTTGCTGCGGTCCTCGACGGCGAGCCAGTCCTGGAGTTTCCCGCTCTGTTCCCTCAGTTCGGGCAGCCGTTCCGTCGCGGCTGCGATCTGCCGTTCGAGGGAGCGGATCGTGGCCTGTCGGGCGGCGTTGTTGTTGGTGACGGCGTTGCGTTGAGCTTCGAGCATGGTGACCTTCTGCTCGGCCTCGACCTGCTGGACGAAGACCGGGTCGCCGGTGGCGGCGGCCTTGGTCTGCGCCCACGACAACGACAGGTCGCCGCCGACGTCCTCCATCGTCTGGGGGACGTCTTCACGGCGCAGCTGGGCGACGAACCCGGACTTGCGGGCGACGTACTGGTACATCATCGCGTCGTAGGAGCGGCGGGCCACGACGTTGATGACGCTGACCTTCTCGAAGGTGTTGCCCTGGCGGATGATGCGTCCGATCCGCTGTTCCATGTCCGCGGCCGTCCAGGCCGGATCGAGGTTGACGAGCTGTTTGAGTGCGCGCTGGACGTTGAGTCCGGTGCCGCCCTTCTTCGTCGAGGTCAGCAGGACACGGATCCGCCCGTCGCGGCATGCCTCGGTGAGTTTGGCTTTTGCCTTGGGCGAGTTGTGGTCGTGCATGAAGGCGATTTCCTCGGGTTTCATCCCGCGTGCGATCAGGGCGTCGCGCAGTTCGGTGTAGACGTTGCGGGCGCGGCGGCTGTCGCCGACCTTCGGTGTCCCGCGGTCGCAGAACACGAGCTGGAAGGCGCCGGTCATGTCCGGGCCGTATTTGTCGGCCGGAATGACCACGTCGGCGTTGTCGACGTAGGCGTTCCAGATGGCGTCGGCGGCGACCTCGACCCGGGAGTTCTCCGGGGGCGGGGACGGCAGGTTCGCCAGTCTCGGGTGCATGGCGACGTTGCGCCCGTCGGTGGAGATCTTGAGCGTGTTGTCGATGTGCATCTCATCGCCCTTGACGTTGCCCAGGCGTTCGTCGAGGTCGGCGACGAAATCGAGGACGTCATGGCCCTGGTCGAATTCGAGGATCGTGGGCGTTCCTCCCTCGATGACGGGCAGCCGAACCGGGATCTGGTCGGCGGTCACGACGTCCCGGAACTGGTCGAGCATCGCGACGAGCTGGGGCACGTTCGCGTACTCGGCCATGCGGGTGACCATCCGCAGTTTGGTTCCGGTGATGTTCATTTCGACCGCGGTGACGGGCTTGGCGAAGGTGCCGGCCCAGTTGTCGATCCGGCTCATTCCCGTCCGCACCAGCAGGTCCGGCCGCAGCATCTTGGTCATCACCCAGATCTCCGACATGGCGTTGGTGATCGGGGTGCCGGTGGCGAAGGCCATCGCCTTGGCGGGCGCGTTGGGTTTGCCGGCCCGGGCGTTGCGGTCCTGGGCTTGCTTGCGCAGGAACCGCGCCTTCATTTCCAGGTCGGTGGCCCGCTGCGACCCTTCCGCTACCGACAGGTCAGCGGAGTTCGAGGGCCGTGAGAGGTTCTTGTAGTCGTGCGCCTCGTCGATGAACATGAAGTCGCACCCGGACTGCTCGAAGCTCAGACCGTCGTCGGTGGACTTCTGCCCGACGATCGTCTCGATGCGCTTCTTCATCGCCTTGATCGCGTTCTCGATCTGTTTGACGGAGAACTCAGATCCGGACTTGGTGGCGGCCGCGAGGGCGCCCCGCAGTTCGGCTTCCTCGTTCTCGAGGTACTCGATCTGCGCCTCGCGTTTCATCGCGATCAGCCCGAACACGGACTGCGGGACGATCACCATGTCCCAGTCACCGACGGCGGTCTGCCCGATGAACCGTTGCCGGTCCTCGATCCCGTCGAGCTCGGAGGCGACGAGGATCTTCGCGTTCGGGTAGGCGTCGCGGGCCTCGTTGCCCCACTGTGAGAGCAGGTGGTTGGGGACGACGACCCACGGCTGGCGGACCTGCCCGAGTCGTTTGGCCTCCATGCAGGACACCGTCATGGTCAACGTCTTGCCGGCGCCGACGACGTGATCGAGCAGGATCGTCTCGTCGTGCAGGAACCGTTGGACGGCGGCGGCCTGGTAGTCGTACAGCTCGTACTTGGGGTTCAGCCCGGGGAACTGCTTGAACTCGGTGCCGTACTTCGGTTTGACGAACGAGTTGCACAGCTCGTTGTAGGTGGCGGCGAGTGTGACGTAGCGGTCGCCGTCCGACCACAACCATTCGGCGAACCGCTCCTGCAGAGCGGCCGCGTTCGACCGGGCCGCGGCCGTCAATTCGGGATGGAACCGCGGCTTCGGGGACCGCTCCAGTTCCTCGGCGGTCTTGAGGACCTGAACAGCCTTGTTGTTGGCGATCAGGTTGAACATTTCGACGCCGGAGAGCTGGGCGCTGCCGTACTTGTCGGTGTAGCCGCTGGTGGGGTTCTTGTGGCGGCTGTTCTGCTCGGTCTCGAAATTCCAGTTGCCGCTGACCTTGTCGAACTCGGTCGTGAGCCGGTTCGGGTTGAGGCCGAACTCCTTGATGAGGAATTCCCGGTAGTACTCAATCGGTACCCAGATCGCGCCGGGCCGGACACCGATGGCGGCCGGATCGACGTCGGGCGGGATGACCCGTTCGAGGGCTTCGACAGCCCCGCCGTAGAGCTCGGGGTCCTCGGCCGCCAGGCGCTGGGCCTTGGCGTGCTTGTCGCGGACGTGCCCGGAGAGGAACGTCTCGGCGATCTCCCATTCGCCGGGGTGATCGAGGGACGGGAACATGCGCCCGCGGGCCTGGTCGATGACATCGCCGACCTCGAGGTCGAGCAACTCCCCCATCCGCTCGGGTGAGAGGTAGCCGAGTTCGTCGAAGCTGATCGCCATTGCCTCGTCGACATGGTCGGCCGTCTCGGCTCGACTCTTGAACGGGGTGGTGTCCTCGGTGAAGATCGGTGACTTGCTGGCCTCGGCATCGGTGCCGTCGAACCGCGAGGTGAAGTTCTCGATCGAGAGCACCATGCCGATTCGGGGATCACGCAGGATCGCACCCTTGAGGTGGTTCTGGTTCTTCTGCGGGATCGGCTCCGTAGCGGCCTTGTCCTGCATGTCCTCGAGGACATCGTCGGGGATCGGCCCCGTGTAGGGGCCGGCCTCCTCGGCGCTGAGCCCTTCCTCCCGCGCCTCGGCCTTGCCGGTCTTGATGCGCCACCGGGTGATGGCCTTGTCGAGGCGTTCGGCGATCTTCTTCTCGGTCAGCGGCGCGGGTTCGGTGAGGGTGAACCTGTTGAGCGGTCCCCACCGGTTGGTGTAGCGGTCGTAGAGGGTGCCCAGCTGAACTCGCAGGGCGTCGCGGTCGGCTCGGGTGGAGTCGGTCGAGCGGCTCGCCTCGGTCAGATTCATGACGGTCTCACCGAGTGCGATGAGTACCTTCCACTGCTCGGCCTTGTCCTTACCGATGCAGTTGACGTACGTCCATCCCTGACCGATCTTGAACTGCTCGAACTGGCCTTTGACCTCGTCGAACCGCATCGTTCCGGGTTCGACTGTGGTTGCTTCGATTCCGGTGCCGGTCAACAGGCCAGCGGAGGTGAACGGTTCGGCGGCCGTCGGCGACGGCCGGGGTGCGGTGAATCCGAGTCCGCGGTCGACGGCCCGGTCGATGATCGGGTCGAGCTGGCGGCGGATCTGCTCGGCCAGTGGTGTGTGGGTGCGGGGTTCGACGATCAGATTCAGTTTGCCGTTCGGACCGTTCCCGACCGCCAGGGTGCCCAGCACCCGCTCGGGGTGCTGTTCGAAGTAGCGGTTGATCCAGTACTGCGCTGTCGGTGCGCCGCCCTGGTCCGCGCCTTGGCGATGGTCGAGCGGAATGCTCTTGACCTCGCCGGCCCACGCCGCGGTCTCGGGGGATGGTTCCTGCCCGTCGGGGCGGCGCCGGAACACCAGTACGTCGGTGACGACCGCGGTCTTGGCCTGCCGGTCGAAAGCTCCGGTCGGCAGGCGCACCGCGCCGATCAGGTCCGCGGTCTCGGTGATCTTCTGACGTGCACCTGGCCGTCTCGCGTCGGAGGTGTACGCGGAGGTCACGACCGCGACGTAGCCGCCGGGGGCGGTGAGGGCGAGAGATTTGACGATGAATTGGTTGTGCAGGGAATGGCCGTCGGCGTTGTGGATCGGGTCGTAGACGCCGTCCTTGCCGAAGGGCACGTTGCCGATCGCGCCGGTGAAGGTGTCGTTTCCGGCGAAGTTGCGCTCGAATCCGTGGTTGCGGATCTGCTGCGACGGATACAGGTGGTGCGCGATCTGGGCGCTGATCGGCTCGATTTCGACGCCGACCATGTTCACTCCGGCCGGGGCGGTGCCGACGAAGTACCCGGCTCCGCAGCCGGGTTCGAGTATCAGGGCGTTCTTCGGCATCCCTGCGCGTTCGACGGCGCGCCAGAGTTCGTGGACCACGGCCGGATCGGTGTAGTGCGCGTTGAGGGTGGTCTCGCGGGCCTGCGCGAAGCCTCGCTCGCCGAGGAGCTCGTACAACTCGTCGCGTTCGGTGCGCCAGGTATCGCGGAACCGTGCCCGGTTGTCGAATACCTCGGGGACCGCGCCCCAGCCGGACCACTGGGCGAGGACTGTCTGTTCTTCCGCCGTCGCCAGCCGCTGTTCGCGGTCCAGCTCGGTGACCAGCCGGGCAGCGGCGATGTTGGCGCGGACACGGGCTTTCGCGCCGGACGGGACCAGGATGTCGGTGCCCAGCTCGAAGTCCGCGGGTGCCGCGATGGGCTCTGTCGGCCGCGAGATCTCGGCGATCTCCTCGGCCTCGGCTTCCTCGACCGCCTCGGAGTCCGCGAGCATCGACTCCAGCAGCGCCTGCCGTTGCGCCAGCTCGCCGGTGGTGGCGGTCAGCGGGTCCAGGGCGGCCAGCTCGTCCGGTGTGAGCGTTGCGGTGGCCTCGGGTGCCTGGGTGATCCCCGGCTCCGGCTCAGCGGCCGGTGCGGAGTCGGCGGGGGCGTACTGGGCGGCGGTCTCGGGGGAAACCCAGACGTGACCGCCGCTTTCCTTGCGGACCTCGATCAGGCCGCCGTTGCGCCACAGCGGACTGGTGATCGGTTCGCCGTGAACGTGATCGGGGACTACCGGCAACTCCGCGTCGGCGGTGCGAGGGGTCTGCTCAGTGGGGGCCGCCGGGTCGGCGACCCCGGGTTGTTCCGACGACGGGTCGGCCCCTTCTACCTGGGCGGTGGTCTCCTGGTGTTCGTCGAGGGCAGGCGGGCTGGCCGGCTCCGCCGCGATCTCGATCTCATCGGTGGTGGCCTGTTCGGACTGCGTCTGAGCGTCCCGTTCGGCCTCGACGATCTGAGTCGCCTCGGCCGTTTCGGACGAGGCAGCGGCGCGTTTGCGCGGCAGGAGCACGCGGGCCTCGTCGATGGCCTCGCGCCAGGAATGAACCTCGCTGTAGACCTGCCCGTCCAGTTCGGCGGCCTCGGTAACTCGGTTCTGCCTCGGCAATCTCAGCTCGATGTGGGTGCCCTCGGGGTCACCGACGTACACGCTGTCGTTTTGGTAGATCGTCAGATCGCTGACGTCGAAGGTGGCGTATGGGTCCTTTGCGTTTTTGTTCTTCCGCAGCCCGGTGATCAGCGCACGGTCTACCTCGGTCCGCAGCACCCAGTCCAGATCGAAGCCCTTCGCTTCGAGCAGGGAGACGTCGCCGGGCAGGGTGCGGCGCAGGTCGTCGATGATGCCGCGGCGCGCTTCCTGGACGGGCCCGGTGTCGGCGGCTGCGGATCCGTTCTTCGAGTACTTCCAGAGCGGATCGCTGTGTGCGGCTGCGTGGTAGAACTCGTGCCCGAGTGCGAGCATGGTGGCGGTGGACGTGACACGATCGCGTGCCTCGCGCACGGGCCGGTAGGTGCGTTCGACCCACGCCGGTATCGGGTGGCCGGCGGCTTCGAGAAGGCCACCGACGGCGACGCGGTAGTCGTCACCGCAGTTGACCTCGTTGTCGGCTCCGTTGAGGGTGTACTCCCACCCCACCGAGACGTGGCGGATTCCGGACCGTGGCTTCGATTTCAGCCGCAGTCCGTGCATGCCGCCTTGTTCGAAGTATTCGTGGCCGTTGTGGGCGTAGACGACCTCCATGTCGTCGTGGAGGTTGGGCACGATGGTGCGCCGCAGTTCGGCGGCGAGTCGCTCTTGGCCGATGCTCGCGGTGGCGTCGACGAGATCGGGACGCTCGAAGCTCAGGACATCGAAGGCGACCTCGATGGCGGCTTCGAGCTGCGGGACACGCGTCGCGGAGGGCAGACCTGCCCAGGGCGCGACGAGCGGATCGCTGCGCAGGTGCGCGCGCATCCACTGCGTCCACTCTTCGCGTACCGACTTGTCCCACGTCAGATCGTCGCGGTGCGCCTCGGTCCAGGCGTGGGTCACCGTGTCGTAGAACCCGGTGTCTCTGAGTTGGCGGCGGTCGCGGACGATGAGTTGGGCGGCTGCTTGTCGGGTTGTGGATCCGTCGCGGGCGAGGTCGACGATCTTTTCGTGGACCATTCGCGCGAATGGGTGGTGCGCCGCGAGGTCGTCGGCGAGGCGGCCGCCGACCGCGTCGATGATGTTCGGATCCGCGGCGGCCGCCGCGTACAGGAATGCCTGGTCGGCGGCCGTGACGTCGCGTTGGGCGTCGACGCAGCCCTTCCACCACTGGTTCGTCATTGCCTCCCGGGCCTTTACGCCCTTGAGCTTGCGCAGGGCGGTGACGAAGGCCAGGTCGCAGTCTGGATGCGGCAGGTCCAGCGGTGTGGCGGGGTCGAACTTCGCTCGGGCGCGCCGGTACCAGTCGTTCTCGGGGATGACGCCCAGGTCCAGGGCTTCCTGAACGGCCTCGAGGGTCTCGACTCGGTCGTTGAGTTCGAGGAGTTCGGCCTCTGCCTGTTCGAGACTCATCTCGTCGTCAAGATCGAGATCGGTGTCGATCTCGGTGTTCTCGTCGGCCGCCAGCACGGACTCTGCGGCCCGCTGCGCGGTTTCGAGGTAGGCCTCGCCGACCTCGCGTTCGTCGGCGTCTCGCGCGGCCACCACTGCGTCGGTGATCGCCGTGGTGATCGGGTGTTGGATCGTCTCGGGGCGGCGGGCTTCCCAGTACGCCTCGGCGGCCTTGCGGCCCAGTTCGTGCCACCGGTCGGTGTTGAGCAGAATCGTCCGGCACGCGGTGAACATCTCGTCCGAGATGTTCTGCCGGTCGCTCATCAGGTCGGCCAGCGCCACCTGGGCTTTCGTCTTGAAATGCCCCTCTGCCCAGGCGAGGAACTGGGTGGCGGTGTTCGCCGAGGAGGCGGCGGCGGTATCCGCTTCGGTGTTCGGCTCGGAGAGTGTCAGCAGGATTCTGGCTTCGACCTCGGCGGTCGCGTCCACAGCCGTCGTGACGGGCGCTGCGACCGGTTCGATGTCGGCAGAGGCGTCGGCGGTTGCGGTGTCGACCTGCGCATTGTCGGTGGGCGCGGACTCTGGGAACAGGGGGCCGGCGGGACGATCGCGGAACTGAACCTCTTTGAGGTTGCCGCTGAGGATGGCCGAAATCAGGTCGTGCGCTTCGCCCTTGGTGATCGTCGTGTCGACCGTGAACGGCTTCTCGACCTCACCGGCCAGCTGTTCGAGCTTGCGGATCTGTGCCCGGCTGATCGCCTCGCTACGCCAACCGGCGGCCGGGGTGCGCTCGGCTGTGGACATTTCCTGCACGAGGGCACGCGGCACCTCATGCGGATCGACGCCCAGCGCCTGGATCTGATTGCGCAGCTCACCCTCTCGGGCCGACTGGACGCGCCACTGGGTGCGGAGCCGCTCGATCTTTCCGGTGATGCTGTGGACGTTCTCGGTATTCGCGACGATCCCGGCCTGCAGCCCTCGCTGCTGCGCGGTCGCGAGCGCCCGCTGAGCGGCCGCCAACTGCCGGGTGAGCTTGGCGCCGTGCCGTTCGAGTTCTGTGACCTGCTCGCTGGCGGCCGCCCACTGCGCTTGTGCAGCTAGAACGGAAGATTCGGGTCCTCGGGCGGATTGCGCCGGATCTCCTCGTCGATCATCTCCGCCAGCTCGTCCGCGATCGGGTCGTACGCGGTCATCGGCACCGGCTGGTTGTCCTCGATCCGCTGCGCCACCAGCGCCCGCCCCAACTGCTGGAACCACGCCTGCCGATCGAGCCACACCCGGTGCACGATCTGTTCCGCCACCGGCATCGGCCGCACGTTCAGGCTCTTCCACCGGTCCGGATCGTGTTCCCGACGGGCCCGATCCTGCTCCGCCTCGATCTGGTTGTCCGCCCAGGCCTCGAATTCCGTCCTGCGGGCGGCGATCTCCGGTGTCACCTGCGGATACAGTTCCTCGGCGAGGATCATCTCCCGCGCGGCCCGCCACGCCGTTTCCTTCGCCTGCACCACGTTCCAGTAGGTCGGGGTCATGCCCCGGTTCGCCTCGGCCCACTGCTCGTGCGCCTGTGTCTCCAGCGGCCCGCTCGCGGACTCGGTCAGCTGCTGCAGGCGCAGAGCCTCGCGGTCGATCTGCTCCAGGTCCTGCGGGGACGTCGGGTCCAGGCCGAGCCACTCGACCAGAATCCGTCGCGTCTCGTCCGCGATCGTCACGTCGATTCCCTCGACCTGCTCGATCGCTTCCTCGCTCTGCGCTTCCATCCCCTGCTCCTTCATCCTCGAAATCGAACGCGCCCTGGTTGACGTTTCCGCGTGCCACTCGACCTCCTCGTCAGCGCCCATCCAGGGCGACACCCCACCCGAAAACGGGGAGTTTCTGAGGTCGATTTTACTACAGAACAACGACAAAAATGGTGTCTGACCTGCACTAATGCCGAATTGCTCGGTGGGTTCAGGAGCTTCGCTGAGCCCCCTGAGGGCGCGCCAGAGCGACGCACACCATCAGCACCAACGGGGCGATGAACAACCCGCCGATACCCGCCATGAACGCCCGTGCGGGGCGGCGATGGCGGTTGTACGAGCGGCGAGCACAGACCACCGCCCCTGTGATGGACAGCACATTGAACGCGACAAACACGGTGGTGGCGAACGCGTTTCCGTCCATCACGGGGCCAACCTCTCTAGCGGGTGTTAGGTGCCTTCATCGAACCGCACGGGATCGACATCGCTAATCCGGGAGGGGCTGCCGCCCCCGAAGGCGAAACTTCCGGGGGCGGCAGCCCCGCCGATCGTTGCGCCCGGGATTCCGGCCGCGAACGGCACGGCCCTCCATTGCGCATCCGACAGGGGGCTGCCGCCCTCCGCGGCCGCGGCTGGGAAGCCCAGGATCTGAGTGACCGCCTCGATCTTGGTCCATGGCAGTTCGACCTCGATCTTCGCCGGTTGCAGCCGCAGGCGTGAATTGGAGGGATCCAGCTCCCTGGCCTTTGCCAGCAAGCCCGCGAGAGGGTTCTCCACGGTGAACCACGCGGACGAGTGACCGGACTCGAAAACTGCGGTGTGCACGGATCGGTAGCCCTCCAGCGCCTCCAACGCGGCGAGGAACTTGACCTTCTGCGGCCCCAGCTTGGACCGTTCGCTCTCGTCGAGAACCTCGTGGCGGCGCGCCCACGCATCGAAGAGTTCGTTCAGCTCGACCATTTCGACATCGGTGGCGTAGTGCTCCAGGTACGGAATCCTCACGCCCTCCGCGAGGTGAACAACCTTGGCCATGCCTGCTCCTTCTGGATTCTGGTTCATGCCATCAGTAGTGAGATCAATTGCCAGACTGCGTGTGCGGAGCTGGCGGCATCGCGCGGGTCGACGGGTCGGTCTGCGACGGTAACCCAGCCCTCCGACGACTTCTCCAACGCTCGGACGAGGAGCCTTCCGGATACGTCCACAACGGTGAACAGGATGTCGTGGCCGTCGCCGCTGTGCCAGATGAGGTCGCCGTCGTCGAGCGTGATGTTCGAAGCCAGGGATTCGGTCTCGGCGTGCGAGTCGTTGCGCTCGTCGAACTCGCGCGCCAGCTGCGCCAGTGCCTGTTCGTGGCCGGCGCCCATCGGTTGATGCACCACCAGCCCTCCCTCGCCGCGCAACGACGCCTGGTCGATCAACAGAACCGTCATAAACCTGCCCTCCCGTTCACGCTTCATCCGCGTTTCAACTCGACAACTCAGGACCTACTCTACATAGAGACCTCTCCAAGTAGAATAGTTACGTACCGTCTGTTGCTCGGGCACAGAATCTGTCGGTACTGCTGGCTGCACTGATCAGCGAAGAAGGGGCCAGTTGCTCCCGGAAGGCTTACGCGTCGGTGCAGCACTTGTCTGCGGCCGCGCGTCGGACTGCGTGGTCGAGCTGAGCACCTCCACCACCATTTCGCTGCCGACTGCTTCCAACTCCGGCGGTGCGCTTGTTCATGGGTCACCTGACCCCAGTCGTGTGTCCTGGTTCGCCGAGCGGGCGGGGCCCCTGTTGGGTAACGAGCCTTGCCAGGTCAGCGATACGTCAGGCAGGTCGGGAGGACCAGGAGACAGTCATGATCGGCATTGTGTTCGACATCCCGGTGTTCGGCGACCCGATCTGGCCACCAGGCGTTTGGTACGTCAACTTCGCCAACTGGTGGAATCAGTTCTAGCCATGTCACCCCCAGGAATGTATGGCCCGATTGGTGACTTCTACGTGTGGTTCGCGACCGTGACCATGCCGGTCTGGTGGCCGATCGTCGAGTGGTGGCAGGCGATGAACTGATGGTTGGACTAATGCCCGACCTACCCGTCGACATCTTCTCGGCGCCCTACCTACTTCCGGGCTCCGCATGGATCGCATTCGCGACCTGGTGGAATCAGTTCTAAGGAGTCGAGATGATCGGCAGTCTGCCTGACCTCCCAGGCTGGTTTTCGGTAGGGGAATGGGCTTTCTGGTTCCCGATCCTTACCCAAATCGCCAACTGGTGGAATCCGTTCTAAGGAGCGCGCAATGATCGGAATATTGCCTGACCTTGGCTACACGTCTTGGCTTCCGGGCGCAATTGAATGGAACAACTTCGTTGATTGGTTCAATCAGCTCTGATCGCTCTGTCACGGCCGGATGGTGGCAGCCGCTCGTTCGACGTGTGTTCGCGCCATTTCATAGCTGCCCTCCCCGGATCTTGGTGAGTCGTTCGGTGGCTTCTCGTAGTCGGCGGCCGTGGGCGCACATGTGCTCGAAGAGATCCCGTTCGGGGAGGCGTTCTGCTGCTTCTGCCAGCGATTGTGCGGCGAGGTGGAATCCGCGGCGGTATGCCTGGGTGATCACGGCGTCGGCGTAGTGTTCGGCTCCGCCGGTTGCCCCGAGCGTCGTGACGTCGGCGAGGGCGGTGGTGAGCTGCTTCCCCTTGTGTCCGGCGGTGCGGCCTTCGCGGCTCAGCATAAGTGCGACGTGCGCCGAATCGTGGGGTTTGCCGGCCGCGACGAGTGCGGCGATCTGGCCGTACAGCTGCCCATAGGTCGGACGGTCGAAGTCCGCGGCCGTGATCAGCGCGGTCACGCGCCGGGCCTCGGCGGGCTGCGCCCACAGCAGCGCGCACAACAGTTGCGCCTCGACGTCCAGGCGCGGGTCGTAGTCCATGTCATCGGCCGAAATGGCCTCGTGTGGGTCGGCGGCGAGTGCGGTGCTCATCGGGTAGTCCTCCTGTCGGTGACTGGCTGCCGTGGCGTCCATCAGGCCGCGAGCGCCTTGATGCGGTCGATTCGGAAACCGGACCAGTGATCGTCTCCTGCAACGACAACCGGCGCCTGGAGGTATCCCAGGCTCATCACGTAGTCCCGCGCCTCGGCGTCTTCGGTGATGTCGACGATCTGGTATTCGATGCCGCGCTTGTCGAGTTGCAGGTAGGTGGCGTGGCATTGAGCGCACGCGGGCTTGCTGTAGACGGTGACGGCCATGAGACTTCCTCCCCTACTCCCACACCTGACGGTCAGGTGGTGGTGTGTTCCTTGTCGAGCTGGGCGACGCGCTGGTGGCTGATCTCGAGGATGGTGGCCACGTCACGCACGGACAGTCCCCGGGCGCGCAAATCGCGCACCAGCGCGCGGGACAGTCGCGAGGCCTTCTCCACGGCTCGCTGCGCCTCCGCGCTTCGCTGCTTCGCCTCGGCGATGTTCCGCAGCACGGCCGGATCACCGAGGTCGTAGTCGAGCGTGACCTCCACCTGGTCCGCAGCCACCTCGGTGAGCAGTGCGGCGGCGTCGGCCACCATCGCGGGAATCTGGTCGAGCCGCTTCGCCGGGATGAACAGCCCGTCCACCTCCGGTACGTCGACCGTCCACCACTCCCCGATGCGCACCGCATGTGCTGTGACCTTCATTTCCTGCCCTTCCCCGGCACGCTTCAGTCATTCCGAGCTGCTTCACCTAGTGAAAGTCTATCCCCCTAGACTAGTTCAGTCTAGGGGGATAGATACTTCTATTCGTCCAGGTCGAAGACCTGATCGGGGGTCCGTCGTCCGACCATGATTTCCTCGATCGGCGTCAGCGGATGCCCCTGTTCCTCGAGATATTCGAGGTAGGCGTCGGTGCCCCGGCGCTTCGATCGCCAGGAGTCCTTGAGGATCCGCGACTCCTGGGCTGCCAGGACCAGGGCCAGTGTGAGGACTTGGGCTCGGGATGCTCCTGCCTTGACGACCTGGTCGGCCACGAAATCCGATTTGAAGAGAGCCTTGATCGCCAGCACCTCCTTGAGGACTTCGTCCGCCCGGTACTCGGTGAGCAGGTGCCCGTCGGCGGCGAGTGTGGTGGCGACGTACGCGGCAGCGGACTTCGGGGGCGTCTTGGCCGCCAGCAGACCACTCAGGAACTTCCGGCGGACGACGGTCGCGGCCTCTGCCTTGATGTTCAGCGCGCGGACCATCTTGCGCTCACGCCGCACACGCTCCTCGGTCTCGAGCTCCTTCCGCCTGGCCTCGGCCTGGGCTTCGAGCCTCTGACGTTCCGCCTCCGCGCGTGGATCCCCCTCAGTCACCGCAGCGTCCACGCCCGGTCCGCCAGCTCGCACCGCTGCCATCACGGGTGAGAGCTGCAATCCTGCGGCGTCCGGATCGGCGCACACGTACTCGGGGAGCCACGTGTCCTCAATGTTGACGGTGTTGACGTGGACCAACCCTTCGCCGGCCTCGATGTCGGCCTGACCCTCGGTGTACCAGTCGATAGCATCCTCGTGGAGCGGCAGTCCGGTCTCGATGTCGGAGATGAGCTGGCCTTTGCTCAGGACCACCGTCCAGTGCTCGGCGTTCGCCTCGACGTTCTCGAGGGTGACCTCGCCGCCATCGCGGGTACGCAGGTCCGCCATCGCGAGCACGGTTCCGTAGCCGGGGTGCTCGCGCAGAACGAGGAAACCCTTGTCCTCGTACGGTGCGGCCGCATCCTCGAATTCTTCACGTGCGATTCGGGCTGCCCTCAGCTCCTCGGCGGTCGACTCCATCCGAAAGCTCGGGCAATAGCGTAACCGCTGCACTGCCTCCTCGTCGCCGTCGAACTCCGCGAGGATCGCGGCACTCGCGAAGTCGAGCTGGTCCTCGTCGACGAGGGTGCGCGCGACCTTGGATTTGCCGACCTTGGCTGCCTGCTCCACCCACGCCTTGTCTTCGTGGATGGCCTTGGCGACCTTGGTCACCGAGACACCCAGGTCCAGTAGTTCGGCTGCTCCTGCGGCGCGCTGGCCGGGCGTGAGGGCAAGTCTCTGGTCGTTCGCCTCCATCTGGGCGATCAACCGCTCGGCGTTGCGTGCACGCTCGTCTGTGGCGGTGTCCAGGCGCACGATCACCGGAATCGACGTCGCGCCGGTCTCTCGCGCCGCGAGCGTTCGTCTCTGACCGTCCCGCACGACGATCTGCCCGTCGGCGAGCTGCACGGCGCTGATCGCCTCGAGCACTCCGTGGTCGCGGATGGATTCCACGAAATCGGGCGTCTCGGACAGGTCGACCTGGTCGCGGACGTTGGCCCCGATGTCGAGAGCGTGCGGGTCGAGACGGACGAACATCTCGCCGTCGATGATCTCGGCCACGGGGCCGTTCTGAATTGCAGTCATGCTGGTCTCTCTCCTAGGATTCGGATCCAAGACACCGGGCAGGTACCAACTGCCCGGTGTCTTGTGTTTCCGGTGGGAATGGCTCAGTTAGCCGGTCGCGGAACCGTCATGTGCGGGAAGCCCGGTCACCCTTCTCCACGTAGTTCCCGTGTGGAAGTAGTGCTCCGAGATGTGAAGTTTCTGAAGGTCGGCGGCGAGTGTGTCGAACCCCAGCGCTTCCAGCAACGCGACGTAACGGTCGACGTAGCGGCAGTCGAGAAGCGCGACTTGCCGGATCACGGACTTGTCCGCGAAAACTACTTCGGCGAACTTGTCGGCGGCCTCGCAGATAGCCAGAATGTCGTACACCTTGTGGGCCTTTCGTTCGGTGATTGGTGCCTGCGCCAGTTCCGCGCGGGCATCGTCAGGACTGCTGCTGATGACTCCGTTGACGATGAAATCCGCTGTGCTGCTCATAAGTTCCTCCTGGTATTTCTGTGTGGCTGGGTCGATCAGTTGTTTGGTGTAACCGGGGGGCTCCAGCAGGCGCAGAGCTCGGGCCCGGGGGCGCACCCATTGGGGCAGACGAAGTCCTCGACACGGAGGATCAGCGGGAGCCAGTCCCCGACCTCGTAGTCCTGCTCGGCGCAGGTCTCGGTGGCGTCGCTCATCGCGGGGCAGGAGTAGTCGCCGCAGCAGCAGAGCAGTCCGGCGTAGTGGTTGGTTGCTGCGTTGTAGTCGTCGCCTGGCTCGTACTCGTAACCGCTCACAGTGGTGACCTTTCGTTCGTGCCCGGACACGTCCCGTGCCCTGACAATTTTTTTTCCGTTCTGGCAAAGGAGGTTCGGGGCGACGGATCAGGGCATGGCGCAACCCCTGGTCAGGAAAGTTTTTCAGCGAAGCGTCTTTGAAAAAGTTTTCTGAGCCGAAGGCCGGCGAAGCCGCCAGGGGTTTTGCCAGGACCGCCGTCGCCCAGAATCGGAAGGCCAGAAAGGAAAACAAATCAAAACGCTCTTCTACAGAGCGGAGCGAAGCGGAGCATCCTCTTGGAGGACACCGAAGGTGGCCAGGCCGCCGGGCAGGCGGATCCCCAGCCGATAGACGATGTAGGTCTCGAGTGGCCAAATCTCATCTGGGATGGCCAAGTGGGTGAGAGGGCATTCAGCGAAGGCTGCGTACCGGGTCTCAATCCCATGGCGGAATCTCACGGCGAGTGGCGGCCACCATCTTGGCGAGACACGCCCATCGTCAGTATCTGGTCACGGATCGCCAATGACGGCCGCGGCGGCGTGATCCAGATCGTTCAGGGGGCCCGATTGACGCCCCAAAACAAAATCATCACCGGACGGGTCTCATGCTGAGAGTCCGTCGTCGCAAGGTGGGCGTCTCGTCGCCTTCGAGCGCATCGTCCCGCGGATCGCATTAGACGAAGTTCATTCACGAAGCGTATTGACAATGGGATCTAGTTGCGATTCAGGGGGTTTGCTCCCTCCCGCCGCAAGCCATGTCGGATTCGTCTGATTCCATACAGCGATGAAGAAGATGTTCGCGGCTGGCGCCGTATTGGGACTCCTGTCGCTAACCGGGTGCAACTCGAGCACGACCGCGGACACTGAAGCGGTGCCCGCGACGTCGGTGACTGACGACGGGACGGCGCTGAACAAGCGGGGTGCCGTCGAGGTTGCCCTCGGTGAACCGGCAACGGTCCGCGATCCGTCCGGTGCCCTCATTCTTGAGGTCACTGGTACCGCTCTATCTTCGGAGGGATGCCCTGACAACACCACCGACCGGACGCAGATCACTAAGCAAAAGCTGACGGCCACGGTCAGCATCGGGAACCAAACGTCCACACAATGGCTGTGGCCGTCCGACTTTTACTACGTCGACGCCAACGGGAAGGTAACCCGCAATCTGACCACATCGGACGCGAACCCCTGTCCAGGCGCGGGTAAGAACGCTTTCATCGATCTCCCCGCCAACTCGAGCGCTGACGGATTTGCGACCCTGGATATTCCGAAGACCGCGACCGTAATCGGCTACCAGTCAGACCTCAGCGGCAGCGACGTGCAAATCGAGTGGACGCTCCCAACTAGCGGCTAGCCAACCTTGGACCGTCTATCCCAGGCGACCAATTTGCCCCCACTTCCACTCGAGGGTGGGGGCTTTCGCCGTTTAGGCGGAGGGCGGTTCGCTGATGGCGTCGGCAGTGACGACCATGTCGAGTTCGAGGCTGTTCATGCCTGCGGCGTCGGTGACATACACGGTGATCGCGGCGCACCACTGTCCGTCGTGGATTTGAAACCAGTGCGTTTGAAGTGCCGGCCGCAGACCCGACAGATACACCGATGAGCTCTTCACCCTCATGCTGACGTAGTCGGCGCGTGCCGCTCCCCCACGCCCGAGCGGCAACGCCTTGCTGATGTCCACCTGGACTGACCGCGGCGGGTCGAATGTCCTGATGACCGGGTGTTCGGGCCATCGTTCGGTCCAGCTGTCGGTGTTCATCACAGTGCAGCTCGCAGTGGGGTGTGGCCAGTGACCGGGATTTCGGGGACCGTGCGCCAGGCAACCGCACCGGAGTCGCTGCGGATCTCCATGCGGAGCGTGCGCCGTTGGAATCCTTTGCCGGCGGCTGCGATGTCGAGTTGCACCGCAGTGACGCGGCCGTGTCCCTCGCCGAGACCGGAGTATCCGGCGACGCGGGACTCGATGCGCAGATCCACCCCGTCCCAGTGCCCCTCGGTTACCAGCAACACGGCGCCCTTCGACCGTGCCCGCGCCACCACCGCCCTCGCCCTCGACGGCGTCACAGCCGCGCCCGAAAGCCCGAGAATCACGAGGTCAACACCATCGAGAAGAATCGCCGCGACTTCTCTAGGGGGACAAAGCTGTTTCGCTGGTTCTCTAACAAAGACCATGCAGGTCAGCGTCCTCTGCCCGGAACATAACACATGCAACAGGTGTGGCACAGAGAAGATGCGGGACACAGCGGCAGGCGACTCTTGGCCGAGCGCGTTGCTGATGTCCGTTCAAAACTAAGTGTTCCGCCACGGAACAGCCTGGGCACTTTTGCGGACCGACAACTTCCATCATCGCCGAAATCCGGTTATTATCGCTATATGACGATTGATAGTGCGGGCAGTTGCCTCGTCTCCGGAGGAACCGGATCGAGCCTGGATGCGGCGGTGGCGTTGTTCCACAGCCTCTCCGATGGCACCCGGTTGGCGATCGTGCGGCGCCTCGCGGACGGGGAGTCGCGGGTGGCGGATCTGGTCGGTGAGCTCGGGTTGGCGCAGTCGACGGTGTCGGCGCACGTGGCATGCCTGCGCGACTGCGGCCTGGTTGAGGGCCGCCCGCAGGGGCGGCAGGTGTTCTACTCGCTGGCCCGGCCGGAGTTGCTGGATCTGCTCGCTGCCGCGGAAACCCTCCTTGCGGCCACCGGTAACGCGGTCGCGTTGTGCCCGAACTACGGCACCGACACCGGCACGGAGGTGACGGAATGAGCGACGCCTGCGGCTGCGGCCACGACGAACCCCGCCCCGAGGGGGAAGAGGAAAACGAACCCGACAAATTGTGGCAGGTCACCGAGATTCGGGCCGCCGCGATCGCCGGGGTGCTCCTGGTCGCCGCGCTGATCGTCGGCTGGACAGCCGGCCCGCGCCCGGTGGAGCTGACCCTCGAGGCGCTGGCACTGCTCGTCGCCGGCTACACCTTCGTCCCCTCTACCCTCAAGCGGCTGGCCAGGGGCAAGATCGGCGTCGGCACCCTGATGACGATCGCCGCCGTCGGCGCCGTGATGCTCGGCGAGGTCGGCGAGGCCGCCATGCTGGCGTTCCTGTTCGCCATCAGCGAGGGACTCGAGGAGTACGCGGTCACCCGCACCCGCCGCGGCCTGCGCGCTCTGCTGTCCCTGGTCCCGGACACCGCCACCGTCCTGCGCGGCGGCCGCGAACAGGTCGTCGCCCCAGCGGATTTGGCGCTCGGTGAACTGATGATCGTCAAGCCCGGGGAGCGGATCGCCACCGACGGCATCATCCGATCGGGGCGCACCGCCCTGGACACCTCGGCCATCACCGGGGAATCGGTGCCGGTCGAGGCCGGACCCGGCGGGGAGGTGTTCGCCGGCTCGATCAACGGCACCGGTGTCCTCGAGGTCGAGGTCACCGCCCGGGCGGAGGACAACTCGCTGGCCAAGATCGTGCGGATCGTCGAGGCCGAGCAGTCCCGCAAGGGGCAGGCGCAGCGGCTGGCCGACAAGATCGCCAAACCGTTGGTTCCGGGGGTGATGGTCGCCGCGGTGCTGATCGCCGCGATCGGCAGCGTGTTCGGCGATCCGCGGGTGTGGATCGAACGGGCCCTGGTGGTGCTGGTCGCCGCGTCCCCGTGTGCGCTGGCCATTGCGATTCCGGTGACGGTGGTCGCCGCGATCGGCGCCGCGTCCAAGCTGGGGGTGTTGGTCAAGGGTGGTGCCGCGCTCGAGGCGTTGGGCCGCATCCGCGGTATCGCCCTGGACAAGACCGGCACCCTGACCCGTAACCGTCCCGAAGTCATCGACGTTGCCACCACCGGTGGCGCCACCCGCGGCGCGGTCCTCGGTGTCGCGGCCGCTTTGGAGGCGCGCAGCGAACATCCCCTGGCCGCCGCGATCCTCGCCGCCGTCGACGAGTACGCCCCGGCCGAGGACGTCGACGCCGTCCCCGGCGCCGGCCTGACCGGCCACATCACGGGCATCCCGGCCCGGTTGGGGCGGCCGGGCTGGATCGACCCCGGACCACTGTCCGGGGATGTCGAGCGGATGCAGCACGCCGGGGCCACCGCGGTCCTGATCGAACGCGGCGGCACCCTAATCGGGGCGGTCGCGGTGCGCGACGAACTGCGCCCCGAGGCCCGCGAGGTCGTCGCCGGGCTACGCCGTGACGGCTATACCGTCGCCATGCTCACCGGCGACAACGACCGCACCGCAAGAGCATTGGCGGCGGACGTCGGCATCGACGAGGTACATGCGGACCTGCGCCCGGAGGATAAGGCCCGCATCGTCTCCGATCTGCGGACCCGGCGGGCGACGGCGATGGTCGGTGACGGTGTCAACGACGCCCCCGCCCTGGCGACCGCCGACCTGGGCATCGCGATGGGCGCGATGGGGACCGACGTGGCCATCGAAACGGCGGACGTCGCCCTGATGGGTGAGGACCTGCGGCACCTGCCCCAGGCGCTGGCGCATGCCCGGCGGTCCCGGGCGATCATGCTGCAGAACGTCGGCCTCTCGCTCGCGATCATCACCGTCCTGATGCCGCTTGCCCTGTTCGGGGTCCTCGGCCTGGCTGCGGTGGTCCTGGTGCACGAGGTCGCCGAGATCGTGGTCATCGCCAACGGGGTCCGCGCCGGCCGCGCCCGCGCCCTCACCGGCCCGGAAACGGCCGCACCCGAACCGGTTCCAGCGACCGCGGCCCACCCATGACCCCGTACACCGGTGTCGAGGGCACGGCGCCGATGTCTCGTCTCCGTTCCTCTCGAATCTGCTCTGCCGAAGCGAAGGAGACCATGTCATGACCGCGATGCCCACCGTCATCCGCGCCGCCTACACCGCCGAGATGGCCGCCGCCCGCACCACCACCGAGGACGCCCGGCGGTGGGCGCACCTCGAACGCGCGCATATCCTTTCCCAGCCCTATCCGTGGCCGCACACCCGCAACCACCTCGCCATGCTCGCCCTCGCCCTGCACCAACACGACCGCCGCGAGGCCCTCGGCCAGGTGGTGCGGATCATCGTCGCCGCCCCCGGCTCGGCCCTGGGCCGCTACCCCGAGGGCAACACCGGCCGCACCCGCGCCGGACTGAGAACCCCGATGCCGATCCCGGCGGACCTCGCCGACACCCTGGCCGCGGCCCGCTGACCCCAGCTGCCTGAGAAGACGGTGCAGCGGCCAGCGCGCCCCGGCCGCGGTGGTGAGGACCACCACATCCCGGCAAGGCGCGGCAACCAGCACAAAGTGTGGTTCGTTAGGGTGTCGCCATGCTCCGTGTGCCCTGTTTGCCCGATTTCCCGGTGTCGCTGCGGCGGGGTACGCGGTGAGCCGCGGGATCCGTCTGTCGGTGGCGCTGGTCGTCGCGTTCGTCGTCGGCCTGGGCGTGTTGTTACTGGTCAACCGCTCCGACACGGAGCCGGTCCCCACCGACAGCGTGGCAGCGCCGGTGGTTCGCCCGGACAGTCACCGGCTCAACACGGTCGCCGACGGCAAGGCCACCTTCGTGGAGTTCCTCGACTTCGAATGTGAGGCCTGCCGGGCGGTGTATCCGGCGATCGAGCAGCTGCGCACCGACTACGGCGACCGGGTCAGCTTCGTCGTCCGCTACTTCCCGCTGCCCGGCCACTTCAATGCGGAGCGGGCGGCCCGGGCGGTCGAAGCGGCCGCCGGTCAGGGCCGGTTCGAGCAGATGTATCAGCGGATGTACGACACTCAAGCCCAGTGGGGTGAGCAGCGCACCCCGAAGGATGAGGTGTTCCGCGGATATGCCGCCGACCTCGGTCTCGATCTGGCCGCCTTCGACGCCGCCTACACCGATCCCGCGACCCTCGACCGCGTCCGCGCCGACGTCGCCGACGGGGAAGCGCTCGGGGTGCAGGGCACCCCGACGTTCTTCCTGAACGGCGAGAAGATCGAACCCACCAGCTACCAGGATCTGACCGATGCTCTCGACGCCGCCCTCCGCTGACACCGCTGACACCGCGGCTACCGACACCGGACGCGCCGCGGCCGCATCGCCCCTCAGCCCGGGCAGTGATGCTGCGCCGTTCGCGCGGTCGCTGCCGTGGCTGCTGCTGGTCGGTGGCCTCACTGGCCTCGTGGCCGCGTTCGTGCTCACCATCGAGAAGTTCGCCCTCGCCGCCGACAGCGCGTACGTCCCCTCGTGCAGCCTCAACCCGGTTCTGAACTGCGGCTCGGTGATGGGCACCGCACAGGCCTCGGTGTTCGGATTCCCCAACTCGCTCCTCGGAGTCGCCGGGTTCGCGGTCGTCGCTGCGACCGGGGCGGGGTTGCTGGCCGGTGCCCGGTTCGCCCGCTGGTACTGGCTGGGCTTGCAGGTAGGTGTCACCGCGGCGGTGGTGTTCGTGCACTGGTTGATCGTGCAAAGCCTCTACGTGATCGGCGCCCTGTGCCCGTACTGCATGGTGGTGTGGGCGGTGACCATGCCGATCTTCTGGTACGTCACCCTGCGCAACCTGCACCACGGCACCCTTGCCCGCCCGGTACCCGCGGCCGTGGTCACCGCAAGCGGAAACCACGTTCTTCCCCTGACGGTATGGGTGCTGGGTGTGGCCGGGTTGGTCGCCTACCGGTTCTGGTCCTACTGGTCCACCCTGCTCTGACTCCCGCCCGACGGTGTTGTTGGGGGCGAAAGGAACCACCGATTCAGGTTGGCTTACTCCCCAGATCTCAGTTCAGTGTTGTTTGTTCATGTTCGTGAACAGTTCTCGGTTCGCTGAGCGGGCGGCATCGAGTTCCTGGCTACGTTCCTCGAGCTGCCCGGTGAGATCGACGACGTGCTGTTCGAGCATCGTGATGCGCCTCTGGAGTTGATCGATGTCGGTGGGTGCGCCGAGTCCGGATTCTCGCCATGCTGCTTCGCCGAGCAGTTCGGAGAGTTTTCGCTCGAGTTGCACGTTATGCGCGACAAGACGGGCGATGCGTTGATGGGTATTGGCGAGGTCGGCTTTGAGCGATTCCCGTGTCACGGGTTCCCCGTTCCCGCTTGCCGTGGACGGACAACTTTGGGCGGTGTGAATCCGGGCGAGCAGGTCGCTGTGCCGATACAGGAAACTGCGATCCACCCCAGCAGCGCGGGCTATCGACGAGACGGTGATCTCCCCTCCAGCTGCTCCGGCAACGCTCAGCGCCTTGACGACTCGTTGCCGACGACGGATGGAATCGGCGCGGCGGCCCTCGATCATCGGGTTCGTCATCGCTCATACTCTCCTGGTGCCTGGCGAAGATTGGGCAGTGGTTGACGAACCAGGGGTGTCCCCAGTCCGATGATCTGGTTGCGTGCACGGCGCACGGTCGCCGCCGCTTGTTCTATCTGGGAGCGGTCCTCATCGGACAAGTCGTCGACGTCGGCACCGATCTGCGCTATCAGTCTGCGGATTCGGTGAATTTCCTCGTCCGACGGCATCGCCTCGGCTTTTGCCCAGTCGTCGGCGGCGAGCGCACCTCGCAGCCGTTCGCGGCTGCGCAACAGATCGGAGAGGTACGCCTGCAGATCCGGCAGGTAAGACACGTCGGTGGAGAAGTGGGAGCACCCGATACAGCGGAACCGGACGGGGCAGTCGTGTCCGCCGGCCGCGACGTTGCTGGGTTCGCTGCACGTCCCGTAGGGGACGGCGACCTCGCCGACCGCGCGGCGTAGATGTTCGGAGTCGAGCAGGGCCCTGGCCTCCCGCCAGATCTTGTTGCCGTGCCGATCGAAATGCATGGTGGCGAGCCTGTCGACGGCATCGCGCCGTCGCGTTTCACCGACACGGTAGTAGGCCTGTGTGGTCCCGAACTGCCGGTGATCCATCAGGTCGGACAAGACGTCGATGGCGACCCCGGCATCCGCATGACGTTGGGCGTAGGTGTGTCGGTACGCGTAAAGGAAGATCTTGTTTCGGTCGAAGGGCAGCATCTTCGTCACGTGTTGCCCATCGATGTCGACGACCACGGGAACCGTGATGTCGGGCAATGTGACGACCCAGTCGCGATGTCGCATGGTGAGCCAGTCGTCGTTCAGGCCCCGGGTTCCGTGCGGATTCCGCGTGAGGGCGGGGATGAGTTTCATCTGTGCGGTGGCCTCGTGCGGGTATCGAGCTCGGACACGTTCTTGTTGGGTGGTGATTACTGCGGCCGTGGGCTCGGTGATCGGTAGCCGACGGTCGAGCCTGTTGGCCTTGATGTTGGTGTAAACCAGGACGGGTTTTCCCTGTTCGTCACGTTCGAGACAATCGAGGCGGAGCTGGCAGATCTCGTCGGGGCGGCGGCCGGTATCGATGATCAGTTCCACCGCTACCCGCACTTCCCGTGAGTTGTTCTCCTCGAGACTGCTCAGATGCGCACAGACGTGCCGCATGACCTCGACCGGTAGATCTCGATGTTCCTTGTTTCGCTCACCCTGGAGGGGAACGTCTTCCGGGTCGAGGGTGGAGGTTCCCCCCTGAGTGAGGACATCGTGAACACTGGGTCGTGAAGGTCCCAGAGGAAGAGATGTCACTGATGGCGATGAAGGCGTACTCGGCGGAGTTCAAGGCCGATGCCGTCGCGCTGTACCTGACCGACCCGAGCCACACTTTCGACGGAATCGGCCGGGATCTGGGTGTCAGCCGCGAGACCCTGCGCAACTGGGTGCGGGCCGAACGCAAACGCACCGGTACCTCCACGGCCGAGCTCCGGGCCAGCGGGGCCGCGCGGCCGGCGTCGCGGGTCGGGGAGGTATCGTCCGAGTCCGTGTTGGAGGAAGAGAACAAGCAGCTCAAGGCCCAGATCCGGAAGCTCGAAACCGAACGGGAGATTCTGCGCAAGGCGGCAAAATATTTCGCGGGCGAGACGAATTGGTGAGCCGCTTCCAGTTCGTTGATGACCACCGCGACACCGTTCCGGTGAAGTGGCTGTGCCAGATCCTTGAGGTCTCCCGCTCGGGTTTCTACCGGTGGCGGACCTCCGCGCCGGCCCGGGCCGCCCGTGCCCGCGCCGACGAGGAGCTGGCTGCGCGGATCCGTGCCATCCATGCCGACTTCGATGGCACCTACGGTGCTCCGCGCATCACGGCCGAGCTGCGCGAGGCCGGGATCGAGGTCAATCACAAGCGGGTCGAGCGGGTGATGCGCGAGCACGGGATCGTCGGTGTGCACCTGCGCAAACCGGTGCGCACCACCGTCCCCGCCCCGGACGCGGCCCCGGTGCCGGACCTGATCCGGCGGGATTTCACCGCGAGCGCACCGAACACCAAATACGTCGGGGACATCACCTACCTTCCAGTCGGTGACGGTGAATTTCTGTATTTGGCGACGGTGTTGGACCTGAGTTCGCGACGGTTGGCGGGGTGGTCGATCGCCGACCACATGCGCACCGAGTTGGTCACCGACGCGCTGCGGGCGGCCGCCGCCTGTCGTGGCGCCGCCGGTCTCGATGGCGCAATTTTCCACTCCGACAACGGGGCTCAATATGTATCGGCTGAGTTCGCTGACCTCTGCCGCGAGTTGGGGGTGACCCGGTCACGGGGTGCGGTCGGGACGTCGGCGGACAACGCCGCCGCCGAATCGCTGAACGCGACGTTGAAACGGGAGACGCTGCAGGGGCGGAAGCGCTGGAACAGCGCGGGTGAGGCGCGCGCTGCCGTCTTCCGCTGGATCACGCGATACAACACGAGAAGGAGACATTCCACTCTCGGCCAGATCTGTCCGATCGAGTACGAGCAGCGATCGGCTAGGCTGGCCACCGCCGCATAGGAACTGGTGTCCACATCTCGGGGGGAACGCCCGGTGAAGTCTTCGGGCAGGCCGTGCATCGGTTGCCCGGGCCGTCTCAAGCCCAGCCCCCTCATCGTGGCCAGGATCCGCCGAATCCCACGGATCGCGGTCATGCGGGCATAGGCCGACATCGATCCATCGTTGTGCAGGAAGGTCAGCCTGTTCAGAAAGCCCGCGATATCGCTGCGTGAGAGGACACGCGGATCGTTTCCGTGATCGCCTGGACGCTGCAATCGCAGGCTGTCCGAGAGCATCACGAGGAATCGGATTTCGTTTTGCACCATCGCTTTTGCGTTATTGGAACGCCGACGGGAGATGTCGTTGTAAGCCCAGATCTTGGCGGCTTCTCGTAACCAGGGCTGCGTGATCTTGGTAAATCGCAACGTTCCCCTGAACCCGAAAACGGTGGCATCCCATTCGTCTTTGAACCGTTCGGTCTCCGGCGACAGGTGCATACGCCGGAGCTCGGTGGTCGCCGTCGACCACACGTTCTTCACTGCCGGACGCAGATCGCCCGGGACCACGTCCTCCAGTGTCCGATATTCGTTGGCCAGAAGATGTGTTACGAGCGGCCTGACCTGGTCGGCACGGGTTGTGGCCCCCTGAGCTGTGCGTTGCTGGAGTCCGTAGATCAGTTCGGCGACAACCCGGTCCGGCAGCCCCAGCAGAGTGCACTCATTGAGATACGAGATCGCCGGCGCGGTCCTACGGAACCGCATCTCGTCCGCTGCTGCCGATCCGACAGCGTCAGCTCCATCACGCACCTTGCGCCACTGTATTCCGTGGTTCATGCAGTACGGGATCTTCCCAGACCGTACGCGCCCGCACGCGACGACCTCACATGGTCCGAAGGACTTACGCGCCACAACCCTCGGGTGCTCCAGAAAGTCTGCCAGCGAAACCTGCAATCTGATGCGCTGTGAACGGTGCGCCTCGCACAGTCCGGAGTTCATCGAAGACCACGGACGCTCACACTGCGAAACCGCGCACAAACCGTACGCGCGGAGCCGTGACCTCGGCGTTCCCGCGAAATCGTTCACGTCCGGTGATCCTGCGATCTTCCACCGCTTCCTACAGTCTGCACACAAACCGTGCGCCGCGTGTGACTCGGATTCGCAATTGACCACGACACATTCGTTCCAGAGGAGCGAGGGGTGTCCTCGCGGGAAGACCAGTACCTTGCCCTCGTCCGACCACCCCATCAAGTCCACGAACTCCGGGGTGATTACCGACCACAACTGAGCAGTGATCGTCTTGTCTTCCGCGGCGGCAGAATCCCGCCCGATGCGCGGCTGCGCGGCCGTCACCGCAGACCATCCGTCAGTGCCCTCGGCGACGGCACCCGTTCGACTGCCTCGCGCAGCCGGTCCGGTGACGGATGTAGATACGGCATCGACGAGGAGGCAGACGCATGCCCGAGTAACCCTTGGATCTCGTCGAGCAAAGCCCCGGAGTCCGCGAGGTTGCTGGCGAACCCGTGCCGGCACTGATGCGGGGAAATCGACCGAGCCAACCGCGCCCGAACACACAGCGCCTCGAACAATTCGTTGATCGCACCCACCGTCATCGGAGCTCCCAACGGTTCCCGAAACAGATTGACCAGCAAGAAGTCGCAGTCGTCAGCCGCGGGCTGCTCGGCGCGTTCGAGGAGGTACAAATCCAGGGCCCGTACCAGCAGGAAGTCGATCGGTACAGCTCGTGAGTTCCGCGATTTCGCTATCGCGCCGTTCGAGTTCTCTCGTCGCACCACATGCACGTGCGCTCCCCGTACCGGACAGTGGTGCACGGCATTATCCGGCAGCAGATGCAGGTCACTGCGCCGCATCCCGACCAACTCTCCGCGCCGCATTCCCGCTCGTGAGAGCATCAACACGATCAGCCGATCGCGCGCAGACCGGCACTCCCGAAACAAGGCGATGACCTCCTCGTCGCTCGCCCGATCCACCACAGTTTCCGGCTCGTGCAAGCTGTGCCGAGCCCGCAACCGGTACCTCAACCGCGCACTCTCACCCTGCGCCGCCAACGGTAGGTCACGAGCATCAGCCAGCTCGTAGATCTGTTCGAGTACCGCCGCCGGCGCTTCCTTCGCCACCACCGCGAACGACAGGAACCCTCGAACTGCGACCAAGATCTTGTTGATCCGCCCCGCACCACGCACCTGCCGGGCATCCGGGCCCGCCAACACCACCGAACCGTCCGATCGCGTGTACTTCAACCAGACGATGAACAGTCCGATATCTCGTGCCGCTGTGCGCCATTCACGACCGGTGCGGTCACACCATCGCAAGAACAGCGAGATGGCTTCGGCATACGCCTTCGAAGTCGACTCCGCCCGATCCCGGCCGAATCGTAACTCGCGCAAATACCTGTCCGCGATCGACTCCACCGCGTAGTTGTCATCGACCACAGTCCAATACGCGCCGCCCGACGGCATCCGAACCCGAAAAGCTCGCACAATTGCCTCCACTCCATCGATCGACGAGGAACCACAGAGCGACACCCCCAAAGAACCGTCGCACGAGACCCACACAGTGTCTCCCACACGACGTCACGCCACAGGCTGAGAACCCCCGGAGAAGGCGACCTCGACCGCAGAGTCCTTCGGCTCGGGTACAAGCGCAATCTTGGAGAGGTCCGCGCCTTGCTCGACCGCTGCGAGCAGACTCAGATCCGGCATTCCGATCACGGCCGCGTGTGAACCGCTGGCAGTGACCGAGGCGAGTAGGCCGACCAGCACCGAAGACGTTCCGGCGACGCTAGCAACGGTTCCCCGGGCAAGTCCTCCACGCGGAAGAAGCTTCGCGATCGGAGAGGGCACGGGAAGCGTTCGCAGCGTGGTCTGAGCGGTGGCCACAATCGGTGTCGGCTCGTCGACCGACCGCAGCATCACCGCAGGCATGGCCGGCTCAGCACCCTCGGATCGGGCGGGAATCGCCGCCATCTTCCGGCGCAGCTGTTCGAGCTTCTCCGCCTTACTGAGCGCGTCCGAGGCGGGGGCGATCGGCTGTTCGCTCATATCGCCGCCTTCGCACATCCCTGAACCCGATCCGATTTGCCCCACCAGTGTAGTCGAACATAAGTTCGATCCGCACACTTCCTCAAAGCCGGCCCGCCGCCTTGCACCCCAGCTCAGGGCATCATCCGAACGGTCCAGCACATCCGCGGGCAGGTCCTTCGCTACGAACCGGGCAGCACCGCCCCGTGCAAGAAGGCCCGCCCCATTCGGGGCGGGCCTTCGAAGATTGGGACGAGAACGATGGTTGCCATACCGCGGACGGTAAGCGCGGCGGGTGCACCGGCCCCGGGACTATGTCAGAGCATCACAGTCCGTGCACGCCAAACGCGCCCATCTTCCAGTCGGCCACTGCGTAGGGTCGACATGCTCCTGCTGCTCCATGCCTCGCGTCGACCGGCCGCACACCGTTTCCAGGTCGTCCCACGATCGCCCCTGAGGATCAGGCCAGTGGACGGCGTGCACGTGACCGGCCGTTACCGCTCCCGGTACGTATCGGTCACCGCCGAAAGTAGGATTGTCCTGCGCCGTATTCTGGAGCGCCGTGCAATAGCTCGGCATGAGTCCACAGTAGGCCGGTCATCGACCCGTTGGAGGCCCCGTTGGGCCATCGGCGCCCCCACGACTGGTGCGGTATTCGTTGTCCATCTTCACGACCTCCCTGTCGTGTCCGGCCGGTCGGCGTTGAGCGGTCCCGCCTCTGATCCCTCATTCCGCTGCGAGATGCGCCGGATCGTCCAGGCGCAGACCGCGAGCAAGCCCGTCATGGTCGCGACGAGGAGCACCTTGAGGATGGTCGAGACGTCCGAGGTGATCGCCGCGTAGATCAGGATGGGACAGGCGACGATGACGAGGGCGAGCGCCCATTCGCGTATCCGCCAGGGATTGTTGGATCGCCGAGCAACGGGTCCGCCGAGCAGACCTCCGGCGAGCAAGACCCCCAGCCCCACCGTGAATGCGGAATTCATATTTCCCCTCTGCGCCCCGCGACCGTGTTATCGATCGCCTGTGCGGAATGGTCTCATCAGCCACTGACGGTGAGAGCGGGTCGGCTGGCTGCGGTGATCGCAACAGTCATCGTGGTCTTCGCGGCAGTAGGGATCTCGGTGATTCCGGCCAGGAGCTCGATGACCTTCTCGAACGCGGCCTGCACCTCTCCCGGGGCGGCGGCCGGATTGTTGGCCACGGCCAATGCCTTGCGGGCGAGTCTGGTGCGTCGTATCTCGGCGCCGGTGAGGTGGCGGTTGCCTGCGACGATGTTGGCGCGGGCCTTGGTCCGTGCGTTGGTATCGGCGGCCGTGAAGGCGCGGTACGCGGTGGTGGCGGCGTCGACGAATCGTTGGATCTGGTCGTCGCTGTAGGGGACGTTCTCGAGGTGCCGCTCCTGGGCGGTCTCGAACGCGGCGTAGAAGGCTGCGGTGGCCGGTTCGTTGACGTCGCCGAGTAGGGGGCGGTCGAAGATCGATTCGAGGTTGGTCTCGAAGTCCATCAGCCCGTCGCAGGTCGCGTTGTAGGCGGCGACGCCCTTCGCCCAGAGTTCGAGCTGAGCGGCACGGGCCTGATCGCGGCGTTCGTGTTCGGTCTTCCGTCGGATGCGTGCCCGGTTCGCCGCGACGACGAGCGCAACTGCCAGACCGATCGCGGCGATGCCGCCGAAGATGATGGCGACGATGGACCAGTCGAACGGTTCGGAGGCCTGGGCGGTCGGCGGGTTGGGGGCGGGTTGCGGCGCCGGGAGGGGGGCGGCACCGGTCGGGTCGTCCGCATCATCCGCGTCGAGCGGTGAGAGCACTTGCCGGAGGAGGACGTTCAGCATTTGCGCACCGGTGCTGGTGACGATGCCGCCGATGGCCATCGCCATCCCTGCCCCTGGGGATTCTCCGTACCGGCGAGCGTTCATCGCTTTGATACCGCCACCGAGGATGAAGAGCACGCCAATCACTGTTGCGGCCAATAAGCCGTAGTCGGCCAGACGGCCGATGAGGTCAGCCGTTCCCCCGGGTGGTGTCATATCCTCATTCATGGTCACAGGTCCAATCTGTGGTCGATTGCCCTGGCGGTGTTTGCCCACCGTCAGGGCTTTTTCTTGAGGGTGTTAGGTGCTAATCGTCAACATATTGCTGACGATTAGCACCCTTTCCCGGATCACCAGGAGTCCACGGATTCAGCTCGAGCTGCCCGAGTCGCCGCCGGCACCGCCGGCACCGCCGTCGGTACCGCTCGTGCCGCCGTCGGTGTAGTAGATGCTCGCGGGGACATAACCGGCCGCCGAAGTTCGCGGTTGCCGAGCTGCCGGGCTCCCCGCACCGCCGATCGACCGGTCACGGGCATCGTCCTCGACCGCAGCTTTGGCAAGCCGATCGAGATCGGGCTCGACGGGGTCGGGTGCGTCCAGTTCTCCGCCCCTCCGGCGCACGAACGCGATGATCATGGTGACCGCGAGGCAGATGACGCCGGCAATGAGTCCGGCCAGCCATCCCGGCCCGAGATCGGTGGGCGAGGTGGGAGTGATCGCGCCACCGCCGCCGCCAGGCCAGAGGAGTGCAACGACCACGCCAATGACCGCGGCGAACGCGAGTTCGATGAGCAGGATGCGGCGCATTCCAAGGGTCATGCTGATGTCTCCTTCGGTGAACGAACCGTCAGTGTGCCGTAAGGGTCTGTCATGTTCACGACCCGCTCAGAAGAGCACTATCTGATGCTCGGCGGCCGCGGCGTCGGTCCGCCGCCGATAGGCATCAGCAAGTTTCCGGACCGCACCCTCGCTGTATCCCATCTCCTTGGCCACCCGAGACCAGGTCAACCCATCCTCGTGGTGGAGTTGCCAGGCATCGCGCGCGTCGTCGTCAGCGATCATCATTTCACCCTCCCAATTTTGGGCATGCGGTTTTACAGCAACCGTCACGCCTTTCCCTCCGAGTCAATTTCAATTGAACTCATAATATCGAATAAAACAAAGTTCCCCAACCCTTTTGCGTTAATTTATCGAGTAATTTACGGCGCCTTCATAACCAATTTGGAAACCATCCGTGGCGAAGCGACCACGTCGCCACCGCGCCCACTGCAACCCTTCCACCCCAGTTCAGACGTTGCATTGGCGGCGTCGCTAACTTCGGAGGAGAGGTGAGGGAGGATTTCGTGAATTGCGGAGTCAACCCCTGAACACTATTAATTCCCGGCGCGCCGCGAGAGCACGCCAAACGAAAGGATCGCAAAGGGATACTCGGCCGGGCTTCGACTCCATACTTCACATTTCCTTGGAGTGAAAATATGGCGCGAATTGTGCTGCCGGCCGCCCGTTAAGAATTGTGGTGATCCATGCCCCGCGCCCGGGTCCTGATTGGGCGGGGCTGGATCCGGGCCTATGTTGCGGTCGCGCGCTGCCCCCTCCTAGTCTTTCGGGAGAGAACACCGGGCAGGCTCCTACTGCCCGGTGTTCTTGTTCCCGCGAGGTGGAGGGATCAGACTTCGGCCGCCTGGGCGCTCGCAGCGGCTGCGACGAGGTCGATCGTCACCTTCTCGAGCCAGGTCCGAGGCACATTCCAGTACCGGCTCTCGTCGTTACCCAGCTTGGCGACCTTCACCTTGCTGCCGTTCGAGAGGACTACGAACAGTGTGGACGGATCGATATTCGCCGCCTTCACTCGAACAGTCGAGCCGAGCTCAAAGGGCGTGACCGCCACGATCGGCTTCGCCAACAGTTCCTTGGGGGCGGGCACGATCTCCCCAGGGTGGGCCGCCAAATTGCGGCCGACACCGTCGAGCGGCCGCAGCTCGTAGTTCACCTTCATCCGGCGAACCACCTCGAAAACGCGCCCTCTCAGGGACTTGGTCACGTATTCGGGGTCGATGATGACCTGGTCACCGGACTGAAACTCGTTCTCCGACATCTTGTTCGTTCTCCCTTGGGTATGTGGGTTGTGTTGCGGGGATGGTCCACCGGGCAGGCTCCTACTGCCCGGTGGCCCCCACTTCTGCGTGCGATGAGAGCTCAGCTGCCGACGTCGTGATCGTCGGAGCCGTCGATCCTGGCGCAGATCCTGCATTCCCATCGGCCCCTGACTCGGGTGCAGGTCCGCCTGCTTTCGCAGATCCAACACTGGCTGGCTCTCCGCTCGGGGCCGTTTGGTTCTCTGAGATCGGCGTCGGCGCCGGGTTCGCTCTGGTCCTGGCCTGGGGCTTCCGGCTCAAGGATGCGAATCTCCTGCAGCATCCAGCCGAAGGCGATGCGGCATCGTTCGCACACGTCACCGTCCTGAGCGACGGATGATGAGCAGGGGCGAATTTTGCACGGACTGAGCAATTCCAACTGCATGGGACCTCCTCGTGTTGGCGTTGTTACATCGCCTGTTCCAGCAGAACCTGGACGGCCTTGAACAAGCAGTCCGCGCACTCTGTGACCCGATGTTCGGTTCGCTCCGGGGTGGTGTTCTCCCACGGTTTGCCGTTGTGGTGGAGAGCCACGGAGTAGCCGTCATCGCCGATGTGGAAGGCCCCGTACATGCCCGGAGACCCGCCGTCGTACCCGATGGCACCGGCCTTGTAGTACAGGTAGTCGCAGGTAGCGTCCGGGTCGACGGTCAGGTCGGCTTCGTTGGCATCGGCGAGGCGGTTGAACTCGGCCGCAATTTCGGGGTTGATGTGGATGGTCACGGGCAGAATCCCTTTCAGGATGGGTGGGTCGATCGCGGAGACTGAGACGCCGCTATCGGTCACTCGGGGCTCCAGCTCATGCCGCGATCGCCGATGTGTGCGACCTTCCCTGCCGGTGCGGCGCTGGCGTACTGGTGCAGTGCCGTGCAGGCGCGGGTGATCGCGCAGCCGAGGGCATCGGGAGAGTTGCCGAGTGCGTCGACGCTGGCCTCGCCCATGGCCAGGGCGACCGAGTCGCCCTGGTCCTCGTACAGGCCGACAGCCCAGCTCGTGATCGGCGAATCGGTGGTCAGAGCGGGTTCACCGTTGGTGGTGGCGAGGAGGTAGATCGACCGGCCGTCGGCAGTGCGGCCGGGATTGCCGGTGAGGGCGTAGCAGTTCCCGCCGGTCGAGGTCACCTCAGGATCCCCGACGCCCGCCTCTGCCAGTCGACCCATCTCGTGGGCGTAGATCTCCTCCAAGGTGCCGAAGTGCCGGTAGTCGAGCAGCTCGGACGTCCCCACGACGGGAGCCATGGATGCTGTTGCTGTGCTCATGGTCAGTGACCTTTCGTACGGGATCGGACCACTCGCGTGCCCCGATCGTTCGTTTTGCCGTGCTGGCAAAGGAGAGTCGGATCGGCGGTATCAGGGCATGGCGCAACCCCTGGGCCGGGAAGTTTCTCTGCGAGCGCCAGCGAGTGCGGGTTGAGAAAGTTTCCGGAGCCTTGTGCCGGCGCTTGCGCCGCCAGGGGTTGCGACAGGACCGCCGTCGATCAGGATCGGAAGGCCAGCACGTCAAACGAACGATGTTCTTCAACAGGGCGGAGCGCAGCGGAGTTCGAATCAAGGGACACCGCAGGTGGCCAGGTAGCCGCCCGAGGCGGGTACATCACGAACCGAGTCGCCCGATGCGGTCAGTCGTGTTGGGTGTGGCGCCGCGCCTGGCGGCGAGCGTGCCTGGCCATGAGGTGCTTCCGGTTCTTCTCGCTGCGAAAGATCTCGTTGTTCACTGCTTGTTCGATCTTTCCGGGATCGTCGAGCACGCGTTTGGCCGCGAGGCGCATCAACTCGGCGCGATCGGACCCGAGCTGTTCTGCCAGCCCGTCGAGCTTGTCGCGTAGTGGTGGGTCGAAGTGCACATTCGCCCTGGCTGGATAGATTTCAGGTCTGAGGTCTCGCAGTGGGGCGATGGTTTCGAGGTCCGTGGTGAGATCGCCGGGCTCGTCGAGTAGGCGTCGTAGGGCGACTCGGAGCAGTGCGGTGTTGAGCTTGTCCCCGTATCGGCTGGCGAGTCTCCAGATTTGCTGCTTGCCGGAGGGGTTGACCATGACGTCGACCCAGTCGGACAGGCCGGTGCGCTCGGCCTCGCGGAGCATCGGATGCTTGTAGCGACCGGGGGTTTCGAGAAATCGGTGCAGCGCGATCCGCATGAGTGCGCTGACCGTGGTGTCGTACTCGGCGGCCAGCGCGGCGAACTTCTGCGCGGTGTCCGGTTCCAACTTGATTTTGAGCATGACCAGCGGGATCGCCCGCAGCGTTTCCGAGAGTCGCCGCTGTTCGGCGAGACCAGTTCCGACGGCTTTGGGTTGGGTGACGAGGCGTCGGCAGGCGACACGGATAAGCGCGCCGAAGCGGCGGGGCCCGATGCCCTCGGCGATCTCTTCGAATCGGCGTTTGGTCTCGGGGTCGAAGCGAAGCGCGATGGGATCGCCCACGGGGATCCGACCTGGCTTCGACTCCGTCATCCCTCGATCTTCTCTCCGGCAGTGGGCATGGTTGTGCCCCGGCATCGGGGGGGAGTGACGCCGGGGCACAGGGGGGTTCTGCGAACAAAATTGGGGGGATGCTCAACAGAACGAACCTGAGTCTACGGAGCGCCACTGACACGCGATCGCGCGGCCGCGGTGCGTCTCAGATGGGCTTGGGCGGAGTGAACCACCGGTCCGCCTGTGGTTGCGCACCGGCACAGGGCGGTGTCCGCACCGTCTGCCCGCATGAGCGACAGAAGTGCGTGCGGTGGCCGCCGTTGCTCGCGGTGTCACAGGCGCACACCTCCCAACCGACGACACACGTGTTCGGCCCGAGCATGTGCCCGGAGGGGCAGTGCACCGGAGCCTGTTCGACGTGCTTCACCCCTCAATTTTCGCACATCCGTTCGATAGATGTAATCTTGCTGCTGCCTCGGCTCGGAGAGAATCCGCCGGGGTGCACAAATCTCGCACCGCCGATGACCTGCAATTTCGGCGTCTTGAGGACTGGAGGGCTGATCGGATGGCGCCTGGGGACACGGTCATGCTGCACCCGCAAGGGGTCTCGAAGTTCAAAATTCTCTCCATCGATGAGGACGGCCACGCACTCATCGAGTCCTTGCTCGCCAGTCCGGGCACCTATCCGTTCAGCGTCCAGACGAAGTTTCTGGTCCCGGCCGATTCCTAGCAGTCAGCCGCCTCGACTGAGCTCATCATCGCCCGCGGGATGCGTGGTCCGGGCACAAGAGGCCCGGCGCAACGGTCCATCCCGCTGCGGTGAGCCATCGTTCGACCGGCTTGGTCAGGTCGCCGCACCGCGCCTCTTCAGCGAGTACGCCGGCGAGGATGGGTCCGTCGCCACAAATACTGCAGGCAATATCGAATGCCGGTTGCCCTGGTTCGCAGTGCCGACAGTGGTGTCGACTGATCAGCGTTCCGCGGTGTTGGGGATCGGGATGAAGCCAGATCACCGCGAGGTCAGCGCGTTGATGCGCTGCCTCGGCGCGAGTGGTCGGCTCGTGGCCGCAAGTCGGGCACATGCGAGAGTTGGCCGCCGGCGGGCCAGCGACTACGGCGGCCTCCTGCGCGAGCGGTGCGACGTCCACCCTTCGCTTGTTTAGATGCCCATACACCGTGGTCCGCGGCGCTTTCAGCATGTCGGCGATCTGGGCGACGGTGTGCTCTCCTGCGTCGTACAGGCGTTGAGCGAGTTCAATCTGGTCTGGACCGAGCTTCGAGGGTCGACCACCCTTGCGGCCGCGGGCACGGGCGGCGGCCAGTCCGTCACGAGTGTTGGCCGCGATCATCTCGCGTTGGAACTCGGCCAGGACCGACAGCATCCCGAACATGGCGCGGCCCTCGGCGGTGGCGGTATCTATGCCCTGCTCGAGGACCCTCAGACCGATTCCGCGCTCTCGCAGGTCGGCGCCGAGGGTGATCAGGTGCAACATCGACCGTCCGAGCCGGTCCAGCCGGGTGATCACCAAGACGTCGCCCTCGCGCAGCCGCGACAGCACCAGATCGAGTTGAGGGCGTGACGCCTTTGCCCCGCCCGCCTGGTCGACGTGAATGTCCTCGGCCGCCACTCCGGCGCGGCGCAGCGCATCGACCTGGTGTTCGGGGTTCTGGTCTGCGCTGCGCACCCGCGCGTAGCCGATCAACATGTGTCGAGAATACCTTCGGCAGGGTTTTTCGACATAGTTTTTCGACACGAGTTTTCGACGCTCTGTGCTGGCACTTCTCCGTGTCGACGGGGTGTCGGAAACGCATCAGAGCAGTGCACACAGACGGGCTCGTGGGCATTTCGTGCCCGGGCGGTACTGGTGCGGCATGCGGGTGATCGCTCAGGCCGATCTGTGCAGGTGGACCCGTAGTCTTTCCTGGTGTCCGCTCCCCCCGACGACCTCTCCGCCGAGCATCCCCCGGTCCTGCCGTCACTGACCGCACTGGGTCCGTCGGCGGATCCGCACGTGATCACCGTGCCTGCCCGGACCGGCACGAACATCGAGCTGCGGATCCACACTTGGCTCACGGCATTCGATGTCGCGGCCGCGGAGTGGGTGCCGGCGGCATCGGGGTTCGCGGTCACCGTGCTCGTGCACATCGTCGACGCCGCAACGGGCCTACCGCGGTATCTCCCCGTCACCGAGCCGGGCGAGTGGGCGCGGGCGATCTTCGCCGATGCCGACGCGACGCAGGGGTATTTCCTCGGCGCCGTCGACCCGGACACCGGTGAGCACCGGGACGGGCAGCTGGCCTACCGGCTCTACCTCGACGCCGACCGGCAGGCGATCCGGGCGCCCCGCCAAGTCGTTGGATGTCCGCACTACCGCCTGCAGGCAGGCGATACCGATCCCGAGATTCGGATCGTCACCACCGCCTGACCCAACGACAGGTGCCCTCCATCCAGCCGGACAGCGTCAGAACGCCCTGCGGATGTTCTCCACCGGGCCGTTCCTGGTGCGTCTCAGGGATTCCGGCCATTGCCTGACTCTCGCACGGTCACGCGCGCGAGCATCTGTTCCATCTGCGGCCACCCCACCCGCAGATCGGCGGCGATCATCCCTGCACGGGTGTCGAGCTGCGGCTCGAACGCGGCGAAGATCACCCGCGCAGCTGGGGCGAGGACCTCGTGTTCAACGGCTTCAACGGTCTCGCGTGACCAGCGGTCCTCGTTGGTGGTGGTGTCGGGTTCCCCGAACAGCTCCGTCAGCCGGTACCGGACGTATCCGGCCTGCTCGAGGTCGGTTGCGGTGTAGAACTCGGTCATAGTTCCCCTTGTGCGTTCGGGCTTGGCAGTTCCGATGTCTTCTTACTGGGCAGTTGTACCGATCCGCCTCCGGCGGGCGATACACAGCGCAGGAGGTCGTTTCCGACCAAGGAGTTCACCAATGTTAGACCTGGGATTTTTCTCTGCTTTCCCTGAGTTCACCGATGCCTGGGTGGCAGTAGCTATGTGGTGGGACTCGCTTCCATTCAACTAACTCCGGAGGTGATGACGGTGATTCCGATCTCCCCGTACGGGTTGGGAACGAGCTGGATGGTGTGGACACCTTGGCTGGTGCCCATCGTTCTCTGGTGGAACTCCTGGCACTGACCCAGTACCTACCGCCCGCCGCCGGCGACGGATGGGCGGTGACGGCTGTGTGGTTGTCGCGATTCTGAAACCGGCGGCGGCTCGATGCAATCGCGCTGTCCTGAGCCTTCTACCTGCGTAGCTCCCAGGTCGCGGGCACAATCGGGCGTATGCGGCTGATCGCGCCCATGCTGGCCACGGCCGGCACACTCCCGGACGACACGGCGGAACGGCCGTGGAGTTTCGAGATGAAGTACGACGGGTGCCGGATGCTGGCCTCGGTTGGCGGCGGCCACGAGCCGGTGCTGTGGACCCGCGCCATGAACGTGGTGACACCCTCATATCCCGAGATCGCCGAGGCATTGACAGCAGCGTTCGGCGGCCGCGGGCGCATCGTTCTCGACGGTGAGGTAGTCGTACTCGATCACGGCAAACCCTCGTTCGGACTTCTCCAGAGAAGAATGGGTGTAGCCCACGCGACAAAGCCGCTACAACGACGAATACCTGTGACATTCTTACCCTTTGACGTCCTGGTGCTCGACGACCTGGACCTGATGAGCGCCTCGTACCTGGATCGGCGGGCAAAACTGACCGAGCTGGATTCGATCATCCAGGACGTCGGCGGACTGCCCATCACCGCCCCTCCGCACTGGGAATTCACTCTCCCTTCCGACACCTGTCGGACTCGTGGTTGATCATTGCTCAATTGGTCATGAGATGGAGGGGCTGGACGTGGACTCTGGATTGGCTGCACAGCAGGGTTGGACGCTGAATTTCTATGATTTCCAGCGCAGGTGGGCGTCTGTCGAAAGTTTGGTTTCCGGCGTTGACGACGTACTGACGCGGGCGAGGCGGAACGGGGCGGTCGACGGCACTCCGTTCTTCATCGACCCTTGGGGCCGCGCAGATCCGCTGGTCAATGCGTACTGGAGGGCACCGAGGCCGGGTGCGATGGGGTTGAAGATCGATACTGTGCGCCGATACGCGTACTCGCTGAAGGTGTGGCTGGATTTCCTTCATGCGGTCGGCGCACGGTGGGACACGGCGGCGCGTGATGAGCTGGCGATGTTCAAGCAGTGGCGTCTGTCGGCAGAGGAGAACCCCGATGCGATCTCGCCCAGCGCATTTCACGTCGATAGGGCGGCTATCCGGCGGTTCTACGAGTGGGCTGCTCACCATCGACCGGTGGATAACCCTGTCCGTGTCCGCCTTATCGATCGTGGTCTCGATGGCGTAACAGCGAAGGAAGTGCTGGAGGGCACACCTTCGGCGGTTCGCCGGGCGGATGTGAAGTGGATGACCCCCGAGGCGTTCCGTTTATGGCGCAATCTCGGCCTCCGTGGATTCACCATGGACGGGCTACCGGCCGATACCTGGCAAGGTCGAACCGAGGACCGCGATACCGCATTCGCAGAGGGCCTGTTCGGCACCGGGCTGCGGATGGGCGAGTGGTCCAGCCAGCTGACCATCGAGATACCGGCGTCGCATGGCGCTGGGCTATTTCGGGGTCAGCTGTCGGCGGCGTGCGCGAAAGGAGCTGTGGGGCGACGGTTCTGGATGCGTCGGAGAGTTGCACAGTTGGTCCGCTACTACATCGACGACGGCAGCCGAGCCGCGGCGATCGCACGCGCGCAGGTCGCCGGCCGATACGAGCATGTGCAAGGCCGCTGGTTGCTGCGGCAGGTTCGCCGGGGCGGCGTGATCGAGGTGGTCGACGATTTAGGGCGCCTGCGTGATGTCCATCTCGACGCGATGGGCCCCCGGCTTCGGATGAGGCTGTTTCGGGAGGGCGACGGCGGCCTGGAACCGGTGTGGTTGTGGTTGAACGACGACGGTACGCCGCGACCGAAGAAGGCCTGGTACAAGACGTTCGATCGCGCCAATACCCGGGTTGCGCGGGCGATGGGCACCGTGAATGGGCAGGCCCGATTGTGGTGTCGACCGCATATGCTGCGGCATTCTTTCGCGTTGCGCTGGTACTGCATTGCGACCTTCGTTGCCTGGCATCGGACCAACGTGCTGACGACAAAGGAGCAGCGCGACTTCCGTAACCAGCTCGGGGATGTGTGGTATCTGATGGCGACCCTGTTGGGACACAGTAGTGCCGAGGTCACCCGGGAGGTGTATCTCGAACCGTTCAAGGCACTGGAGGTCGAGCAGCTGATCGGGTTGATGGATGCCGATGACCGGCACGCGCTGGAGAAGTTGGTCGATGTCCTGGCGCTCGGAGAGCCGCGGGTGCTGACGGGGGCCACCTCGTGAGCGGCAAAGGACGCCCGGCCGCATTACCGCCCCAGGGTTGGCAACCACCCCAGCGAAGTCCTGGCCTCGTCGTGGAATTCGTGAGCGACGATGGCGGCCAGCGGAAGGCTTTCGATTTCGGCGTCCTACCCGGCCATCCGAGCGTCCGAGAGGAACTCGCGTCGGCATTCAGCGAGGTCACCGGGCCGCTGGGGCGTTGGCGGCGGCTGCAATCGGCAGAACGCATGTGGGCGGTGGCGCGCAGGACGAACAAATGGGTGGCCGAGAACCGTCCGACCATGTCCGAGCTCGGCGAGCTCACCGTCGCTGATGCCCGAATGTTGCTGCACGCGTTGCGGACACCTGCGGGTCATCATCCCATGTCGGAACTGCGAACGCTGCTCAGTTGCTGCCCCGCCGTGAAGGAGGAGGTTCTCCGCGAGATCGCCCGGCATAAGAACGTCGGGACTAAAGGTGGCGGCCACCAGCCCTATACCGAGCAGGAATGGAGATGGATCAGCACCGCCATGCGGACGGTGATTCGTCGTGCTCGGGAGCGGATAGTCGCTCATCGACAGCTCGTCGCGGACTTCCGGGCCGGGAAGCTGGACGACCGTGACACCAGGGACCCGGAGCGATGCTTGGGTGAGGTGTTGGACCACTATCTGCGCACCGGCGACTTTCCCCATGCGACGAGCAATGGGTTTCCGACGCAGTCGGTCAGAATCGCCAGCCTGGTGACCGGTCGCCCGCTCAGATCGCTGCTGCACTTGTCGACCGGCGAGGCGTGGGCGTTCGGTGCGCTACTGGTAGGACTGACCGGCTTGAACCCATCGACGGTCTTCGAACTGCCGGTCCCGCGGATTCTGGCGACCGCCCCACACGAACCCGGAGTCGTCTTCGTCGATGCGATCAAACATCGGCGTGGTCCCCGCGCTGCCATGACGATTGCGTTGACAGACCTGCGCACCGAGTTGCATCCACCCGACCACGATCGGCGACCACAGCACGTGCGCGAGACGTCGTTGACCACACCGTATGGCGTATTCATGTCGTTGTTGGACTTGACGGAGTCGGCACGTCACATGGTGGGCAGCGAAAAGGCTTTCACCTTCTACGTCCGAGCAACGCAGACCTTGACCGCCACAACGCCCAAGGTCCGAGGCGAACACCGTAAGAGCTGGTTCGCTGAGGCTCTGACCGGCGACCCGGAGCGCGATGACGTTCTCCTGGGGTTCTCCTTGAACCGGCTACGCAAGACCCACCTCGAGCGGCATCGGCGCCCGGTGGCTCACACACCTGCCACCCTCGGCCGCTATCTGCGGAACATGGACACGGTCACCGAGGAGGGCTATCAGCTAATCCGGGAGGCGCTCGATGAGCAGGTTGCCGATGCACGGAAGCGGCGAAGGATGCACGTCGAGGCGTTGGCGTCGCTGGGATCCGACCACGACACCGTGATCGGAGCCTGCACCGATTTCGACCATTCACCACACGACGGCGGAGCGACCTGTCGGCAAACCTTCCTGACCTGCCTCGACTGTTCCAACGCCCGCGCGTTCCCGCGGCATCTTCCGTTCCAGCTCGCCGTCCTCGATGAGCTGCAAAGACAGAGGGACCACGTGTCGGCGCTGCGGTGGGTCACCGAGTTCGCCGGCAGGGTAGCGCAATTGGAAGAAATCATCGCCGAGTTCGAACCCGCACAGCGCACGCAAGCCCGCGACCAGATCACCGACCTGCACCGCCGCACGGCGGCCCGCTTGTTGACAGGAGACCTCGATCCCATATGACCAGCCCATTCCATGACGATGAATTCCGCATCGACGGCCTGCCCATCACCTCGACGACGACAGTGCTGCAGCGCCGCCGACTACACGACGCCACGGCGATGCTGTCGCGCTTCGCTGATCCGGTCTGGGACCTGTTCCCCGCCTTGCCCGACCGACACCGCGCCAACCAGGCGATCCACTGGGACACCTATCCCCAGCCACTGCTGTTCGCCTGCAAACTCTATGTCTTCGCGCTGGTCAACGTCACCGAGCACGCACCCCGCGTGGCCGGGTCACGTGCGGACGTGCTGTCGATTCCGTCGATCTGGGCCGATCTGTCGCACCTGCGGGTATTCCTCCGTTGGCTCGCCGACCGCGGTATCACATCCTTGGCCGACGCCACCGAGATCGATCTGGATCGCTACTACAGCCATGTTCGGGAACAACCCGACTCCACACCCCGTCAGCGCAAGTTACTGCTGGCCGTCCAACGCCTCCACCTCTACCGGGACTATCTGCCCGCGTTCGCTCGAATGCCCATCGCCGTCCTATGGGGCGGTGCCAGCGCGGCGGAACTGGCAGGCGACCCGGATCCGCGGCGCCTCGGCAACCGCACCCCACGCATCCACCCCGACGTCATGGGAAAGTTGCTGTCGGCGGCACTGCTGGTGACCGAAACAATCGCCGCCGACGTCCTGCCCGCCGCCCGTCAGATGATCACCATGCGCGCTCTGGCCGTGTCCGTGGCCGCGGACCCAAGGCCATACAGCCACTGGAACACCACCCGCTGGAACGCGGCCGAAGAGCAGCTCGCCCGCGTACTGCACGCCTTCGCCGCGGCCGGTCACCCCCTGCCAGGCCGTCGTGACGGCAGGCGCACAGTTGTCGATCTCGCCGGGCTGGTTCACGCCGGCCAGTTGCCGCATGTCGCACAGCTCAAACTAGATCCCTGCGCCGCCGCCATCACCAACAGCGGCCTGCCCGTCGTTCGTGACCTGCTACGGGTTACGAAATTCACGAAGGTCGGGGACCGAGCATGGCACGACGGCCCAGTGGAAACATCCGAACTGCGCCCACTGATCCGACACATCACCACCGCCTGCTTCATCGTCATCGCCTACCTATCCGGGATGCGGGTCGGAGAAGTGCTCAACCTCCGGCGCGGCTGCGTCACCCGCGACCCGAAGCTCGATCTGATCTTCCTGTCCGGCCACCAACTCAAGACCACCCCACAGAGAGCCGAACGCTCACCCGCGACGATTCCCTGGGTCATCAATGCTCAGGGCGCCCAGGCGATTGCGATTCTCGAAGACCTCGCTCCCAGTGCGACGCTGTTTCCGTTCGGGCACTTCGGAACCGCCAACTGGTTGCGATCACCGCGCACCCGAACCAAAAACAGCCTCGCCGACGACGTCCACGCCTTCATTACCTGGTTCAACACCACCATCGCAGATACCGTCGATCACCCCACCATCGGTGAAGACGAGCACGGACCAATCACTGGGGTGAGGCTGCGCCGCACCCTCGCCTGGCACATCGTCCGCCGCCCCGGCGGCACCATCGCCGGCGCCAACCAATACGGCCACCTATTTACCCGAATGACTCACGGCTACGCCGGGCAAGCCGACGCCGGATTCCTCGACGAGATCACCTTCGAGCAATTCTTACTGCGGACAGAGCAACTGCACGACGACCACCAGCGCCTCACCCGACGCGAACACGTCTCCGGCCCCGCCGCCGACACCTACCGGCACCGAGTCAGGGAGGGACAACGGTTCAACGGTGTCACCCTCACCAGCGCAGCACAGGCGAACACCGCACTGTCCAACCCGGACCTCCAAATTCATCACGGAGCACTGCTCACCTGCGTCTGGCGTCCGGAAACCGCAGCCTGCCAAGCCCCCACCAACGACGAGAACGGCCCGGTCTGGGCGCGTTGCCGACTGAACTGCAGCAACATCGCCTACACCGAACGCGACATAACCGAGCTGCGCAACCATGTCACGAAGCTCCGCACCGATCTCGACCTGCAGGTGCTGCCTCTGCCGCTACACCGCCGCCTCCACGAGCGCCTGACCGAACACGACAGAGCGATTCACGCCCACGAGTCGACGCGCCCCTAGACAGGAACGGCACCATGCCTACCACCGATCGTCTCGCCCAGCTCAAAGCCGAGCGTCAGCGCATCCGCGATGCATCCCAGCGCTTGCTGACCGGCACTTCTGCATGCAGCAATGGCAAATTCACCATCTCTACGCTCGCTACCGAGGCCGAGGTGTCGCGCCAACGTCTCTACGAACACCACCCCGACCTCGTCGCAGATTTCAAGGCAAGTGCTGGCCTGGGACCGATCCCGCCGAATATAGACGCGCTGCAACAGCAATTGGCGGATGCTCGAGAACAGATCAGGGAGCTCAAAGCCCGCGAGGCCACGAATCTCGACCAAATCAAGACCCTCTGCGCGGTAATCACAGAACTCACCCATCAGGACCACGCCGGCAATCTGATCGCCCTGCCGACCGCTGGACCTCGACCACTGAAGTATTAGCAGTAGCGCGACTCGATGCTCGAACCGACGGTCTTTTGATGAGCTAGAGTGGCGCCGCGAGTTCCGACACTGCTGTCGGGCAGTGAATGGGAGAATCAGAGCAGCAAAATCATGCTAAATGCCGCGAAAAGTGCTGGTATGGAAGGAATTTTAGCCAAACGTTCGACTTCGATCTACCTTCCGGGCCAGCGGAGCCGAGCCTGGATCAAGCACGCAATCCGCACTCGCAGTTCGGTTTTGGTGATCGGCTTCGTCGGCTCCAGTCGATCGGTCGCGGCGCTGATCCTCGGGGCGTATGACGCCGAGAACCGATTAGTCCAGGTCGGTTCCGTTTCTTCCGGACTCACGGTGCCGATGCGCCGACAGCTCCGGGAGGACTTCCGGCCGCTGGAACGCCCTAGCAGCCCTCTCACGGACCCGTCAGCGGCCGCGGAGACCTTCCCCGGGGTTCAGTGGCTGACTCCTCGACTGGTCGTGGACGTCGCCTACAGGGCGCACACGGCGGGTGGTTTGCGCCATCCCTCGCTGAAAGGCCGGCGCTTCGACGTCGATGATCGCTCGGTTCGTGTGGAGGACCTGTAGACCGGCCAGAGGAAAGCCGCCGACACCTTCCCCGGCGTCAGCGGCTCCTCATCCCCAATGTCGTCGGGAACGCTACGCAATGTAGGTCTTACCCGGCTCGGGGGTGACCGTGACGCCATATCGCCTCTCGGCAAGTGGTCGCTCGCAGCGACTTTTCTGGTGTGGTACCCGGGGTATGCGCGCCACCGTCAGCTGCTTCAACAGCACACGGTGTGGTGATATTCCGGCGCCTGGCCGCCTGAAGGAAACCCGCTTCGAAGATCGTGTGAGCGACACTCCGAGACGGCATTGGGACACGCCCGACTTGGGGCGTGGTTGTTAGGCTCAGCGATGCGCCCCAGGGGCGCATCGCTGCTGTTCAGAGCCGGTCAATCTGCCCCCGGCATTCTCCGAATTTGGTCTAGCGTGCGCAGTCATGACGAACTTCCTCGCTCTGAACGGTGACGCACCGGGCCTCACCCATGTGGTTGCGGTCAGGCTGCCGACGATCGAAGATGTCTTCCAGTTCCTCGGCCCATGGGCTGGATACCTCATGGTCCTGGGCGGGATTGCCGCGCTAGTCGGGTACATCTCGTCCACAGGACTCATCGGCCGCATGAACATGAGCAAAGAAGGCACGGTACTGCTTAGCGGCCTGGCCGCTTTTGTCCTCGGATTCATGGTCTGGCTGGGGTAACTGCGTGGTCAGTGGGCGTTCTCGACGGTGATCGGCTTCAAGAGGTCGGCGCCGTTGTTCTTGACGTTGTTGACGGCCTTGGACACCGGATAGGTGTCGAGGCTGCCCGGCGCCGGCGGCGCCATCAGGGATCGGGCGTAGTCGACGTCGGTGTTGGTCGGGTCGAGCCAATCCGCCCAGTTCTCCGGGACAACGCTCATCGGCATCCGATCGTGAATGTGTCCCACATCGTCGGTGGCCTCGGTCGTGATCACCGAAAATGTGACCAGCCAGGCGTCCGGGTCCTCGTCGGGGACATCAGGGTTGCGCCAGAAATCGAAGATGCCGGCCAGAGGCAGAATGTCGCCCTCGGCAGGGTGGATGAAGTACGGCTGTTTCAGCGGCTTCCCGGACTTGCCCACCTCATCGGTCGGGAACCACTCATAGAACCCGGCCACCGGGACAATCCCGCGCCTCGACTTGAAGCAATTCCTGTACGCAGGCTTTTCGTGCACGGTCTCGGCGCGGGCGTTGATCATGCGGGAGCCGATTTTTGGGTCTTTCGACCAGAAGGGCGTCAAGCCCCATTTGAGGTTGCGCAACTGTCGCTGGGGCCGTTCGTCGGTGTCCTTCGGTACCCGGGCGATCACGACTGGGGAGGTCTTCGTGGGTGCCACGTTGTAGTCCGGCGACATCTCCGGGTCGGCCCGCTCGGGGTCGATCTCGAAGGTCTCGAGCAGCGTTTTCCGGCTCGTCGTCGATGCGTAGCGACCGCACATACCGATAGCGTGCCACGACCTAGGTGCCGTGAGGTGATGGTTCGAGTTGTCTATGTCGCGTTTCCTGGGGACTCAGGATTGTCGAGCCTTGGGGGTTGGTCTTGGGCGCGTTCGACAAAGGTGCGGCCCGAGTTCGGCACACTGGGGGCATGGCGGATCAGCAACGGGAGAAGTCGTGGTCGGCCCGATACGTATCGCTGTTGGCTACCGAACTCGCCGCCCGCGGCGTGCAGTACCCGGACGAGATGCTGGCGGCGTTCATTGACGGCAATGTCACCACGGTCGCCGCGATCGCCGGCATCAGTGAGCGCGACGCTCAGCTGACGATCAATGCAGACGCCGTTCCGGCGTGGGCCGACATGGTTGCGGGAATGACGATCGAATGCGCGGACGTCGACGTCGCCGAGGCGTCGTGGGTGCGCATCTCGATGGCGACGGCGGCGAAGACCACAGCTGCCCTGGCCCAATGTCACGAGATGATCGTGCACAGCATCGAGACCGAACAGGAGCTGGCCTCCGAGGACGAGGCCACCGCAGACACCCTCACCGTGCTTGTCGCTCAAGGGGACACAATTTCTCGGTTGTCGCGGCACCTGGCCATCGTGATCGCGGAGACCGCATTCACTGCAGGTGATGTGCTCGTCGAGGAGGACTTCTACGAAGCGGTCCTCGAGGTACTCACCGACATCATCGAAGGCGACGACGCCGAAATCCACGACCAACTGCTCCCCGGCTGGTATTGCCAGGCCTGGCACGACCCCAATCCCTTCGCAGGGCCATGGGAGTCGTGTGGGAACCCGGCGCACTCGCTCACCGGGATACTCGCCGCCGCGGTCACCGAACTCCAGGACACCCACATCCACGTGGAGTAACCAGCCGGCCACCGACGAAGAGTCGTCGGACAGCACGGAACGCCCATCCTTTCCCTGGGGTCACGCCCGTTCACCGATTGATGACGCCATAAGCAAGGGGGTTCGGTGTATGCAGCGGGTCAGGCTTACCGATGAGAGGGTGATTGGTAAGCGGTTCACCGAGAATGGCCAGGCCGCCGCGGTGCAGGGTGAGTCCGGTGATCGATGCCACCAGGACAACCGTCTTGTCGTGGACCATGAGGACGATCGTTGATGCGGCGACGTGGTCGGCGCGCAGTTTCCAGATCCCGCGGCCGCGCTCCCACAGTTCTTGCGGCGTGAGATCCGGGGAGTAGCCGATGTGCGTTCGGCCGAGGGGGTCGTCGGTCTCGGCGGGTGAGGATTCGTCGAGCCTGACCCGAACTGCGGTGATCCGTGGTGGGAGCTGCTTCGGGCGGAATCCTTGCAGCTCGGTCAACGACCCTCTCTCGCGGTCCCGAGGCAGGTGGATATAGGCGGGATAGTGCCTACCTGCGAGGTTGACCGGAGGCAGTTCACCGGTCGCGGAGAAGCGTTGTTGCTCGCAGAATTGCACGCGCCGCTCGATGTCGTCTTGTAGGGGTGTGTCGACGATGTCGAAGCCGCGCTTCTTCAACGCCCATCCGAGCTCGGCAGTGTGCCGGCCGGGAAGATACGTGGAATGAAAGTGCCCGGCATCTTCCGGCACGGCCGAATGCATCTCCTCCCGGCAGTCCTGCGGCAGCGCATCGAGGAGGCGCAGCATGCACGCGCCGAGCAGGCTCGATATCGGTTCGCTCAGCGTGGGACGATGCTCGACGGTCGCGATGGCGGCGTACACGCTGACCATGCGAACGAAATATGCCTCCACCAGCGGGAAGATCTCGTCCCACCACTCGACTGCCTCGGCCGATTTGCCGCAGAACTGGGCGTAAACCGGGCTCTCATCGAGGATGCGGACCGCGGTCGCGGCCGAATCGTCCAGCGCGTCGAGAATCAGTTGTGCGTGCTCTGTGATCTCACACTTGTCGCACGGGTGGGCGAGCACACGGAAGGTGGATTCACTGCGCCGAAACCTACGATGACCGCAGCTGTAGACGAGGCAGCCAGGAGCTACGCAGTACAGGCATGCGTGGAGATCCCCCTGCTTCCACGTCGCGTGCGATCGCCGTTGCAGCGGCGTTTCTCGCCACTCGTGACCAACAGGGCAACGCCACCAAAGCATCTCGTGTGAAGATGCGGTGATCGAATCAAGATCGACCCCGGCATTGCGGGCCCGATGCAGTTGCCGAAACAGTTCTGGGTGCTCATCTTTGAAACGCATACTCCCCCCTTGTGTCTCCTGTTCGAGGCCCTCAGTGGGCGTCGCGGAAGGCCTGCTCGACCTCGGCGGGGATACGGCCGCGGGAAGAGAGCTCGTAGCCCTGCTCGAGCGCCCAAGCGCGGATCTTCTTCGTTTCGTCCCGCGGCCGCTTCCCGGCAGTGGGGTTGCCCGGTCGGTCCGCGCGGTGCTTGCGGCCGCCGACCCGGGTGGAGTGCGCGATGTAGTACTCGAAGGTCTCTCGGAGTTCCTTCGCGTGCTCGTCTTTCAGGTCGATCACGTACTCGACGCCGTCGACTGCATAGTGGATGCTCTCGCCGTCCTCACCGAAGGCTGTGCCGTCGATGTCGTCGACCATCTCAACTACGACCTTGCGTGCCACAGATTCCACTCCTCGTTCTTCGGTACAGACCGGATGACAGTACTGGCAGTATCAGAAAACTCCGCGGATCCCGGGTCCTATGGGTTCGTGCCCCGTTCGCCGTCCTTGGTGGCCGCGCTGGCGCTACGCGCTTCGGCGAGTTCGGCGCGCAGCTCATCGGCTCGCTCGCGGGCGGTCGCTGCCTGCGCCTGCGCGGTCACGAGATCCGCCTTGGTGGCGCCGAGTTCGTCGCGGAGTTCGCCGGCTCGCTCGCGAGCGGCCGCTGCCTGCGCCTGGGCAGTTGCGAGATCCGCCTTAGTGGTGGCGAGTTCGTCGCGGGCTGCGTCCGCCCGGCTGCGTTCGGACTGCACCGCGGTCCGGGCCTCCGTGAGGTCGGCCTCGAGCCGCTCGATGCTGGCTGTCGCCGCCGCTGCTGCGCGATCGGATTCACTCCGGACCTGGTCAATCTGAGTAAGAAGGTCGGCGTTGTGGCGACGCAGCGACTCGACAAGTTCATGCTGTTCTGCCGCCTTGTCGCGGTGCTCGGCAGCCGCGGTCTCCATCTCTTGTCGCCACCGATCGAGGACGGCGGCGTGTTCCTCAGCAAGCACGGTCAGCTCCTCCCCGTGCGCTACCCGCAGGGCCTGCACCTGTTCGGCGTGCTCGCGCTGGGCTTCAGCCAACGCCGTCGCTGACTCCGCGGCCGCCGCTTCGGCGGCCTGGGCGGCGACGTCGGCATTGGCGCGGTCATCGAGCGCCGCCTCGAGCTGGTTACGGAGTTTCTCGATCTCATCCGCGGCGTCGGCCTTCACCTTGTCCGCGGTGACCTGTGCGCGGCGTAGGTGGGCGTCTATCGCTGCCGGATCTCCGAGCAGGTCGACCGCACCGGTGATCCGATCGGCGACCGCAGACAGCCTGTCCAATGCGCCGCCGGCCTCCTGCCGCAGCAAGGGCAGGACCTGCGCCAACGCGGCCGCTGCCTCCGCCGGGTCGGTAGGCAGTTCCGCCTCTGCCGCGGCGGAGGCGGTCTCCTGCTTTTGCCGCGCCCGCCAGGCCCGGACCCGGTCGGCGTCCGACGCGTACTCCCGGGGCCTACCCGGCTTGTTTTCAGCCATTTTCGACGCTCCCACCGTTGACGTGAGGTAAATCGTAACACATTATCGTATCGTTTCATTACGTATCCATTATGAAATGAAACGATACGAAACTGTAAAACGTGTAGCGCGCTTCACAAAAGGTGTGTAGCGTGCTTTACGTAAAGCCCGCCGATGAAGGAGAGACGGAATGTCGCCGACCTATGCCGCTCACATCGTGACCAGCGACGCCGTCGCCCTCGGCGATCCCGAGATCCTCGTGATGACTTCCCCGGACGAACCTGGCCTCATTGCCAGCTATCCCCTGGCCGCCGACGAAGCCCCAGAGGACGTCCTGGCGGCGAACGGGTGGCGGGTCACCAGCGGCGACACTCCCGCGGTCGAGAAGGGCTACAGGATCGTGGAGGTCGAGTCCGTCGATTGGGAGCAGATCGTCAAACACGTCACCTTCGCCAAGGCGCAGGCAGAGATTGAGGCGGGCCGGCGGGACCTCGCGTGGCGTACCGTGCTCCGCGATGCGATGCGCGCCGGCGGTTCAGCTACACGGCTCGCAGGAGCGGCCGGAGTCAGCCGCGAGCGGGTCTACCAGATTCGCGACGGTCGCCGGTAAATCCCGACAACGGATGAAGACGAGCAGAGTTCCCGGTGCTGTTCGGCGGCCTGGGGGTCTTCCTCGTCGGTTTCATGACCTGGCTGGCGTAACAACCCCGGATCAACAGAAATCAGCGACAATCGGGCAGTGACGGACTCTCACGGATCCGGTGGAATGGCAGCGTGGTGGGTGAGCACCACCCAGGTACCCCGTTGGGGAATCCCGCTTTTCGTCAGCCTCTCGATGTTCATCGGCTTCTTACTTGGCCGCTGGTTCGAGGTTCCGGGATCGTCCGAGTTCTGGACGATTGCGGGCCAACCTGTGGCGACTCTCTTCGCTGGGCTAGCTGCGTTGGGGGCGGCTATTCTCGCCTACATCACAGGTAAACGTGCGTGGCACCAGGCGAAGGAACATCATCGCTCGGACAGGAGCTGGTCAAGGCTTCAGTGGGTGATCGACAAAGGTGCAAGCCCAGGTAGTAATGATCCAGGCCTAACGGAAACGCTGCGTGAGAAGATCCTCGACGCGATCGAAGCCGAGTCTTACAGTCTCGACGACAGCACATTGAAGGAGGCCGTCGTCGCCTACTCAACCGAAGTTATTGACAGGTATCGCGAGGTTAAGGATGCTCAGCCAGGCGTCCTAAAAACCTAAGGTCCGGATGCAGCGACCTCCTGACCACTGCAACACCAGCGATGACGCCACAACTAGACAGGCCGCACGATGAGCACTCTTCGAGAGCAGATCGCCAACCTAGAACCCATCGAGTACGCGCGAGACGCACACGCAGCGGCGCGCTCGGCGAAACGTCGCGCTGAACGGTTGGGTCGTCCCGTACCGGCCTCTGCGCTTGAGATCTTGGCCATTCCTGAGGACGAGCTGGCCCGTCAGCGTGAGAAAGCAATCGAAGTTGCCCGCGAGGCCGCAGCGAGTACACCTTCAACACGAGCGAATGAGGTCAGTGGCGTCGGCCGCGATCACGTCCTCGATTCTGACGTTGAACTCGAGGAGGAGGACGAAGAGGACGAATACGAGGAGGACGAGGAGGACGAGGACGAGGACGAGGACGAGCGGAAGGCGCGCCCCAGGAAGAGCATTTCCGCAACTCGGAGGACCGGGGCGAACGTGAAACGAACCGCCCGCGGCGCCCGCGGCGAGGGGACACAGCCCAGGCCCCGACGACGAATGAGTAGGTAACGCGCACCCCCCGCGACGTCTTCTCAGGAGTCGCCGCTCACCCCGAATCAACAACGGTGGGGACGCCGCATCAATCCGACGCTTCCGCAAGATGTCTGTAGAGGGTTGCTCGTCCGATTTCGAGGACGGCGGCGATCTCAGTTTTCGGTGTGCCGTCCTCAAGCATTCGCAGGATCTGGCGTGCTTTGGCAGGGGTGATCTTGGCTGGCTGGCCACCGACCCGGCCACGAGCGCGCGCTGCGGCGAGGCCGGCCAAGGTGCGTTCCTTGACCAACTCACGTTCAAATTCTGCGAGAGAGCTGAATATGTGGAACACCAATCGTCCTGTGGGCGTGGAGGTATCGATACCCTCGGTCAGGCTCCGGAAGGCCGCCCCCTTGCTTTCGATGAGTCCTACCGTCTCGATGAGATGACTCAGCGAGCGGCCAAGCCGGTCCAGTCTCCACACCACCAAGGTGTCGCCGACGCGGAGGCTGTCGAGAGCCTGTTGCAGCTGCGGGCGCTCCTTCTGCGCGCCTGAAGCAACTTCTTCCCACACGCGTAAACAGTTCTCGGCCGCCAGAGCGTCTCTCTGAAGATCCAACGACTGATCGGCGGTTGACACTCTCAGGTACCCCAATGTCAGTTTCAGATGACGCCTGCACGACGACCAGGCAATTCACGCATCAGTGCAGCCTACTGTTGACATTCTTTATCGGAAGTGGGCTGCATAAGCAAGCGGTCTGACTTCGACCGTCAGTGAGCGAGCGTCGAGATGTGAGCCCTGGGTAGTGTGAGAATCACGAGCACCATTCCCTATTCGCCATTCCCGATTACTGGATCCCGCACTCCCCGGCCCCTGTGAAAGCACTGCCGCACAGGACGATCAGATCACTGGATGGTACGCCTGCCACGGGGCCGAGAGTTAGGCCTGTCCGACTCGTTGTGAGGGTGGCACAACCGTGCCACCGGGTACGGCAGCCCGCGGCGGTGAGCTCGCGGGGTGCCGCACCCGGTGGCACGAGTGGGTCAGGGGAGGTCGAACCGATCGAGGTTCATCACCTTGTCCCACGCGGACACGAAGTCCTGCACGAACTTCCCCTTCGCGTCGTCGGCGGCGTAGACCTCGGCCAGAGCGCGCAGCTCCGAGTTCGACCCGAACAGCAAGTCGACGCGGCTGCCGGTCCACTTCACCTCATTGGTGGCGAGGTCGCGGCCCTCGTAGATGCCCGAGTTCGCAGACGTCGGCGCCCACTCCGTTTCCAGGTCGAGCAAGTTCACGAAGAAGTCGTTGGTCAACGACCCAAGGTTCGAGGTGAACACGCCGAGCGACGACTGGTTGTGGTTCGCGCCCAGCACCCGTAGGCCACCGATCAGTACCGTCAACTCGGGGACGCTGAGGTTCAGCAGATTCGCCCTGTCGATCAGCAGGTACTCGGCGGGCAGCCGGTGAGCCTTCCCGAGGTAGTTGCGGAACCCGTCCGCAGTCGGCTCGAGTGCGGAGAAGGATTCCACATCGGTCTGGCCCTGCGTGGCATCGGCGCGTCCCGGAGTGAAAGGCACCTCGATGTCGTGGCCGGCGTTCTTGGCGGCCTGCTCGACGGCCGCAGTTCCGCCCAGCACGACGAGGTCGGCGAACGACACCCGGGTGTTCCCGGTCTGGGAGGAGTTGAACGACTCCGCGATGCCCTCGAGTGTGCGCACCACCTGCGCGAGCTCGTCGGGGTTGTTGACCTCCCAGCTCGCCTGCGGCTCGAGGCGGATACGACCACCGTTGGCGCCGCCGCGCATGTCGCTGCCGCGGAACGACGACGCCGCCGCCCACGCAGTCGAGATCAACTGTGGGACAGTCAGGCCTGACGACAGGAGCTGCGCCTTGAGGGTGGCGATGTCGTCGGCGCCGATGAGGTCGTGGGTCACGGCCGGGATGGGGTCCTGCCACAGCAGGGTCTCCTGCGGGACCAGCGGCCCGAGGTAGCGGGCGATCGGGCCCATGTCACGGTGGGTCAGCTTGTACCAGGCCTTGGCGAACTCGTCCGCGAGCTCCTCCGGGTGGTCGAGCCAGCGACGGGTGATCTCCTCGTAGGCCGGGTCGATCCGCAAGGAGAGGTCGGTGGTCAGCATCGTGGGGGCGTGCCGCACCAAGGGGTCGAAGGCGTCGGGGACGGTGCCGGCTCCGGCGCCGTCCTTCGCCATCCACTGGTTGGCTCCGGCGGGGCTCTTGCTCAGCTCCCATTCGTAGCCGTACAGGGTCTCGAGGAAGCTGTTGTCCCACGTGGTCGGGGTGGGTGTCCAGGTCACCTCGAGGCCACTGGTGATCGCGTCCTTGCCTTTACCTGTGCCGAAGGAGCTCTTCCAGCCCAGGCCCTGCTCCTCGAGCGGCGCGGCTTCGGGCTCCGGGCCGACGTGGTCGGCGGGGCCGGCACCGTGGGCCTTGCCGAAGGTGTGGCCTCCGACGATCAGGGCGGCGGTTTCGACATCGTTCATCGCCATCCGCCGGAACGTCTCCCGGATGTCCGTGGCCGCTGCGAGGGGGTCCGGGTTGCCGTTCGGTCCTTCGGGGTTGACGTAGATCAAACCCATCTGGACTGCACCGAGGGGCTTTTCGAGGTCCCGGTCACCGGTGTAGCGGTCGTCGCCGAGCCAGGTGAGCTCCGGGCCCCAGTACACGTCCTCTTCCGGCTCCCACCGGTCCACCCGGCCGCCGCCGAAGCCGAAGGTCGCGAAGCCCATCGACTCGAGTGCGACGTTGCCGGCGAAAACCATCAGGTCGGCCCACGACACCGTCTTGCCGTACTTCTTCTTCACCGGCCACAGCAGCCGGCGCGCCTTGTCGAGGTTCCCGTTGTCGGGCCAGCTGTTGAGCGGCGCGAACCGCTGCATGCCGGCTCCCGCTCCGCCGCGGCCGTCGGTGATGCGGTAGGTACCCGCGGCGTGCCAGGCCATGCGGACGAAGAGGGGCCCGTAGTGCCCGAAGTCGGCGGGCCACAACTCGTGTGAGGTGGTCATGACCTCCTCAATGTCCCGCTTCAGGGCTTCGAGGTCGACGGACGCGAATTCCTTGGCGTAGTCGAAGTCCTCGTCCATGGGATTGCGCACGGCGGGGTTCTTCTGGAGGATCTTCAGGTTGAGTTGGTTCGGCCACCAGTCACGGTTGCCACCACCTTCGGTGGGGTACTTGAGCTGACCGTGGGCAACGGGGCAGCCGCCGCTCTGTGCGGGTTCGGTGTTGGCCTCGGCGATCGGCGGGTGCTCTTCCGCGAGGGTTTGGGTGTTGTCGGGCACGGCTTTCCTTCCAAGAGGGGTACTTCGGGCTGTGGTTCGTTGATCGGCTAGGTGGGGTGGGAGGTGGAGCAGTCGGGGCACAGGCCCCAGAAGATGACCTCCGCCTCGTCGACACGGAATCCGTTGTCGTCAGGCGCGGTCAGGCAGGGCGTGTCACCGACGGCACAGTCGACGTCCGCGATGGCCTTGCAGGACCGGCACACCAGGTGGTGGTGGTTGTCGCCGACTCGCGACTCGTAGCGGGCCACGGATCCGGATGGTTGGATCCGCCGCACCAACCCGGCGGCGGTGACGGCGTGTAGCACGTCGTACACCGCTTGCTGAGACACTCGGGGCAGAACGCCGCGTACCGCTGCGAGGATCGTCTCCGTGTCGGCGTGGGGATTGGCCTGCACCGCGTCCAATACCGCCACCCGGGGCTGGGTCACACGCAGGTCGGCGAGTCGCAGCTGTCGTGCGAAATCCATGGTCGAGGACACGGGCAGACTATGCCCCGGCTTTCTGTAATTGATCAAGATCGTGAGTCATATTGAGACGCTCATGGCGGCGGATGCCGGGCAGTAGACTGAACTGTCGTGTGTTGCGGCGGTGATCGGTGGCGTCCTCGGCCAGCGCAATCAGTTCCCCCTCGAGACGGATGAGGGTGGAGTAGAGCGGCCGGTCCGGTTGCGGTGCCAGCGCCCGCAGTTGATGTAACCGGCAGAGGGAAGCGTTGCCAAAAGATATTGTTGCCGTTATTATTTCGCCCCATCCCAGCCTTCCGATCGAACGGGCATAGTCTTCGGCCCGAGTGTCGGTGTCCATGAGCGGCGCGGCGGCTCGATCGGTGAACAGGGAGGCGAGTTGGTGGTGCAGGGTCGATTCGACGTCCCGGAGTTGTTTCAAGTCCCCTCGATGGTGTGAGTACTGGGTGTCATCGAGAAGGAGGTCGAACACTGTCGTCGCGAATAACGCACCCATGTAGGCGTGGTCGAGAAGGTACTGGTACTCAGAAGGATTCGTGTGCAACGTATTCGGCCTATCGTCGGCCACTGAGCTCACCTCGCCTGTTCTTCGGATTCGTTGGCCACCGACCGGCACTCCTACGTCACCGTTTCGGCCGGCGCTGGTGAGCGGGTTGCGGGACTCGGGGACTGGGCGGGTGTTGTCGGCGCTGATCGAACGCGGTAGGTAGCAAGATCGGGGTCATACCGTCGGTGCGCCTCGTTCCGCGAGGCAGCGAGACTGGCGCGGCATGCGGTGATCAGGCGGGTGGTGGCCGGGCTGCTCCCGTCGCCGCATCGAGGGCAGTCGATGGTGGCCGTTCCCGCGATCTCGTCGATGATCACGGGCAGGGGGACGGCGCAGCGTCGGCACCAACGGTGTCGAGTCACTGCGTTGATATGGGTTGGCGACGCGACACATTGGTGGATCCACCGATGGTGTAGCGGGCACGTGACGCGGTCGTCAGGAGCCAAGCGCAGAGCGTCCTCGGCAGCGTCCTCGCGTGCGAGCCGCTCGTCGAATGCGCCCCCTGGGTACCGAGATGCAGATGAGCAGATGGTGTCGGTCAGGGTGGTCATGACGTCACCTCCACCAGATCGTGTTGCGAATGCAGCTGCGCCCAGGTGGCTCGGCGGCGGCCGTCGGAGCTGCGGTAGGTAGCGTCGCCGTCCGGCAGCCAGGTGCGCATCAGGTCATCGCGCACGGGAGGACGGTCGGTGGGGGCGGCCGTGTTGCACAGTGGAGCCACCAGCCAGACCCGACCACTACCGGAGTGCTCTCGCGCAGTCGTTGTGGGCAGGGTGTGCGGGTTCGTCGTCATCGGAATCGCCTTCTCGGTTGCCTCGGTAGTGCGCAGCCTCGGTGTGGAGTCGGCAACGATGCCTTCGAGTTTCGTACCGGGTGCACCATCTCTGTGTTCCCATGATCCGGCGGAATCTGTGTGACGGCCGTCTCATTTCCGGACACGGAAGGTGGTGCTGCCCGGCGAACTGGATGACGACGACAGACGGCGATGCACGCCCGATCGGACGCGATTCGGACGGGTTCCCCGTCGGTGGTGGGTTCTGGGAGTGAGAGATCCGGCGCCGGCGCAGGGGAACCACCACGGCGCAGGCTCTACCGGTGATGAGCGATGGCAGAGTGGCTTCACGTCGCCGTGGTGACCGCCAGTCAGGCTCGGGGAACGCTTTTTACAAGCCTATTCCGAATTCCTTGATCTTCCGGTAGATCGTGGCACGTGAGATCCCGAGCGCGGTTGCGGCCGCCTTCTTGTTACCGTGGTTCGCCTCGAGACTGCGGACGATGGCGTCTCGTTCCAGGGCTTCGATCTGTGTGAGCATGTGTCGGCTCAGCGCCCGGCACATCGGTGGGAGCTGCTCGACTCCGGCGATGCCGGAGCGTTGCCGCTGCACCACCTCGTGGAGGACCTGCCGTAGCTCGCTGACGTTTCCGGGCCAGCTGTACTTGCACAGTTGACGCATCGCCACGGGTGAGAGGGATAGCTCTGCTCCGTGGCTGAGTTGACGGAGCAGGAGCGGCACCAGGTCGTGGAGATCCTCGATGCGGTGGCGCAACGCGGGCACGGGCACGGTGTGGCTGAAATGGGGGAGGATCAGTGTGTCGAGATCGGTGTTGTGCACTGCAGCGCCGATGGTCACAGCGATCCAGCCGGCGTGTTCGCGTCCTGGGATGAGGTCGGCGACAGCCCTCTGATGCTCCTCGTCGAGCAGGTCGATGTCACGGAGGATGATGCTGAAGCGGTCCTGTTCGAGTTCTTGCCGGAGGGCCGCCATGGCGTTACTGTCCCCCGACAGCTCCGTCGCATCGAAGATTCGGGTGCGGATCGGAATATGGGCGATAGCAACTGCTTTGAGGGCTGATGTGCGACCGCTTCCCGGCTCCCCGGAGACCGTGACCCACTGTTGTTCGCGGGCGCAGCGGGCGATCTGCTGGCAGCTGCGGCGCCAGGACGCGCTGCTGCCGGTGATGCCGGGCAGGATGTCGGGTTTCTCGGCTGCCGGGACCACGGAGTTGGGGGTGTCGAGGAGATGTACGTAGAACAATGCCATCTGCCGTCGCGATCCAAATCCGAAGTCCTCGACGGACGACAGACGCGCTGACTGTCCGCTGGGGAGGGCGACGATGTGTCGATGCGTGGCAGGCGCACCTGTCAGATCGACAGCGTGCTCGAGTAGTGCAGCTTGGTCTTGGGCGTCCAGTGCCAGGCGCAGGCGACGGTTGAGGAGGACCAGATCGTCCCCGAGCGCGAGGACTCCCGCTTGCGGTGCCCGCCGGCCAGCCTTCAAGTAGGCGTTCAGCAGTGCGGTTTGCTCGGCACTGGCCTGCTCGAGGAGGCGGCCTTCGATCTGGGCGGTGGCGGATTTGGCGAGGGTGGCCAGCAGTGGGCCCCCGTCCTCTACCCAGCCGGTGAGGTCGAGCGCGCCGACCAGGGCGCCGGAAATCGGGTGGGTGATCGGGACACCGGCACATGCCAGTTGTCCGAGACAGCCGACGTAGTGTTCGGCGCCGGTGACCAGGGTTGGTTGTCGGGTCTCGAGGGCAGTGCCGATACCGTTGGTACCTGCGAATTCTTCCGAGTAGCTGAAACCCGGGGCCAGGTTGACCGCATCGAGCGTGCGATTGAGTCGCCGACTGGAGGCGATCCTGGTCAGTACCACGCCGTCGGCCGATGTGAGTATGACACTGACCGGCTCGTCCACCAGTCCGTCCGCGAGCTGCTTCAGGACCGGTCCGGCGGCCGTGACGAGGGGAGAGTCCAGGTTCGGCTCTCGAACAAACGGGAGATCGAGCTGATCGGGTTCCACTTTCAGTGACTTCGACCGCTGCCAGGAGGAGTAGATTTCCTGCCGAATGGAGCTGTCGAGATCATGCTCGACGAGAAAACGCTCGCGTGCTACCTGTAGGTCCTTGGTGGTCATGGTTTGTTTACGCCCTGTTCTTCCACCGGTTGCTGACACGAGCGTACGGCGTCTCAATGTGATACGGGTCTCAGTATGAGACACAGGCCTGTGGCGCGTGAATCCCCAGGTGGGCCGACGTCCTCGACGCACTCACGGTGGTACGACGGGAGACAGGGTGTCATCCCGGGGTGGGCGAGCCACCGGCCTGTCGCACGCGTGGTGCGTAGGGCGCCGGCTGGCCTGTTGAGGTAGGGCGTGCCCCCGGTGGGCGCTCACCACGACTAGATCTGCAGCCTGAGTTGGTTCAGGCCGGGTAATGAGATTCCGGGCGGATTCAGACGCTTCCTACCGGCGGGGCTGGGGCCGGTTACCTGACGGCTGTGTGTCCTGGGCGGCGGGCCGCGGGCGGACCCCGGTGAGGGCTTCCAGCGTGCACAGGAGGTCGGTCATGGTGAGCGTGCTCGACACCGGGGGCCGCTGCGGTTCGGGGGCGGGAGGGCATTGTGGTCGCGGGACGGGGTTCACTGGCATCGTCGTGGCCTTTCGTCGGGGATGGTCACCGGTGTGCTCACTGGAGGTAGCCGTTCGGCGCATACGGCGAGAAGTCGTTGACGGAGGAAGTCATCGATGGCAACGAATCGGCGTGTGGCCAGATATCGCAGGCGTTCGAAGTACCGAGCCTCGTTCCACCCGAAGGCGATGAAGATGTCTTCGGCGCTGCCACCGCCGAAATGCACCCATCGGGCCGCGAAGTCCAGTACGAAGTCGTCGTTCTCCTCGGGCCGGGCCGACGGGAGGACTACTGGATCGATATGTGCGCAGGCTTGAACTGCATCGGGCGACGACTGCGTGGATATCGCGATCCGCGATCGGGACGGGTACAGGTCCATGCCGGGAGCTTGGGTGGCAGTCATATCGCGCGCCCTGGATTGAGTATCCCGGCGGTGTCGAACGCGGCCTTGATCTGACGCATCAAACCTCGCTCGTGCGTGCCTACCATCGTTTCGAGGTAGCTGCGTTTGAGATCACCGACGCCGTGCTCCCCCGTGATCGATCCGCCCAGCGCCAAGCACCGGGTGACCATTTCGTCGAAGGCGCGGTAGGCGCGGTCGGAGGCGTCGGGGTCAGCTGCGTCGAACACGATCGTGGGGTGGAGGTTTCCGTCCGCGGCGTGCCCGAAGGTGCCGACGAAAAGGTGGTGGCGGTC
>NZ_WXYH01000390.1:139090-146287 GCF_009872365.1 Rhodococcus sp. T7
GCCGTCACAATGCACTCCTCGACCGTCGCCTCGAAACGCATCGGCTGAAACGGCCCCCGCAACGAATTGCCCTTGGGAAGTGGGTAGCCCATATCTCTCGTCTCCCGGTGGTAAAAGTGAGCACCACGATGTCCCGTGGTGGAACACCAAGGTAGCACGACCGACGACCTTCAGTAAACGAACGTTCTCGGAAAGGTTCGTAACCTTCGACGGTCTCGGGGCACTGCTTCGTATCCCTGGCTCAGCAGCGACTTTCCATCGGATAACTCCATTCCTTGATCGGATCCGGATGGATCTGGCGCCGGACCGGAACCGGTGCTAACGTCATTAGGTAAACGAACGTTCTCGGTCGTGACGATGCGAGCGGCCCGGCCGGGCCCGAGATCGGCGACCGTGTCGCGCTGGAGCGGAGAAGGGGAGACAAGTGGCGAACGATATGCCCGCAATTAGCCTGGTTCCGTCGGAGGATGAGACCGCGCTGCGTCAGGTGGTAGCCGACGTGGCCAAGAAGTTCGACCATGACTACTTCATGGAGAAGACGCGCCAGGGACTGCCGGTCGACGAACTCTGGGACGAGCTCGCCGCCCTCGGCTTCCTGGGCGTCAGCCTGCCGGAGGAGTACGGGGGCGGTGGCGGTGGACTCTGGCAGCTGGCCATCGTCGCCGAGGAGCTGGCCGCGGCAGGATGTCCGCTCCAGTTGCTTGTCTACTCGCAGTCGATCGGTGGCAGCATCCTCGCCAAGCACGGCACGGACCAGCAGAAGGAGCGGTGGCTGCGGGGCCTCGCCACCGGAAAACTCAAGTTCTCGTTTGCGCTCACCGAGTCGGATGCGGGATCGAACTCGCAGGGGGTGTCCACCTCCGCCCGCGTCGTCGACGGCAGGTACGTGCTGTCGGGCACGAAGACGTTCATCTCCGGCGTCGAGGGTGCCGACGCGATTCTGGTCGTGGCCAGGACCGGGACGGACGAGAAGACCGGCAAGGGGCAACTGTCGCTCTTCATCGTCGACAGCGACGCGCCCGGGCTCACGCGGCAGCTGGTTCCGACAGCCCTGCAGGCGCCGGACAAGCAGTGGACGTTGTTCTTCGACGACGTGACGCTCGAGGCCGACCGGCTGGTCGGCGAGCTGCACCGGGGATTCCGGGCCGTGTTCGACGGTCTCAACCCCGAGCGCGTGCTCGGTGCGGCGTTCTGCGTGGGGATCGGCCGCTACGCACTGGACAAGGCTGCCCGGTACGTCAACGAGCGTGAGGTGTGGGGTGTGCCGATCGGCACACATCAGGGCGTCGCGCACCCGTTGGCGGCGGCGAAGGTCGAGTTGGAGTCGGCCCGCTTGATGATGGAGAAGGCTGCCCGGCTCTACGACGCCGGATTGTCGGCGGGGGAGACCGCGAACATGGCGAAATACCTCGCCGGCGAGGCCGGCGTCCACTGCCTCGACAGCGCCATTCAGGTGCACGGCGGAAACGGCTTCGCGCTGGAGTACGGATTGACCGACATGTGGTGGCTGGCGCGTCTGATCCAGGTGGCTCCCGTGTCCCGGGAGATGGTCCTGAACTTCGTCGCCGAGCACTCGCTGGGACTCCCGAAGTCGTACTGACAACGGTCTTTCCAAGTGATTGCGGCGATCGCACCCGGCCGTGGTTCCGGTGAAACAGATCACAGAAATTGCTTGACTGAGGGATATGAGCAAAGTACTCTCAAAATTAATCCCGAACCCCCGGCACGCTTGATCGAGCGGGTTCGACGTTCTGCCGACCGGCATTTCGTGAGAACTTCGGAACATGCAGAAACGGAGAATTCGTGCTCCCATCTGCTTCGGTGAGCAAGGCCGCCCCCGATTCCCAGCTGTCGAAGACTGGAGTGACGTGAAGATGGACAACAGCGGAGTACGCCCACGAGGCCCACTGGCGGGCCTGCGAGTGGTCGAGCTCGCAGGGATCGGCCCGGCGCCCTTCGGCGCGATGCTCCTGGCCGACTTGGGCGCCGAGGTGCTCCGGGTGCAGCGCCCGCGGAAGACGAAGGCGGGGCCTGTCGACCCGCCGCCGCTCGACTTGATCGAGCGGAACAGGACCGTGTGGGAACTCGACCTCAAGGACCCGGCGGCCCGCGCCGACCTGATCGCGGTCATCGAGCGGGCCGACGTCGTGATCGAGGGCTTCCGCCCGGGGGCCATGGAGCGTCTCGGCCTCGGTCCGGAAGAGATGCGGGAGCGCAACCCGAAGCTTGTCTACGGGCGGATGACGGGATGGGGCCAGGACGGTCCGCTCGCCCAGACCGCGGGGCACGACATCAACTACATCGGTTTGACCGGAGCCCTCGACATGATCGGGGAGTCCGGATCGGCCCCGCTTCCGCCGCTGAATTACGTAGGCGACTACGGCGGTGGCGGCATGCTCCTGGCCATGGGACTGCTTGCGGCCGTATGGGAGGCATCCGGATCGGGAGTGGGTCAGGTCGTCGACGCGGCGATGGTGGACGGGGCGACCGTCCTGTCCACGCTCTACTTCAGCCTGAGCAATGCCGGACGGTGGCGCGCCGAGCGTGGCAGCAACTTGCTCGACGGTGGGGCACCGTTCTACCGCACGTACCAGACGGCCGACGGCAAGTACATGGCACTCGGGGCACTCGAGCAACCCTTCTACGAGGAGTTCGCCGCACGGGCCGGCATCGAGAGCATGGGCGAGGCGGAGCGTCTCGACCCCGTGAACTGGAACGCCCTCGCCGGCGAATTGTCGGCGCTCTTCCTGACCCGGACGCGTCAGGAGTGGACGGAGCTGTTCCAGGACACGAACGCCTGCTGCACTCCCGTGCTGGGCCTCTCGGAGGCCGCCGAGCACGAGCACATCAAGGCCCGGTCGACGATCCTCTCGGTTGCCGGTGTGGTACAACCGGCGCCGGCGCCGCGGTTCGGCAAGACACCGTCCGGCACGCCGTCGAGTCCGGCACGGCACGGCGACTGGCGAGAGCTGACCGCGTCGTGGGGTGCCCCGATCGGCAGCACGGACCGGCACGCGACGCAGCCGGCCACCATCTGACCAGAAGGAGCTCTCCCTCGTGGGAATGTTGAAGAACCAGGCAGTCGTGATCACCGGTGCGGGAGGGGGACTCGGCCGGAGCTATGCCCTCGCGGCGGCTGCCGCGGGTGCGGCCGTGGTGGTCAACGACATCGACCGGGACGGCGCGCAGAGCGTTGTCGCCGAGATCCGCGCGTCCGGAGGCAGGGCCGAACCGTACGTCGGATCGATCGCGAACTGGGACGAGGCGGCGGCGCTCGTCGGGCATTGTGTCGAGTGCTTCGGCACGATCGACGCGCTGGTCAACAACGCCGCGATCATGCACATGGGCGACGTGCTCGACGATACCGAAGCCGACTATCGCGCGCTGGTCGAGACGAACCTTCTGGGCTCGGCGTTCGTGGGGCTCCACGCCGCGCGGGCCATGGTCGGGTCGGGCGGCGGCCGGATCGTCAACGTCACCTCGACCGCGCATCTCGGTCGATCCGGCACGAGCGCGTATGCGGCGACGAAGGGCGCGGTGTCGTCCCTCACGTACGGATGGGCCGTGGATCTGCAGGGCCACGGGATCAAGGTCAATGCGATCGCGCCGAGCGCACGGACCCCGATGCTGGAGTCCAATCCCATTGCGGGGATCGACTATTCGACACTTCCGTCGCCCGACGAGATCGCACCGCTGGCGGTCTACCTGATGAGCGACCGCGTCGCGTTCACCGGTCGCGTGCTGCGCCTCGAGAAGCGTGATCTCAAGGTGATGAACCTGCCCAGCTTCCCCGAGCGCGGTGTCGGTCGCGATACGTGGACGGCCGAGGACGTGGCCGCGGCACTCGAGGAGCACCTGGGTGAGCGCGCCACCGCGGTCTGACAAACCGTACCTCTTTCATTTCGAGCCAACCGATTTCGGGTTTTGCTGAAAGGACCAGCCATGACCATGCAGGAGGACCGACCGAAGGCCCTCTACGCGAGCACACTGCCCGAGGCATTTCAGCTCACGCTTCGGGAGCGCCCTGACGAGGTCGCGTTCCACGCGACCGACGAGATCCCCGCCATGACCTGGGCGCAGTACGCCGAACAGGTGCGAACGGCGGCGGCGGTGCTAGCGGGTCTGGGGTTGCGCCGCGGCGACACCATCGCGTTGCTCTTCACCTCGAGGCGAGAATTCCACTTCGTCGACTCGGCGGCCCTCCACCTGGGAATCACCAGCTTCTCGCTCTACAACAGTGCCTCTCTCGAAGCCATGCGCTTCGTGCTGAACAACTCTGGTACCCGGGCGGTGTTCACGGAGGCGGCGTTCGCGGAGCGCGCGGCCGAACTGAGTGCCTTCGTCGACAGGGTTGTCGTCATGTCCTCGGAGCCGCACTCCCTGACCGACTGGGACACCCTGGCGGGCGAGACCGACGCCGGTTTCGATCTGGAGGCGGTCGCAGCCGGCGTCTCGCCCGACGACGTCGCCACCCTGGTGTACACGGCCGGCACGACAGGTGACCCCAAGGGCGTTGAACTGACCCACGCGAACATCACGTTCGCCATGCGGACCTTCGTCGAACGGATGGAGATCCCGCAGGGAGCCAACCAGCTGTCGTTCCTGCCGATGGCGCACGCGATGGCGAGAATGATGGACCACTACGTCGCGATGATGCTGGGATTCAGCGTCAGCATCTGCGCCGACCCGGCCCGGATTCTCGCCGACCTGAAAGACGTGCGTCCGAGTTTCTTCGCATCCACACCGCGAGTCTGGGAGAAGCTGCGCGCCGACATCGACAATTCGGTCGCGGGTGAGGTGGACGTGGAGCGCAGGAATGAGATCACGCGCGTCATCGAGTTGGGGATCGAACGGGTCCGCGCGGAGCAGAAAGCGTTCGCGGCCGGCCTCGATCGCCCCGACTTCGACTTCACGGCAGATGAAGCGGAATTGCTCCGGAATCTCAGAAGGCAGGTCGGGCTCGATCGGATCTCGGCGTCGATCGTCGGCGGCGCGCCGGTCGACTCGGAGATGGTCGAGTTCTTCCACGCCCTCGGTGTCCCGATGGGGGAGGCGTTCGGCATGACCGAGTCGTCGGCGGTCTGCACGGCCAACCCGCCCTCCCGGGTCCGGTTCGGCACGGTCGGCCCCGCGCTGGACGGGGTGACCGTCCGGCTCGCGCAGGACGGCGAGCTTCTTCTCAAGGGCCCGAACGTGATGCGCGGCTACCGCGGCATGCCCGAACGCACCGCGGAGGCGATCGACCGGGACGGTTGGCTGCACACCGGTGATGTCGCACGGGTCGACGGCGACGGCTATCTCCGCATCGTCGACCGCAAGAAGGACATCATCATCAACTCGGCAGGCAAGAACATGTCGCCGACGCTGATCCAGGGTGCGCTCGCGCGGGCCACCAGTCTCGTCAACCACGTCGTGGTGGTGGGAGACCGGCGCCCGTACAACGTCGCGCTCCTGGTGCTCGACGCGAACGAGGTGCTTCGGTTCGCCCGGGCGAACGGCGTCGCGGCGGACGAGGGGTCCGAACTACTGGACCACCCGATCGTCAAGGCCGAGCTGGACGATGCGGTGGCACGGGCGAATTCCGGCCTGTCCCGGCCCGAGCAGATCAAGAGTTACCGCGTCCTCGAGGGCGACTGGGTGCCGGGTCGGGACGAGCTCACGCCGACGATGAAGCTCAAGCGGGCATCCATCATGAACAAGTACGCCGCGATCATCGACGAAATGTACGAGACGGCGAAACGCTGAGTCGATGCAGAGCACAGGACGACACATTGCGCGACCGACTGTCGCGGAGAGTGCCACGGTCTATGCCGACGATTTCACAGCGGGGCAGCGTATTCCGCTGGGATGCCGGTTCGTCAGCGAAGAGGAGATCGTCGAGTTCGCGCGCAAATGGGATCCGTTCCCATTCCATCTGGACCGCGATGCGGCGGCGAAGTCCGAGTTCGGTGGTTTGGTGGCCAGCGGGTTGCACGTGCTGGCCATCCTTCAGGTTCTCGAGTTCGAGGCCGTGCTCCATCGGACGGCGATGGTCGCGGGCCTCGGTTTCGACGAGATGAGGCTGCACGCTCCCGCGTACGCGGGGGACACGTTGACCGGCAGCATGGTGATCCGCACGGTGCGCCTGCGCGCCGACGGACGCGCCGTCGTCACGTGGCAGGGACTGCTCGATCGAGGCGACACACGGGTGCTGTCCATGGAAGGGGCCGCGATGATCCGGCAGCGGCCGACGTTCCCCGAAGTCCCGGACGACGCAGGAAGATCGGAGTGAAATGAGTGTGAGCGTTGTGGACGGTGTCTCCGACTCGATCGTGGTGGAGCAGTCCGACGGGATCTGCGTCGTGCGCCTCAACCGGCCACGGGTCGGCAATGCGATCAGCGCCGAGATGTTCGAACGGCTCGGAGATGTGTTCGGGGAGATCGACGCCGATGACCGCATCCGCGTCGCCGTCCTGACGGGTACCGGAGATCGCGCATTCTGTGCGGGCGCCGACCTCGAGGAGTTCATTCCCACGTTGACCGGCGGCAACCTGGGCGCGGTGATCCCCGATCCGAGCAAACGAATCTTCTCCGACGTCTACACCCCGATCATCGCCGCGGTCAACGGGGCCTGCGTCGCGGGCGGCATGGAGCTGCTGCTGGGAACGGATATTCGTCTTGCCGCCGAGCACGCGACGTTCGCGACTCCCGAGACACGGCTCGCGCTGGTCGGCGCGGGCGGCACCGTGTCGCGGCTCGCGCGCCAGGTGCCGTGGGCCGTCGCCATGGAGATGCTCCTTACGGGGGCTCCCATCGACGCCCACCGGGCGCGCGAGGTGGGACTGGTGAACCGTGTCGTTCCGGCTGCCGATCTGCAGGACGAGGCGTTGCGGCTCGCTGAGGGCATCTGCGCGGCCGGACCGTTGGCGACACGCGCGACGAAGGAGATCGTCGTCAAGGGGGCCGCGATGGAAACGCCGTTCGGCATCGAGGCCGAACTCGCCGGGCGGGTCTTCGGCACCGAGGACGCGGTCGAGGGACCGCGATCGTTCGTCGAGCGGCGTGCTCCACGCTTCGAGGGGAGATAGGACTCCGCACCGCGCATTCTCTGCGATCAATGGTTTTCCCGAATTCCATAGTCAAGAACAGGATGTGACATGAATCAATCATCAGCCGGTCACTCGACGAAGGATTTCATGGAGGAGGTGACGAAGGCAT
>NZ_WXYH01000390.1:146297-152754 GCF_009872365.1 Rhodococcus sp. T7
GCCGTCACAATGCACTCCTCGACCGTCGCCTCGAAACGCATCGGCTGAAACGGCCCCCGCAACGAATTGCCCTTGGGTAACGGATATCCCATTTTCTTCCTACCTCCGACAGCGACGGCTGGGTGAAAATCCGGCAGCACGTCGCACATTAGCACCGCCCGGACGCGAATGGAAACGTTCGTTCACATTGCTCGATTCGAGCACTTGACCTGCATGGACGCACTCACGCCGAACTCCCGGCGGCGAGACGTTTGCAGGCTGCGTGATACTTATGATACTTCAAATATCATAATATCGTGGATCGGGTCGGCAGGCAGACGAAAACACGACCGTCACCTCGACGCCTGCCCGGAGCATCTCGGTTGCCTCCGGTGCGTCTCGAACACGGATCACAGACCGGAGGCACCGTAGTGATTTTCCCCCACCGAATGCCTCCCACCTGGCTGATCGTCACGTTGATGGCGCTGTGCGGCACGATCGTCTCGCTCCAGCACACGATTGCGATCCCGATGCTCCCATCGGTGCCGGAGACCTACGGGGTGAGTACGGACGACGCCTCCTGGCTCGTCACCTCGACCCTGCTCGTCGCCGCGGTCGCCACCCCGGTGGTCACCCGGCTCGCCGACATGGTGGGCCGGCGCCGGATGCTCGTCATCGTCATGTCGGTGATGACCGCCGGCTCGTTCATCGCCCTCCTCGGCACGTTTCCGGCACTCATCGCCGGGCGGTCGCTGCAGGGCTTCGCGACGGCGCTCGTGCCCGTCGCGATCAGCATCCTCAGGGACACGCTGCCCCCTGCGAGAATCGGCACCGCGATCGGCGGCCTGAGCGCGACGCTCGGCATCGGGACCACCCTCGGCATCCCGCTCGCCGGCTTCCTGCAGGACATCGCGGGACCACTCACCGTGTTCTGGGTCGCGGGAGTCTGCGGTGCGCTGCTGACCATCGGCGCACTCCTCATCGTTCCCGACATCGGGTCACGGTCACCCGGCCAATTCGACTTCGTCGGTGCACTGCTGCTGTCGATGGGACTCGCCGCCGTGCTGCTGACGCTGTCCAAGGGCGGGTCCTGGGGTTGGGCTGGTCCACGCACACTCGGCTGTGTCGCCGCAGCCGTCGTCGTCTTCGCGGTATGGGCGCCGCTGCAGTGGCGGGCGCCCAATCCCCTGGTGAACCTGCGGACCGCCGTCCATCGTCCGGTTCTGCTGACCAATCTGGCCGGCATGCTCATCACGTTCGCGATGTTCATCAACACGCTCGCCACGACGCAGCAATTACAACTACCGACCTGGACCGGTCACGGTTTCGGTCTCACCGCCACCTCCGCCGGCCTTGCGGTCGCGACGACCGCGTTCGCGCAGGTGTTGGTCTCGCCGTTCGCCGGCATGCTCATCGACCGCTGGAACGGTCGTGCCGTGCTGCTGATCGGGAGTGTCGTCACCACCGTCGCGTGTGCCGTCCGGCTCGTGGTGCCCGGCACCGTCGTCACCGTCACGGCCTGTGCGTTCGTGATCGCCGGGGGCACCGCCGTCTCGTTCGCCGCACTTCCGGGGCTGGTGATGGCGGCCGCACCGGAATCCGAATCTTCGGCCGCCAACGGCATCAACACCCTCCTCCGTTCCATCGGCGCGTCGCTGGCGAGTGCCACCCTCGCGATGATTCTCGTCTCGCTCAGTGTCGACTCGGGGTCTGCCCCCGTCCCCACGGCACGAGCATTCGACGTCGTGTGGGTGGTGGCCGGGATGTGCGCCCTCGTGACCACGGTCCTGGGCGTTCTCCTGCCCCGACGGTTCCCGGCACACACCGAGACCCCAACGATCGACGCTTGCCGGAATGCACTCGCAGGCAATGAAACGACCTCACCCGCCTCGAGCAATTCACCGGTTCCCGTTGCGGCGCGACGCGCACGTGACCTATTCTGATATTCATAGTTTCAAAATCCGCCGAGTCGCGGAGCCCCTTCCCGTCGCCAGAAGTCAGGAATCTTGTGACCCAAATAACTCCCGCGCCGCTGTCCGTCTCGGACCCCGCAGAAGCCGAGTTCCAGCAGTCCCTCGCCGCCGCGCTCGACGATGCCAATCTGCCGACACTGCTGGCGGCGGTCGTGCAGCTCACGGGCGATCTGTCACTTCTCGAAGGCAAGTTCCGGCCCACCGCCATGCGCGGGCCGGGCGACCACGACGACGGCGGCATGCCCGACGACGTTCGAGCCGAGCTGCGCACGCTGGCGTTCGACGTCGTCCTGGCGCATCGCCGCGGCGAACTGCCCGACGCTCCCCCCCTGACACCCGAGCAGGTACTGCACGTCCTCAGCCGGTGCCTGGACGAAGAAGTGCCGAGCGCGCAGGGTGGCATGCTCGCCGAGGAACTCGGTGCCCTCTCCCGCGCAACGCCGGTCATCGACACCGCGTCCGGTCAACGGGCACCGCACGTCCTGGTGGTCGGCACCGGCTTCTCGGGACTGTGCGCGGCCATCCGTCTCGACGAAGCCGGTGTGCCGTACACGATCATCGACAAGAACCCGGACGCCGGCGGCACGTGGCACGAGAACGTCTACCCGGGCTGCGGCGTCGACACCCCTGTCCACCTCTACTCGTACTCGTTCGCCCAACGAGCGGATTGGCCCCGGTACTTCGCCAAGCAGTCGGAGGTCGAGGGGTACCTGCTCGACATCGCGACGTCGTACGGCATCCGCAAGCGGGTGCAGTTCGGCACCGAACTGGAAACCGCCGAGTGGATCGAGGACCGGCAGCACTGGCGGGTCACGCTCCGCCGCGCCGACAACTCCACGCACACCGCGGAGTACCCGGTCGTCATCACCGCTGTGGGTCTGCTCAACCGTCCCGCCTACCCGAACCTCGACGGTCTGGACTCCTTCACCGGGCCGGTCGTCCACACCGGCGCCTGGGATCCCGGGATCGACCTGGCGAACAAGCGCGTCGCCGTGATCGGAACCGGCGCCTCCGCGATGCAATTGGTGCCCGCCATCGCCGGCACCGCCCGCGAGGTGACCGTCTTCCAGCGCTCGGCGCAGTGGATCATGCCCAACCCCAACACCACTCGCGGAGTGGAGCCGGCCAAGCAGTTCCTCATGGCCGAGTTCCCCGGCTACCTCGCCTGGTACCGGCTACAGCAGGCCTGGAAGTTCGGTGACCGACTGCATCCGATGCTGCGCATCGATCCGGAATGGCCGCATCAGGACCGGTCGATCAACTCCGAGAACGAGCGCCACCGCAAGTTCCTGACCCGGTACATCGAGCAGAAGCTTGCGGACCGCCCCGAGCTGATCGACAAGTGCGTGCCCGACTACCCGCCCTATGGCAAACGCCCGCTGCTCGACCACGGCTGGTTCGATGCACTTCTCCGCGACGACGTCGCCCTCGTCGACGAGGGCGTGTCCCACATCGACGGTCAGCGTGTGGTCACCTCATCCGGCGCCGAGCACGAGGTGGACGTGATCGTGCTTGCCACCGGTTTCCAAACGCTCAACATGCTCGCCCCCATGGAAATTCACGGCCGCGACGGAACGACGCTGCGGGAGAGCTGGGGCGCCGACGACGCGCGGGCCTACCTGGGCATGACCGTCCCCAACTTCCCCAACATGTTCATCCTGTACGGCCCCAACACGAATGCAGGTCATGGTGGCAGCCACGTCCTCAGCGTCGAAATGCAGGTCCGCTTCGTGCTGCAGGCACTCGAGCGGATGGCGAAGCGGAATCTGTCGAGCATCGAATGCCGGCAGGAGGTCTTCGACGCCTACAACGGCGAGATCGACGCAGCGCTGGACGGTTCGATCTGGACCCACACCGGCATGACGACCTACTACCGCAACAGCAAGGGTCGCATCGTCACCAACACGCCGTGGACGAACGCCGACTACTGGCATCGCACACGCCGTCTGGTCGCGGAAGAGTTCATCGAACGCACGCGCGATCAGTGAGCCGCAGCCCCTCATACCCACGAAGACGGAAGGCATCTCGACATGACCGACACCGAACGCACCCGGGCTCTGGTCCTGCAATTCAATGAGGCCCGCGCTCGCAACGACGCCGGCGCGATCGCGGCGCTGCTGGCCGAGGACGTCGAATGGCACCCACCCGCCGGCATCCGCCCCCGGCCCTTCCGCGGCCGCGATCGGGTGGCCGCCGCCCTCACCGGGGCGAATACGAGCCGGGTGCTTCAGGTCGACACGATCGAGCGCGACGTCGTCGCGGTCGTGGTCGACGGCGAGACGGCCGTCGTCCGGCAGCTCATGCGCGCGACACGAATCGACGGTGAGATCTACACCAACGACTACTGCTGGGTCTACACGTTCCGCGACGGGCTGATCCAGCGGATGGACGAGTACGGCGACACCCTGCTCACCGCACGCGCCGGGTTCGTCCCGCTGCTGCCACCCGAAGATTCGCCGGCCGACCGGCCGAAGGCCACGAACCTCGTTGCCACCACCCACACCCCCGAAAGGAACTAGGGAATCATGACGACACCTTCCCGTTCCGCCGTACCCGACTGGTTCGACGCGAGCGAGACCCGGCTCCTGGGCAAGGCGTGCACGCGCTGCCGTTCCGTCTTCTTCCCCCCGACCATCGACCGTTGCCGCAATCCGCGGTGCGGCGGTGATGTGCTCGAAACTCACCCTCTGAGCACCCGCGGCCGGATCTGGTCGTGGACACGTAACCACTACAAGCCTCCGGCCCCCTACGTCTCCGGCGATCCGTTCGAGCCCTACACCGTGCTCGCTGTCGAGCTCGAGGAGGACGGCCTGGTCGTACTGGGGCAGCTCAGCCCCGACAGCCCGCCCGCGAACGTCGGCGACACGGTGTCGCTGCGCACCGAGAAGCTGCTGGAGGACGAAGACGGCGTCCAGTTGGTGTGGCGCTGGACCCTCGACAATTCCGAGACCGTGGAGGTCGCATCATGAGTGGAGTAGCCGTTCTCGGGGTGGGTATGCACCCGTGGGGCAAGTTCGGGAAGTCGTTCGTCGAGTACGGCCGGGTCGCTGCTCGTGCGGCCCTCGAGGATGCGGGCATCGACTGGACCGACGTGCAGATGGTCGCCGGCGCGAACACCTGGCGCGGCGGTTATCCCGGCCTGGTCAGCGGCGCGGCCTTCGCGCAGGAGCTCGGCTGGAACGGAACCCGTCTGAGCAGCTCGTTCGCCGCGTGCGCGTCGGGGGCTCAGGCGATCGGGGCCGCCCGGGCCCACATCCTCGCCGGTCTGTGCGACGTCGCCCTGGTGATCGGCGCCGACGTCGCCCCCAAGGGGTTCTTCGGTCCCTTCGGCGGCGGCGATCAGACCGATCCCGACTGGCTGCGGTTCCGGCTTCTCGGTGCCACCAACCCCACCTACTTCGGTCTCTACGCGCAGCGCCGGATCGCGGCGTACGGCGCGAGCGAACGCGATTTCGCGATGGTGAAGGCGAAGAACAGCCGCGCGGGCGCACTCAACCCGAACGCACGGTTCACCAAGGTGGTCACCGAGGACGAGGTGCTGGCGAGCGCGTACGTCGCCGAGCCGCTGCATCTGCTGGATGTGTGCGCCACGAGTGACGGCGCCGCGGCACTGGTCATCACGAGCGAGGACTACGCGCGTCGTAAGCAGCTCGAGCGGGGTGGCCGCGCCGTTCGTATATCGGCGCTGTCCACGAACTCGCCGACCTACCCGAACAACGTCATCGAGATGCCCAACTTCGCCACCGACTCGACACTCGCGGTGCCCGCACCGGACGAAGGTTTCAAGACCTCGCTCGCCAGTTCGGCGTACGCCGAGGCCGGCCTCGGGCCCGACGACCTGAATCTTGCGGAAGTCTACGACCTTTCGACTGCTCTCGAACTCGACTGGTACGAGCACATCGGGCTGTGCGCCGAGGGCGAGGCCGAGAAGATTCTGCACGACGGCGTCACTTCACTGGGCGGACGGGTGCCGGTGAACGCGAGCGGCGGTCTCGCGAGCTTCGGCGAGGCCGTACCGGCACAGGCCATCGCCCAGGTCGTGGAGCTGACGATCCAGTTGCGCGGCGACGCGGGAGAGCGTCAGGTGCCGAACGCCAACGTCGGCATGTCGATCAACCAGGGCCTGTTCGGTCACGGTTCAGCAGTGATCGTCACTGCCTGACCGTCGCTCCACACGCCTCGACCCCGTTGCACCGATTCCCTATCGGTGCAACGGGGTCGAGGCGTTGTGCGTTCAGCTCACGAGCGGGTCATGCGTCGGTCGGCTGTGCGGCCTTGGCCGACGAGGGGACCCCGACGACGTCCTGCCAGCGCACACCCGGATCGATCAGTTCCTCCGCCGAACGGATTTCGTCGTAGCGGTAATCCCCTGCCAGACCCAGCGGCGTCTCGCCGCGCGTGTTGCGGCGTGCGGCATCGAGCATCAGCCGGCGCATCCGAATGACGGCGAGGTCGGACGTACCCAGGTGCTCACGGGTGCGATCCTCGATCGGCCCCATGCTCTC
>NZ_WXYH01000390.1:152764-159018 GCF_009872365.1 Rhodococcus sp. T7
AAGGTGCCGACGAAAAGGTGGTGGCGGTCGGCGATACGGCTGATGGCGTCGAGCATGTGCGGTAGCCGGGGCACCGGTACGGCCAGGTCGTCGAGCAGGGTGCTGCCGCAGCGTTCGAGAGCGGTCAGCGCGACACGACGAGCCTGCATGAGCCCGTCACTTTCGACCGGGTCGGTGGTCACATAGAGTTCGGTCGCCGCGCAGGTGCGGCAGGCTTCGGCGATGCGATCGGCTTCCGCCTCCGCGGCGTCGCCATCGCACTGGATGAGTAGCAGCGCGCCGGCGCTCTCGTCGAGACCCATCTGGGTCATGTCGTTGACGGCGGTGATCGTGTTGTGGTCCATGAGTTCGACCAGGCTGGGGTCGGCCACGTTCTGGATCGCCATCACCGCGTCGACGGCCTGGACGGGGTCGGCGAACGCGGCCACCACGGTGGATGCGTTCGCCGGTTTCCTGCGCAACCTCACGGTCGCCTCGACGATGACGGCGAGGGTGCCCTCGGACCCGACCAGCAGTTGCGTGAGGTTCAGGCCGGCGACGTTCTTGCGGGTGGCGGCGCCGGTGTGGATGATCCGGCCGTCCGCGAGCACCGCTTTGATCCGGGCGACGTGATCGCCGGTGACGCCGTACTTGGCGCAGCAGGGCCCGCCGGCGTTGGTCGCGAGGTTCCCGCCGATCGTGGAGACGGCGCGACTTCCGGGGTCGGGCACATACCAGAGGCCGCGCTCTGCTGCTGCAGTAGCGAGGTCACCGTTGATGACACCGGGTTCGACCGTCGCGGTACGGGACTGTTCGTCGATCTCGAGAATGTGGTTCATCTTCTCGGTACTCAAGACAATGCAGCCTTCGAGAGCATTGGCGCCGCCGGCCAGACCGGTCCCCGCACCTCTCGTGACAACCGGAACCTTATACCGGGAAGCAGTTTGCAGCGTCGTGACGACGTCGTCGATCGTCCGGGCACGAACCACTGCGATCGGTTTTCCGGATGGCGAGAGCAGCGACTGATCGCGGGTGTAGGCGATCATCGTGTCGGTGTCGGTTATGACGACTGCCTCGCCCAGCATTGCCGTCAGGTCCGCGACGGGACCGGTCATCAAGACAGTCACGTCTTGTCCTTTCCACACTGGTTCCTGCATCGCAGCCATGCCGCTGGGACCGTCCCGCGCGGGCAGGCGCCGTGGCGGGTGCGCAGCACCGTGAGCACATGTCCTGCCGAGAAGGATCGTGTGTCCGCGGCGGCGGGCCGGCGTTCGATTGGTTCGCCCCGGCATGTGCCGCTGGTACGGGGTGATCTACGGGGTGATTTCCAGCTCTCCCATGCGTGACCAGTCGACACCGGGAATCTCCGTGTGGATGATGTGCGGTGTTTCGCTCAATGCGGGACGCATCGCGTCCAACCCTTTGCGGAAGTGGTCGGCGTTGACGTGGTCGGAGCCGGCCTGTCCATCGCGGAAGGCCTCGATCAGCACGTACTCGCCGGGATCCTGTGTGCTCCGGTGCCATTCGAACCAGAGATTTCCCGGCTCGGACCGGGTGGTATCGGTGAATTCCTTGGTGATGAGCAACCAGTCGTTCTGATGTTCGTCGAGGACCTTGAACTTCACCACGATGAAAATCATCGAAAACTCCACTTTCGCTGTGTCGGAAAGGTTCCCGCTGCCGGAGTGACATCCGGAACGAACGAGGGAACCTGGGGAGGGGAAACGTGCGACCGCGGCGCGCGAGGACCGCACACCGCAATACCGGCGGTCGGGTGGTTACCCACCCGACCGCCAGTGCCTACCGTCCCTGGGTGTCAGTAGATGTTGGACGGGCGGACCATGCCTTCGGCGAGATCGCCGAAGCCGGGTGCCATGATGGCACCGGGATTGCCGATCACTTCTTCCACGACGGCGGTTTCGGTGGTGATCAGCAGTGCCGCGATGGAGGCCGCGCTTTCGAGTGCGGCGCGGGTGACCTTGAACGGATCGATCACCCCGTCGTCGAACATGTCTCCGTATTCACCGGTGAGGGCGTTGAACCCGTGGCCGAGCGGCAGACCGGCGACCACTTCGACGACCTCGTCGCCGTCGAATCCGGCGTTGATCGCGATCCAGCGGAGCGGTTCGGGGAGGGCTCGGCGGACGACGTCGCACCCGATCGCTTCGTCTCCGGCCAGGTCGAGATCGGCCAGTGCCCGGTGTGATTGCGCCAGCGCGGTGCCACCGCCGGAGACAATGCCCGCCTCCACTGCGGCGCGGGTGGCGGCCAGGGCGTCGTCGACGCGCAGCATCCGCTCCTTGAGTTCGACGCTGGTCGCGCCGCCGACGCGGATGACGGCAACTCGTCCGGTGAGCCGGGCGATGCGCAGTTCGAGGCTTTCCTGGTCGGCCTCGATCTTGGCGCGCTCGAGCTGGGACTCGAGCTGGGCGATGCGGGCGTCGAGCAGGCGCTGGTCCCCGTGGCCGCCGACGATCGTGGTCTCGTTCTCGGTCACGGTGATGCGGTCACACGACCCGAGGTGCTCGACACCGACTTCGGACAGTTCGATGCCGGTGTCCTTGGCGATCACGTGCCCACCGAGTGCCACGGCGAGGTCTTCGAGCTCGGCGACGCGGCGGTGCCCGAAACCGGGGGCCCGGACGACGACCGACTGCATCGTCTTGTGCATGTTGCCGCCGACGAGCAGTTGCAGGGCCGGCCCGTCGACTTCCTCGGCCAGCACCACCAGGGGCCGGTCGGCTCGCTTGGCCACCTCGATGCTCGGCATGATGTCCTGGACTTGGGTGATCTTCTTGTTGGTCAGCAGGATCAGCGGATTGGTGTGCACCGCTTCCATCCGCTCCGGGTCGGTGACCATGTAGCCGGAGATGTAGCCGTGGTCGAACTCGATGCCGTCGACGATGTCGACCGACAGCCCGAGGGTGTCGCTCTCCTCGGTGGTGACGACTCCGGACTTGCCGACGTAGTCGACGGCCTTCGAGATGGCGTGTCCGATCACTTCGTCGTCGCTGGCGGCGAGGGTCGCGATCCGCTGCAGATCGCTCTGTCCCCCGATCTGGGAGGCCTGCTCGCGGAGGGAGTCGACGACCACGGACACGGCCCGTTCGATACCGCGCCGTACCCGCATGGGGTTGGCGCCGGCGTCGACGGACCGCAACCCTTCGCGGACCATGGCCTGGGCGAGCACGGTTGCGGTGGTGGTGCCGTCGCCGACCACACCGTTGGTCTTCATCGCCACTTCCTTGACCAGCTGGGCGCCCATGTTGGCGAAGGGTTCGCGGAGCTGGATCTCGCGGGCGATGGTGACGCCGTCGTTGGTGATCGTCGGCGGTCCGGTGAGCTTTTCGAGCACCGCGTTGCGTCCCTTGGGGCCGAGGGTCACCTTGACAGCGTCGGCGAGGGCGTTGACGCCTTGCTCGAGTCGTGCTCGGGCGTCCGTGTTGTACCGCAGCTCTTTTGCCATGGCTGATGTTCCTTTCGTACTTTCTTTCGCGGAGGGATGCGGCTAGGGGACGAGAATCGCCCGGCCGCGTACCCGGCCGGCATCGAGATCGTCGAGTGCTTGCTGGAAGTCCTCGAGCCGGTACCGGGTGGTGTGCAACGTGACCTTGCCCTGGGCGGCAAGGGTCATGAGTTCCTGCAGGTCGTTGTAGGAGCCGACGAGATTTCCGATGAAGTTGATCTCGGTGGAGATCACATCGATGGTCGGGACGTCGATGTTCTCGCCGTATCCGACGACGTAGTAGTTCCCGGCGCGGCGCAGCATCGCGATCCCTTCTGCGGTCGCGCCGCCCTCACCGACGAAGTCGACGACGGCTTCGGCGCCGTGTCCGCCGGTCAGGTCGAGCACCTGCTGGATGTGGGTGCCGTCGGCGACGATGCCGTGGTCGGCGCCGATCTTCACGGCGAGTTCGACGGCCGCGGGGTTGCGGTCGAGCACGACCACGGTGACACCGGAGATGGCCTTCAGGACCTGGATGCCGATGTGGCCGAGTCCGCCCGCTCCGATCACGACGCACACGTCTCCGGGCCGGGTGGTCTTCGCGGCCTTGGCGACGGCGTGGTACGCCGTCAGGCCCGCGTCGGCGAGGGCGGCGACGTCGGCCGGTTCGAGCGAGTCGTCGATCCGGACCACGCTGCGGGCGGTGGTGCGAAGGTATTCGGCGTACCCGCCGTTGACGTCGATGCCGGGGAACCGGCTGTTCTGGCAGTGGACGTCGTCGCCGAATCGGCACGCCCGGCACAACCCGCACGTGATGAGCGGGTGCAAGATGACCTTGTCGCCGACCGCGACATTGGTGACGGCGTCGCCCACGGCGTGGACCCAGCCGGCGTTCTCGTGGCCGATCGTGTACGGCAGAGCGACACCGGACTTCTCCTCCCACTGCCCTTCGAGAACATGCAGGTCGGTGCGGCACACGCCGGCGCCGCCGATCCGCACGATGACATCGAGGGGGCCCTCGATCGTGGGTTCGGGAACGTCGGTGAGCTGCAGTTTGGTGTGGTATCCCACCACTTGCACGGCCTTCATCGTGGGCTCCTGGGTGTTCTGAGGTTGGTGATTCGGGGTGTGGCGCCGACGGATTCGCTGTCGGCGTAGCGGGTGGCGAGCAGGCCTCGGCAGAAGTGGGCGTTGCCTTCCATCGAGATGCGCACCGACTTGGCGAAACGCAGCCGCATCGGCACCGATTCCGGGGGGATGCGCTTGCCGTCGTCGTCGACGAACACCCGGCTGGCCGGGCAGAGGCTCAACCCGATGCCGATCCGGCGACGCAGCAGTGCGGCCTTGAACTTTCCGGGAGCGAGGTCGCCGAGGGTGAGCCGGTAGATCTCGTTGACCCCCAGATCGGTGGTCTTCAGGTGCGCCTCGACGCACCGCTCCATCGCCGCGGAGTGCGCCTTGGACCGGAATGTCCGGCGCAGCTCGTGCAAACTTTCCTGCGCCTCGGAGCCGAACGTCCCGACGTATCCGGCGTCGGCCGCGAGGCCGGCGTTGATCTTGTCGCTGTCATGGTGGTCGTCGAGCAGCACCCGTGCCTCGCCGATGTCCTCGATCAGGCGCAGGGCGTCGAGGGCGTCGGAGGCCATGAGGTAGGCGAAGTTCGGCGAGCAGAACGCGGTGGGCAGCCGCAGGTGCACGGTGACGCCGTCGTCATCGAGGGTGACCGACCGGACGAACCCGAGATCGGTGATCGGCTCGTCCAGTTCCGGGTCGGTGACCGTCGACAGGGCCATCAGGACGTCCTGTTCGGTGCAGACGACGGCGGCGGTCATGACGCCACGGTTTCCCGCGCCCCGGCAGCGACCTCCACACCGTCCTGCCCGGCCGGCTCGGCCAGTTGCAGGTCCGCGGGAACGTCGATGTCGTACAGCGCTGCCGCGTTGAGGCCGAGGATCTTCTTCTTCTGCAGGGCGGTGATCGGGGCGTACTCGCCCTGCATGTCCTCGGGGATCTGGAAGTCGACGAACTTCTCGATCAGCCACTTCGGGGTCCACAGTGCGTAGTCGCTGCCGAACAGGATCTTGTCCTCGCCGATCCAGTAGAGCAGCTCGCCGATGATCTGGGCGAAGTAGCGGGGCCGGGTGTGGATGAACGGCAGGGCCACCGCCAGGCCGCCGTACACGTTCGACTCCTGGGTGGCGATCCAGCAGAAGTCCTCGAGCCGCGGCAGGCCCACGTGTTCGACGACGAATCGCAGGTCCAGGTAGTCGGTGGCGACCTTGTCGATGTCCGCCACGTCGAAGGCGTCGCGGTCGAGAGGGCGGATCGTCGGGCCCTTGTGGACGTGAATGTTCTTGATGCCCAGCTTGATGCATTCTTCGAGGTAGCGCCGCGACCACGGGTCGTCGAGTTTGTAGCCGCGGGAGTCGCCGTGCCATTCGGCGGTGTAGAGCTTGACACCCTGCAGGTTCATCCGGGCTGCGTCCTTGCGGAGTTGCTCGAGCCCGGCCTCCTCGTGGCGGGGGTCGTAGGCGTGGTTGTAGGTGAGCTTGTCGGGGTGCTTCTGGGTGAGGCCGAACGCTTCCTCGGTCTGCCCGAACCCGGTGTGGTAGAACTCGCTCAGGAACGCAGGCTGGAAGATTGCGTGGTCGACGTATCCGTCCACGAAGAGGTCCTGGAACAGGCGACCGGCACCGTAATATGTGTAGGTGTCGTAGTCCCACACGACCTCTTCGGGGCTGAGGTTCTTGTGGTAGTCGTAGAAGCAGTCGATGAACTGCTTGCCGTGCACGTTCTTCTGGTTCGACGCGCGGCCGTCCCACAAGGCGAT
>NZ_WXYH01000390.1:159028-165122 GCF_009872365.1 Rhodococcus sp. T7
CAGTTCATCGACTGCTTCTACGACTACCACAAGAACCTCAGCCCCGAAGAGGTCGTGTGGGACTACGACACCTACACGTACTACGGCAGCGAACGCTTCGAGCGTGACCTCTTCGTGGACGGATACGTCGACCACGCGATCTTCCAGGCCACCCTGCTCAGCGACTTCTACCACAAGGGATTCGGGCAGACGGACGAAGCGCTCGCCCTGGTCGCCAAGAATCCCGGCAAGCTCACCTACAACCACGCCTACGACCCGCGCCACGAGGAGGCCGGCCTCGAACAGCTCCGCAAGGACGCGGACCGGATGAACCTGCAGGGCGTCAAGCTCTACACCGCAGAATGGCACGGCGACTCCCGCGGCTACAAACTCGACGAACCGTGGTCGCGGCGCTACCTCGAAGAATGCATCAAGCTGGGGATCAAGAACATTCACGTTCACAAGGGCCCGACGATCCGCCCCCTCGACCGTGACGCTTTCGACGTTTCCGACGTCGACAAGGTCGCCACCGACTACCTGGACCTGCGATTCGTCGTCGAGCACGTGGGTCTGCCGCGGCTCGAGGACTTCTGCTGGATCGCCACCCAGGAGTCGAACGTGTACGGCGGTCTGGCAGTGGCATTGCCGTTCATCCACACCCGGCCCCGCTATTTCGCCCAGGTCATCGGTGAACTGCTCTACTGGATCGGCGAGGACAAGATCCTCTTCGGCAGCGACTACGCACTGTGGACCCCGAAGTGGCTGATCGAGAAGTTCGTCGACTTCCAGATCCCCGAGGACATGCAGAGCGAGTACGCCCCGATCACCGTGGAGCAAAAGCAGAAGATTCTCGGTCTCAACGCGGCAGCGCTGTACGACATCGATGTTCCCGCCGACCTGCAACTGGCCGAGCCGGCCGGACAGGAAGGTGTGGAGGTCGCCGCCGGGGCGCGCGAGCCGGAATCCGTGCCGTCATGACCGCCGTCGTCGTCTGCACCGAACACGACGTCCTGATGGCCCTGTCGACGGTCACCGACCCGGAACTGGACGAACCCATCACCGATCTCGGGTTCGTCCGGTCGGTCACCCTCGACGACGACGGGGTCACCGTGCACCTGCGGCTGCCCACCGCGTTCTGCTCGCCGAACTTCGCCTACCTCATGGCATCCGACGCCCTCGACGCCCTGCGCCTGATCGAGGACATCGGCGAGGTGCGGGTGATGCTCGACGACCACCACGACAGCGACAAGATCAATACCGGCCTCGCAGCCGACGCCGGATACGTCGGAACGTTCGGCTCCGAGGCGGAAGAGAGTCTGCACGAACTGCGCCGAACGTTCCGGTCCAAGGCACATGCCGCGGCGATGGAACGCTGTGTGGAGGCGCACCTGAAGACCACCGACATGGGTGTGAACGAGATTTACCGACTCGTTCTCAGCGACCTCGCCCCCGGAAAAGCGAAGGCCGCGTTGCTGCGCCGCCGAATCGGCCTCGGGTTGAGTATCTGCCCGGCCAGCCCGGTGTTCGTCGACGACGCCGGCAAACGCATCCCCGCGGAGTCGGTGCCGATGCGGCTGCGGTTCGCCAAGTCGGTACGCATTTCGATGGAAGGCAACGCTCACTTCTGCCGCGGCCTGCTCGCCACCCGCTACGCCGACAGCGAATCCGTCGGCGCCACTCCGCGAATCACCAATCTCAGAACCAGGAGCCCTCGATGAAGGCCGTGCAAGTGGTGGGATACCACACCAAGCTGCAGCTCACCGATATTCCCGAACCCACAATCGAGGGTCCCCTCGATGTCATCGTGCGGATCGGCGGCGCGGGTGTGTGCCGCACCGACCTGCATGTTCTCGAGGGGCAATGGGAGGAGAAGTCCGGTGTCGCACTGCCGTACACAATTGGTCACGAGAACGCCGGTTGGGTCCACGCGGTAGGTGACGCCGTCACCAACGTGGTGGTCGGCGACAAGGTGATCCTGCACCCGCTGATCACGTGCGGGCTGTGCCGGGCGTGCCGTTTCGGTGACGACGTCCACTGCCAGAACAGCAAGTTCCCCGGCATCGACACCAACGGCGGGTACGCCGAGTATCTGCGCACCACCGCCCGCAGCGTGGTCCGGATCGACGACTCGCTCGAACCCGCCGACGTCGCCGCCCTCGCCGACGCGGGCCTGACGGCGTACCACGCCGTGGCCAAGGTCGCCAGGACCACTCGCCCCGGAGACGTGTGCGTGGTGATCGGGGCAGGCGGACTCGGCCACATCGGCATCCAAGTCCTGAAGGCGATTTCCGGGGTCACCGTGGTCGTGCTCGACCGTAACCCCGCGGCCGTCGACCTCGCCGTGAAGATCGGCGCCGACCACGGCATCGTCGCCGACGGCACCCACATCCAGCAGGTGCTCGACCTGACCGGCGGGCACGGCGCCGAAGCCGTCGTCGACTTCGTCGGTGAAGGCGGTGCCACCGCCGAAGGGATCGCGATGCTGCGCCGCGCCGGGAACTATTACGTCGTCGGCTACGGCGAGAACCTCGACGTTCCGACCATCGATGTGATCTCCACCGAGATCAACTTCATCGGAAATCTCGTCGGCTCCTACAACGACCTGCAGGAGCTCATGACCCTCGCCGCCCAGGGCAAGGTCACATTGCACACCACCCGGTACCGGCTCGAGGATTTCCAGCAAGCCCTCGACGATCTCGATGCCGGTCGGGTCCGCGGCCGGGCGATCCTCGTCCCTTAACCGCATCTCTCCGCGAAAGAACGCACGAAAGGACACATCAGCCATGGCGAAAGAGCTGCGGTACAACACGGACGCCCGAGCCCGCCTCGAGCAGGGCGTCAACGCCCTCGCCGACGCGGTCAAGGTGACCCTCGGCCCCAAGGGGCGCAACGCGGTGCTCGAAAAGCTCACCGGGCCACCGACGATCACCAACGACGGCGTGACCATTGCCCGCGAGATCCAGCTCCGCGAACCCTTCGCCAACATGGGTGCCCAGTTGGTCAAGGAGGTGGCGATGAAGACCAATGGTGTGGTCGGCGACGGCACCACCACCGCCACCGTGCTCGCTCAGGCCATGGTCCGCGAGGGTCTGCGCTCGGTCGATGCCGGCGCCAACCCCATGCGGGTGCGGCGCGGTATCGAGCGGGCCGTGTCCGTGGTCGTCGATTCCCTCCGCGAGCAGGCCTCCCAGATCGGGGGACAGGCCGATCTGCACCGGATCGCGACTCTCGCCGCCAGCGACGACGAAGTGATCGGGCACGCCATCTCGACCGCGGTTGATTACGTCGGCAAGTCCGGGGTCGTCACCACCGAGGAGAGCGACACCCTCGGGCTGTCGGTCAACATCGTCGACGGCATCGAGTTCGATCACGGCTACATCTCCGGCTACATGGTCACCGACCCGGAGCGGATGGAAGCGGTGCACACCAATCCGCTGATCCTGCTGACCAACAAGAAAATCAGCAAGGTCCAGGACATCATGCCGAGCATCGAGGTGGCCAAACGCGCCGACCGACCGCTGGTGGTACTGGCCGAGGACGTCGACGGTCCGGCCCTGCAGCTGCTCGTCGGCGGAAACATGCACAAGACCATGCAGTCGGTGGTCGTGCGCGCCCCCGGTTTCGGCCATCGCCGCGTCGCCGAGCTCGAAGACCTCGCCGTGGCACTCGGTGGGCACGTGATCGCCAAGGACACCGGCATCGAACTGTCCGAAATCAGCGTCGACCATCTCGGATCGTGTGACCGCATCACCGTGACCGAGAACGAGACCACGATCGTCGGCGGACACGGGGACCAGCGCCTCCTCGATGCCCGCATCGCCCAGCTCGAGGCCCAGCTCGAGCGCGCGAAGATCGAGGCGGATCAGGAAAGCCTCGAACTGCGTATCGCCCGGCTCACCGGGCGTGTTGCCGTCATCCGCGTCGGCGGCGCGACCAGTGTCGAACTCAAGGAACGGATGCTGCGCGTCGACGACGCGCTGGCCGCCACCCGCGCCGCGGTCGAGGCCGGAATCGTCTCCGGAGGTGGCACCGCGCTGGCGCAGTCGCATCGGGCATTGGCCGACCTCGACCTGGCCGGTGACGAGGCCATCGGATGCGACGTCGTGCGCCGCGCTCTCCCCGAACCGCTGCGCTGGATCGCGATCAACGCCGGGTTCGACGGCGACAAGGTCGTCGAGGTGGTCGCCGGCCTGCCGCTCGGGCACGGATTCAACGCGCTCACCGGCGAATACGGGGACATGTTCGACGACGGAGTGATCGACCCGTTCAAGGTAACCCGCGCCGCACTCGAAAGCGCAGCCTCGATCGCGGCACTGCTGATCACCACCGAAACCGCTGTCGTGGAAGAAATTATCGGCAATCCCGGTGCCATCATGGCACCCGGTTTCGGCGATCTCGCCGAAGGCATGGTCCGCCCGTCGAATATCTACTAGAAACCAGTGGGTCACCGCCTCGCGGTTCCGCGAGGCGGTGACCCACGCCCGAAAGGAAGTGAAGCATAGTGATTTTCATTGTGGTGAAGTTCAACGTCCTCGACGAACACCAGAACGACTGGTTGCTCATCACCAAGGAGTTCACCGACGCGACCCGATCGGAACCGGGCAATCTCTGGTTCGAATGGCACCGCAGCGCCGACAATCCCGCCGAGTTCGTGCTGATCGAGGCATTCGCCGACGGGCAGGCCGGTTCCGACCATGTCAATGCGGACCACTTCCGGAAAGGGCTGGACGCGATGCGCCCGGCACTGAGCGAGACACCGCGCATCCTCCACACCGAACTTCCCGGCGACGACTGGTCCCGCATGGGCGAGCTGGAAATCACTCCCTAGATCGATAGGTACCCCCCGGCACATGTAGGACGAACCAATCGGACGGCGTCACCGCGGGCACACGATCCTGTCTCGACAGGACATGTGCCCACGGTGCTGCGCACACGCCACGCCGCCTACCCGCGCGGGACGGTCCCAGCGGTAGGGCTGCGATGCACAAACCAGTGTGGAAGGACAAGACATGACTGCCTTGATGACGGGTCCCGTCGCGGACCTGACGGCAATGCTCGGCGAGGCAGTTGTCATCACCGACGGCGACACCATGATCGCCTACACCCGCGATCAGGCGCTGCTCTCGCCATCCGGTCGACCGATAGCAGTGGTTCGTGCCCGGACGGTCGACGACGTCGTCACGACGCTGCAGACTGCCTACCGGTACAAGATTCCGGTTGTCACGAGAGGTGCGGGGACCGGCCTGGCCGGCGGTGCCAATGCCCTCGAGGGGTGCATTGTCCTGAGTACCGAGAAGATGAACCGGATCCTCGAAATCGACGAGCAGTCCCGTACCGCGACGGTCGAACCCGGTGTCATCAACGGCGACCTCGCTACCGCAGCAGCAGAGCGAGGACTCTGGTACGTGCCCGACCCCGGCAGTCGCGCCATCTCCACGATCGGTGGGAACCTCGCGACAAACGCCGGTGGGCCCTGTTGCGCCAAATACGGGGTCACCGGCGATCACGTCGCCCGGATCAAAGCCGTGCTCGCCGACGGCCGCATCATCCACACCGGTGCCGTCACCCGCAAGAACGTCGCCGGCCTGAACCTCACGCAACTGCTGGTCGGATCCGAGGGCACCCTTGCCGTCATCGTCGAGGCGACCATGCGGTTGCGCAGAAAACCGGCGCACGCATCCACTGTGGTGGCGGCGTTCGCCGACCCCGTCCAGGCCGTCGACGCGGTGATGGCGATTCAGAACGTGGCCGAACCGAGCCTGGTCGAACTCATGGACCACAACACGATCACCGCGGTCAACGACCTGACCCAGATGGGCCTCGACGAGAACGCCGGTGCCCTGCTACTCATCCAGTGCGACGGCGAGGCCGCGAAGGCGGAAACCGAGCGCATCGCGCAAGCATGCCGCAGTTGTGCGGCGACCGAACTCTTCGTGACCACCGACCCGGTCGAAAGCGACGGGCTCATGCAGGCCCGCCGTGTGGCGCTGACCGCCCTCGAACGCTACGGCAGTACCCTGCTCGACGACCTGGCAGTGCCGGTGCCCCGGCTACCGCACATGCTCGACGCCATCAGCCGTATCGCCGACCGCCACCACCTTTTCGTCGGCACCTT